>CAIMOS010000262.1 GCA_903843135.1 uncultured Ignavibacteriales bacterium | reverse complement strand
GTCCGGATCTTTAGCGCATCAAAAAAAGCTGCAATAGAACAATGATGATACTGATTTTACTGATCTTCGCTGATCAACCTTTGCGCCTCCGCGTCTTTGCGAGAAACCCTGCAGCTATCAGTGATTATCAGTTCTGATCCGTAAAATCTGTGTTCCATTTCCAATTAACACAGCAGAACAACTCCATCTCAGGTCCGGTTCTTTAGCGCATCAAAAAAGCTGCAATAGAACACTGTTGACACTGATTTGACTGATCTTCGCTGATCAACCATTGCGCCTCCGCGGCTTTGCGAGAAACCCTGCAGCTATCAGTGATTATCAGTTCTGATCCATAAAATCTGTGTTCCATTCCCAATTAACACAGCAGAACAACTCCTTATCAGGTCCGGATCTTTAGCGCCTTAAAAAAGCTGCAATAGAACACTGATGACACTGATTTGACTGATCTTCGCTGATCAACCTTTGCGCCTCCGCGTCTTTGCGAGAAACCCTGCAGCTATCAGTGATTATCGGTTCTGATCCATAAAATCTGTGTTCCATTCCCAATTAACACAGCAGAACAACTCCATCTCAGGCCCGGTTCTTTAGCGCATCAAAAAAAACTGCAATAGAACACTGATGACGCTGATTTTACTGATCTTCGCTTATCAACCTTTGCGCCTCCGCGGCTTTGCGAGAAACCCTGCAGCTATCAGTGATTATCAGTTCTGATCCATAAAATCTGTGTTCCATTTCCAATTAACACAGCAGAACAACTCCATCTCAGGTCCGGATCTTTAGCGCCTTAAAAAAGCTGCAATAGAACACTGATGACACTGATTTGACTGATCTTCGCTGATCAACCATTGCGCCTCCGCGGCTTTGCGAGAAACCCTGCAGCTATCAGTGATTATCGGTTCTGATCCATAAAATCTGTGTTCCATTCCTCCGTATTACAAATGGACACTGCTATTCAAGCCTGAACTTTCAATGCGCCGATGAATCCATCAATCTCCTCAAACGTATTATAAAAATGCGGACTGACCCTTAACATCCCCTCCCGAAGAGAGACGATAATATTCCGTTTATGAAGATCCTCAAAAACCTTTTGACTGTTTTCATACCGGAAAGTTATAATTCCGGATGAATTTGATCCTGGCCAGCCGTCCGCCAAAGTCGGTATCCCCGACTCATTCAGCCGCTGCCGCAAATATGAACTGTTTCTTAAAACTTCCTCTTCAACATTTTTAACTCCGAACGCTTCAAATAAATCCAACGCCCCGACAAACGCCGCTGCTCCGATAAAATTCAGCGTGCCCCCCTCAAACACACCCGCGTCGGGCCTTAACTTCATTTCATAATTAAGCAGGTCCCACGCATTTTCAACAGAAAGCCATCCCAGATATGCCGGACTGATTTTCCCCTGCAGTTCTTTCGAAACATAAATGAACGAAAATCCTTTCAGTCCCATCAGCCACTTCTGCGTACCGCACGAAATGAAATCAACCTTAGAATCCTCAACATCAAGTTGAATCGCTCCGATTCCCTGTATACCGTCCACGGCAAAAATAATTCCCTTCTGCCTGCAAAATTCCCCGATTGGTTTCAGATCAACTCTGTAGCCGGTGAGGAACTGAACGAAACTAACAGAAACCAGCCTGGTTCCCGGCGTTATTGCATTAATAATATCCTCCGCAGAAACTACACCGTTTTGAGACTTTACAAAATCTATTTCCACACCGGATTTTTTCAGATTTAAAAACGGGTAAACATTTGACGGGAACTCCAGGTCATTCAGGAGAATTCTGTCCCCCGCTTTCCAATCGATTCCCCGTGCGAGAATGTTAAGTCCAGTAGAGGTATTTTCAGTAAATGCGATCCTGTCTGATGAAGCATTGATTAGTTCCGCAGTCTTCTTTCTCGCGGAGGAAACCTGTTTAATAAAAAACTCATAATTATCAATATCGGTTTCACTGCTGATATAGATATGCTCCTGAATTTTATCAATTACGGTTTGCGGCATAGGGCTAGTGGCTGCGTGGTTGAGATAGATCTTTCCGTTTTCGAGGAAAGGAAATCTTGACCTTAATTCTTCTTTTGTCATTACGGTTTCCTGAGTATGGGAGAATAATCTTGATCCTAAATTAACCTTTTCACTGTCAATCCTGCAAACTCACACTGATTGGATTATTAAAAAACTTCTTTACCTGAAATGAATTTCTGCGTCAGTAAAATTGACTTTCCCCACAAATTTATTCTGTTCAACTAATTATCTTACACCCGGAAATAAATTTATACATTTTTTATATTTTTGGTTTAAATCATCCGGAGGTTTAATGAGTACCGACAGGCCGTTGGGAAACCTTTCTTTTTATGATGAGGTTTCTGAATTTTATGACACTATGGTCAGCTTCGAAAATCTCGTTCAGAAACGCAAAAGTTTTTTTGAAGGAATAGCCAGGGGGTATAAGAATGCGCTCGATATTGGCTGCGGCAGCGGTGCAGACTCGATAGCTCTCTCGCTCGCCGGACTTAAAGTCACCGGTATCGATCCCTCTCCCGGGATGATCTCGAAAGCATTTCTGAATGCTCTCTCTTTCGGAGTTGAGATTGATTTCCGTACCGAGGACGCTGTAGGTTTATCTGCGTTGGGCACGGACAAGTTCGGGATAGCAACTTCGATGGGGAATACTTTCGCGAACATCCACCATTCAGAACTTAAGAATATCTTTTCAGCTGTTTACAATCTGTTGGAGAAAAACGGAATTTTCATCTTCCAGATACTGAATTACAGCCGCATTATGGACAAAAGTCAGTTGGTTATCGGAACCTACGAAAATGAAAATTACATTATCGAAAGGAAATACATCAAAGATGATGAATTGATTTTTAACATCACTGTTACGGATAAACAGACAACCGGTGTCCGTGATTTTAACACGATCCTTTATCCGCATATTTATCCTGTTCTGATGAGTCTTTGCCTCGATACGGGGTTCTCAAGGGTTTATGCCTACGGAAATGAAAAATTCGGTTCATTTAATGAAAGCGAATCGAAAGACCTGATAATTAAGGCGACAAAATGAACTGATAATTTGCATTTTCCCCGTTTTTTCATAACTTAAAACTTCAATAATCACTTCACTTTAAGAGGTAGTCCGATGAAAGCTAATTCTTTGTTCATTACATTTGCGTTCCTGTTGTTAACCGTGGATGCTTTTTCGCTCCCAAGATTCGCGCTCCGCTCCGGCGGACAGTGTATAGATTGCCACGTCAATCCTACCGGAGGGCAGATGCGCAGCGAATCCGGCTGGAGTTACGGAAAAAGTAATCTCAGTATGTTCAGAAGTTCAGATGAAGAAACGGAATTAAGTCCGATGCTAAACGAGAATATTTCTTTCGGGTTCGATATACGCACCCAGTTCCTTGCAAAGTTTGACTCAGCCTCATCCCGGAGCGACTTCCAGAATATGAATTCATCTTTTTATGCGGGCACTTATCTTTCCGATAAGATAAACCTCTTCGCGCGTTATGATCTGACCCACGGTTTCTATGAAGGCTTCGCGACCGCACATATCTTACCTAATAACAGTTACGTAAAAGTCGGAACTTTTCTTCCGAACTACGGCCTGAGGGTAGATGACCATACGGCGTACACCCGCGGCGGAGTATTTGACGCGTCCTCCGGTTCGTTCAAAGGTTGGCCCTTCGCGCCAAACTACTCGGAGACAGGAATAGAAGTCGGAGTTTACATTTCAGATTTTGCATTTGCAACTATAAGCAGCGGAACTCCCGCGGGAACAAGATTCGTTAAGGATCCTTCATACACCGCTTCCGTATCATTCACCCCACAGATCAGTGATAATTTCTCATTACTTGCCGGCGGTTCATTTGCGCAATGGAAGAAAGGATTCTCTGCTCCGTTTACTAACATCAACTCTTTTTCGGGCTTCGGCGGATTCTCGTTTGCCGGATTTAGCCTCCTCGGTGAATTCGCGCAGGCTGATAATATGTTCTTCCAGGATTCCGCCGCATCCGCACTGATGATTGAGGCAAGTTATAAAATCACAAAAGGCCTTGAAGCTACTATAAGGTATGATCAGCTCTCCCCCGTAACAGACAATAGCGATGCCTCCGTCAGCAGTCTGATCCTTGGAGTTGAGTTTTTCCCGTATTCATTTGTAGAGCTGAGGCCCCAGTACAGAATAAATACTGAAAAGCCGGCATATGACAATAATATGTTCGTGCTTCAGTTTCATATCTGGTACTAAGTCTTACTCTGTATTTAAACTAATGATTTCACGCGAATATTATAACGAACTGGCAAGAATCCACGGCCTTTGTGAAAAGGAATTCAATCAGTTAAAGTACTCAGCAACTGAAGCGAACTTTAATATGCGTCCTTCTCCCGAATCGTGGAGCGCGGCAGAGTGCATTAACCATCTGATAGTTACGAACAACGGTTATTTGCCCCAGTTAGAAAAATTAATTGAAGCTTCGGTTAAGAGGGATTTCGGCCTAGCAAGATACAAAAGCACCTTCTGGGGATCAGTTATGGTTTGGGCCATTACACCGAAGGTGAAATTCAAATTGAAAGCGCCCTCTGTTTTTAAGCCTGAGGGAAGTACCTTTGGTTTGGATTTGCTCGACAGGTTTGAATCTCAATCGAAGAGAATCAGCGCTCTTTTTGAAGAATCATCAAATCTTAATCTGAGTTCACTTAAAATTTCATCGCCGGCTTCTTCATTTATCCGGTACAATCTTGGGGAAACATACAGAATAATTTTTAATCATAACTTAAGGCATTATGGCCAGGCACAACGGGCCATTTCGCAAGCGGAAAAAAGCCGGATATGAAAGACGTCGATCTTAACAGCAAACTCATCCTCAATCTCTCACTTTATGGCGTGCTGGTGGGTATTGCGGGAGTGATGGGATTTGTAAGGAATGTCGAATGGACCTTGTGGTTTATAGGATGGGCGGGAGCATCTGCTATCGTCGCAAAAAAATGCAGAATGAATTATTTCCTTAATTCGTTTGTGACAGGATTTCTGATCGCATTTTTATCCGAGCTGATAAAAGTGGCTCTCTTTGATACATATACGGAGAATAATCCCCGGTTCCTTCAGAATCTCACTGACAATCGTTACGATGTCGATCCCAAAATGTATATTATTTCTCTGGGATTGATTACGGCGATATTCAGCGGTTTAGTTACAGGATTTTTAACATTGGGATTCAGAAAATTCTTCCCGGAAAAAGTTAAAAATTGATTCGTTTGTGGGGACAACTCGTGAGTTGTCCGGGTGGTGATGGGGAATGAACGGACGACTTTTTTCAATGAAACGATTTTTCACCGCACCCCGTTATTAATGTAGCGCAGCTCGCGAGCTGCGCTACACAATATCTGTCAAATAAATTATTCTGTTAAAGATTCTCTAAACTCTCAATACAGTCAACGCCTGCGGGCATAGGATTATAAAACCTTATCTTCTGAATCTCGCCGTTCTTTTTCACGATCTTATGGATTTTTTTCTTAACGATTATGCTGTGCTCAATAAACACATCCTCTTCGATAACAGAACCGAAAATGTATGTCGTACCTTTTATCAGAACATTCTTTCCGATCCTGATCGGGAACTCATCGCTACCGGTCATAATAACACCCGATTCGATAATTACATTCTCTTCAAGGATTACATTCCCTTTTATCATATCACCCGAATAGATCTGGACATTGTCCCTGATCTCCATAGTCTGCTCAGGATAAGTTGACAGATGAGTATTCTCTCCGACAGTTACGTTCTTGCCGAATACAACTCCCCCCTGCACATAAACATTCTTCTTTAAATGAAGATTATAGTTTAGTCGAACGCCCTTCCCGATATGAACGCCCCTGCCTACCCTGATGTCAAGCGGAACGCCCTTCTTATCCTGATCAATAATCTGCTTTACAACATCCTCCTCAATAAAGAAATCTTCCGGATCATCGATTTCAATCAGGTTTTTCAGGGAATCATAAACGTGCTGACGGAAAATATTTTCCATATCCTTAAGTACGGATTTGTCATTAAATCCCATCACAACATAGGGTTTACTTGGGCTTGCTGCGCCAACGGTATAAAATGCTTTATTAAATGCGTATATAAGGTCGGTAATATATACTTCGTTCTGTGCGTTTTCGGAAGATAAAGAAAATACAAGTTCCATCAGTTGTTTGAACTTAAATGCATAGACACCGGAATTATACTCACGGTTTGAAATCAGTTCATCTTTGGTGAACTGATACGTCCTTCCGTTGTAAGTAACCTCATAAGGTTTGTCGGCGCTTATGGCAAGGATATCCTTATACTCCATAATTCCGATAACCTTCCCGGAGTCCTGTCCGGAAGATTTCCCTTTTATGTCTTTCTCTTTGACCCTGATAATTCTGCCGTAATTGTTCTCTTCTACCGGGCCTTCATAAACTCCGGTCAGAACCATCATATCGCTTCCGGAATTTTTAAAATTCTGCCGGAATTCGGAGACGGATTCCGCATCAATCAACCCCATATCGCCGGGAAGAACATACACTATTCCGTCAAATTTTTCCTTATCAAGTTTATCAAGCGCAACCTGTACCGCGTGGCCGGTGCCTTTCTGAACTTCCTGGAATGCAAATGCATTTTTCTCTCTTTTACCGATAACATTCATAACGTCAACGGCTTTTATGCCTACCACAATTATTGTATTGCCGTGCGCGCCGGTAACACAGCTATTGTATACTCTTTCGACTGTGGGTACTCCCCAGATTGAATGCAGCATCTTGGAACGGTGGGATTTGATCCGCTTTCCGTGTCCGGCCGCGAGGATTATCGCGACTTCTTTCGACTGATAATCAATACTCGAAGAGAGCTCTTCTGCAACTTTTAATACTTCTCCTGTTGTTGTATCCAATTTAGTTTTCCTGACAGATTAAAATTAAAAACGCAAAAATACGCAATTTCCTCAATATAATCAGTGATATAGTTCCTGCTGAGACCATAAAAACCTCACTTTCCCTTCGTAAGGAATGGGGCCGGGGAATGAGTCAGCTGAATAAAATTCAGATTCCGGATACTGGTTATTTTATTTCATTATTATCTGCTATTTTAGTACTAACAAATATGGTTTTTTATGACGCTTCGCAGATCAAAGAATAAAATGATTGCCGGTGTTTGTGCCGGTCTCGCAGAATACTTCAGTTTGGATCCTGCCATGGTAAGAGTCGCTTACGTTTTAATTTCAATTTTTAGCGCTGCTTTTCCGGGAATACTTATATATATAATTCTTTGGGTTGTGATTCCCCCTGCGGAATAACGCCCGTCAATTTAATCTACCTGGTGCAAATATGAACTTAGTCCGTTCGTTTCTTGTGTTAGTATTACTCTCCGTTTTGTTTGGCTGTTCGGCAACAAAGGAACCTATCAAAACAGAACCTGTTATACAACCGGCCGCTAAAACTGATATCCGTAAAAATTTCCATCAGCAATTTTCTGAGAAAGGATTTTTTTTCCAGAATAGTCTCCCGGGCAAAATAGATTCGTTAAGAATTGATTCCGCTTCAAAAAGAATAAGTATTTATTTTGATGAGCGTTTCGCGGAAAACGCTATCAGAGAAGAAACCACAGCCGGACTGAGAGCTGAACTAACCGGTTTCTTTGAAACAGACTATGCCGGTTATAGAATAGAAATATTTGCCCGCAAAAATAGAGTTGAGGATCTGATCCCGAATTACTACCGCACGAATATTAATCCGGACTCCAGGCGGAATGCGGTAAATTCCAACCTGCTTCAAACTCCAATCGTTAACCGTGCTTCCTCTCTTAATAAACCGAACCGGGGTTTATCAGGAAGGAACATATTATTGTGGCAAAGCCACGGCTGGTATTTCAATAATACACTTAAGAGATGGGAATGGCAACGCCCCCGGTTATTCCAGATAGTTGAGGATAAACTTCCGCTCTCTTTTACAATCCCTTACCTGATTCCTATGCTTGAAAATGCAGGCGCAAACGTATTTGTCCCAAGGGAAAGGGACATCCAGGTAAATGAAGTAATCCTGGATAACGATATGCCTTCAGGCAGCAGCAAGGGTATGGTCGAGGTTTCTAAAAGCAAAAATCCGTGGACCAAATTAACACCCGGATTTGCGCCATTGCCGGATACCGTCTTCGATAATCTTAATCCTTTTACAACCGGTTCATATCTGCAGGCATTTACTGATACCGCGGAATCCAATTGGATCGACTACATTCCGAACATTCCTGAAACAGGAGTTTATTCGGTAACTGTTTCTTATCATCACTCCCCTGATAATACAGGCAGGGCAGTTTATACTGTTTTCCACGCAGGCGGTGAGTCGAAGATTGAAGTTAACCAAACTGCCGGGGGTTCTACCTGGATCTATCTCGGCTCATTCAAATTCTTCAAAGGACAAAACGAAAAATCCGGCAAGGTCCGCGTTACAAACAAGTCTGAAGAAAACAAAAAAATCATAACGGCAGATGCAGTACGGTTCGGCGGCGGAATGGGATTTATCGCGCGCGATTCAATTGTGAGCAACCGGCCGAAATACCTCGAAGGCGCCCGTTACTGGATGCAGTTTGCCGGAATGCCTGATACCATTACATACAGCCTGAACAAAAACCAGAACGACTACAACGATGATTATCAGTGCCGCTCTGAATACGGCAATTATCTTTACGGCAAACCTTTCGGGCCGAGCAAACAGAGCGATGCTCACGGGCTTGGAATTCCCGTCCACCTTTCGCTCTCTTTTCATACCGATGCCGGGGTTTCCCGGAACGATACTGTAATCGGGACTCTTTCAATTTACAGTTCAACCGATTATGACTCCCTTCCGGATATGCCTGACGGCGTTTCCCGGATGGCAAACCGCGACCTGGCGGATATTATGCAGACACAAATTGTGGATGATATCGAAAAAACTTTTTCCACTTATTGGAACAGACGACAGCTACGGGATTCAAGATACAGCGAATCCGTAAGGCCGAATTTCCCCTCTGTGCTTCTCGAACTCCTTTCCCACCAGAGTTTTACCGATATGAAATTCGGTGTTGATCCTCGGTTCAAATTCGTTGTATCCAGATCTATCTATAAATCGATGCTCCGGTTCCTTTCGTCTTATTACGGATTTAAATATACTGTTCAGCCCCTCCCGGTCGATAATATGCATATAATGATCGACGATCAAAAGTCAATGCTTTTGCACTGGAAACCGGTGCAGGATAAACTGGAGCCGACAGCCACTCCGGAATCTTACATTGTATATACGCGGATTGATTCAGGCGGATTTGATAACGGAACACTTGTGAGCGGAACAAATTACAAATTTAGCAATCCCGCCCCCGGTAAAATATATAGCTTTAAAGTCACAGCAGTAAACAAAGGCGGTGAAAGCTTCCCCTCAGAAATTCTCTCAGCAGCGGTAACAAAGAATTCCAGAAAACCGGTACTGATCGTTAACGCGTTTGACAGAATTTGCGGACCTGCATCGTTTAATTCAGGTGACTACGCCGGATTCCTGAATGTTGCCGATGAGGGTGTCCCCGATAAATATCAGATTGATTTTGTCGGCCCGCAGTATGACTTTGATTTCAATTCAAATTATATGAGCAACGACGCACCCGGACACGGTGCATCGGCAATGGGTAGTGAAACGGATATAATTGCCGGCAACACTTTTGATTTCCCTTATATCCACGGACAGGCGCTGCTTGCTAATGGTGTTTCGTTTACCTCCGTCAGCGATGAAGCTTTTTCTGAAATCAGTTTCCCCGCGGAAAAGTATGAATTGATTGATGTCGTTGCCGGTGAGGAACTGATCACATCAGGATTAGGAACAAAGGCAAACGAACAGAAAGATTTTATACTTTTCACAGAAGCTTTCAGAAACAAATTGACTGCATACCTGAACCAGAAAGGGAAGTTATTTTTATCGGGATCCCATATAGGTAAAGAACTTTTCAGCTTCTCTCCCGATACTACCTGGCGCGATTTCGGAATCAACACATTGAAGGCCAGAGGATATTCTCCCAAGTCGTCATCGGACGGCAAGGTTTTTTCAGTTTCAAAGTTTTTTAATTTCCGGGAAAAAGAAATTTCTTTTAATACCGGGTTCAGTCAATCTATCTACAAAGTTGAATCGCCGGACGGATTTTATCCTTCACCGAAGGCGGAACCGCTGCTCAGATACAGCGAGAACAGTTTCTGCGCGGCCTATGGTTACAAAGATGATTACGGACTTGTTTTAATGGGATTCCCGTTCGAAACAGTTTCAGGAAGTGACGCCAGAACAAAGTTAATGAAGGCAGTTCTGAATTATTTGAGATATTAATCGCGAAACGATTTTTGATTTACACAACAATGCTAAGGATCCTAAATGAGTTCTCTTGATGAATTGAGAGACAAAGTGCAGCAGGAATATAAACGCTGGGAAGAAACGACATATAATAAGACAATTACAAAAAGCCCTGAAAGGCAAAAGGAATTTACTTCGGTCTCGTTTACTCCTATTAAACCGCTCTATACACCAACAGATATTGAAGAAAAGGACTATTCTGAAACCAGCGGATACCCCGGAGAGTATCCTTTCACCCGTGGAATCTACCCGTCAATGTATCGCGGGCGATTCTGGACGATGCGGCAGTATGCGGGTTTCGGTACGGCCAAAGAGTCAAATGAACGCTACAAATTTTTAATCAGCCAGGGCCAGGCAGGTCTATCTGTCGCGTTCGACCTGCCAACACAGATAGGTTACGACAGCGATGATCCTCTTGCCTACGGCGAAGTCGGTAAAGTGGGAGTCGCCATCGATACCCTCGCTGATATGGAAATTCTTTTCAAAGATCTGCCGCTCGATAAAGTCTCCACTTCGATGACAATTAACGCCCCGGCCTCCGTCCTGCTTGCAATGTACATCGCGGTCGCCGAAAAAAACGGCGTTTCCCGGAAAAAGATTTCAGGCACGATTCAGAATGATATTCTTAAAGAATATATCGCGCGCGGTACTTATATATTTCCTCCAAAACCTTCGATGCGGCTGATAACAAATATTTTTGAATTCTGCTCAAAAGAAGTTCCGAGATGGAACACCATTTCCATTTCAGGCTACCACATTCGCGAAGCAGGATCAACCGCGGCACAGGAAGTCGGATTTACTCTCGCGAACGGAATCGAATATGTAAAAGCTGCACTGAAGGCAGGGATGAACATTGATGAATTTTCAGGTCAGTTATCTTTCTTTTTCAACGCGCATAACGATCTGCTGGAAGAGGTTTCAAAATACCGCGCCGCACGCAGGCTGTGGGCAAAAATTATGAAGAACAGGTTCGGGGCGAAAGATGCAAAATCGCAGATGCTCCGCTTCCATACCCAAACCGCGGGATCAACATTAACCGCACAGCAGGTTGATAATAATATCGTCCGCGTGGCAATTCAGACCCTTGCGGCAGTTATGGGAGGAACGCAAAGCCTGCATACAAATTCGCGCGATGAAGCGCTTGCCCTCCCTACCGAAGACTCCGTTCGTATCGCGCTCCGTACGCAGCAAATTGTAGCATACGAAAGCGGCGTTACAAACACAATAGATCCTCTCGGCGGCTCATATTATATTGAAGCCCTGACGGACCGGATCGAGAAGGAGGCCGAAGAGTATATTGATAAAATAGAAAATCTCGGCGGGGTGGTTCCGGCAATCGAAAAAGGTTACATCCAGACCGAGATACAAAAAGCCGCTTACAAATTCGAAATGGAAATGGAAGCCGGCGAAAGGATAATTGTCGGACAGAATAAATTCCAGGTAAAGGAACCGCCTCTTAAAAATCTTCTTAAGATCGATATGAGGGTTCAGGATGAGCAGGTGAAATTCCTGAACGAGGTTAAAGCACAGCGCAGTAATGATGAGGTGAAAAACAAACTGTCAGCGTTAAAAGACGCTGCTCAGACTGACGCAAATCTTATGCCGCATATACTCGAAGCGGTTCTGGTATATGCCAGTGTCGGAGAGATTTGTAATACGCTTAGGGATGTGTTCGGGGAATACAAAGAAACAGTAATTATATAGATATAAGAAATTTTATGATACCGGAAAAAATAGAGCATATCGGAATCGCCGTAAAAAATATTGAAGAGAGCCTTAAATATTACGAAGGCGTACTTGGATTAAAATGCTACAAAATAGAAGAAGTACCCGACCAGAAAGTTAAAACTGCTTTTATGATGGTCGGCGAAACTAAACTGGAACTCCTTGAATCCACCTCTGATGACGGGCCGATAGGCAAGTTTATCGAAAAAAAAGGTGAAGGCATACATCATATAGCCTTCGCCGTCACGGACCTCGCGGAAAGACTTAGAGAGGTAGAGGAGAAGGGAATCCAACTCATCGACAAGGTCCCCAGAAAGGGGGCGGAAGGACTGAGTATCGCCTTCCTCCACCCGAAATCAACGCAAAGTATTCTGACAGAACTTTGCGAAAAGCCAAAAGATTAAAAAATAATAAAGCCGTGTTACAACGGCTTTTTTTATTTCCAATTGGCAACTATTTAGAATTAAAATTTACACAAACAACAATACTACATAAACACAAAGTAATAAAATGATCCAGGACAAAATACAGGAACTAATGGAACTCCGTAACGAAGCAAGGCTTGGCGGCGGAGAAAAAAGAATTGACGCTCAGCATAAAAAAGGGAAATACACAGCCCGCGAAAGGATTGAAATACTCCTTGATCCCGGCAGCTTTGAGGAATTTGATATGTTCGTTTCACACAGATGTATCGATTTTGGTCTACAGGGACAGGACTATCTTTCTGACGGCGTTGTTACAGGTTATGGTACGATTGACGGGAGAATGGTATATCTCTTTTCGCAGGACTTCACCGTTTTCGGAGGATCGCTCTCTGAAATGTACGCGATGAAGATCTGCAAAATTATGGACAAAGCTATGAAAGTTGGCGTGCCTCTTATCGGAATTAACGACAGCGGCGGCGCGAGAATCCAGGAAGGTGTTAAAAGCCTTGGCGGGTATGCGGAAATTTTCAAAAGGAACATAATGGCATCCGGTGTTGTACCCCAGATATCCGCTATATTCGGACCCTGCGCGGGAGGCGCAGTCTACTCCCCCGCCCTTACCGACTTCACTATTATGTCAAAAGACTCAAGTTATATGTTCGTTACCGGGCCGAAAGTTGTTAAAACAGTTACCGGTGAAGATGTGGATGACGAAGATCTCGGAGGCGCGTTTGTGCATAGTACAAAATCCGGCGTCGCGCATTTCGTTGCGGAGGATGAAGAAGAAGGTATTCTGCTCATACGCAAACTGCTAAGTTATCTGCCTCCGAATAACCTCGAGGAATCACCGGTGCTTGCCTGCACCGATCCTATTGACCGTCTTGATGATGTTCTTAACGAAATTATCCCGGAGAATCCGAATAAACCGTATGATATGAAAGATATAATACATACCATCGCGGATTATAACGAATTTATGGAAGTCCACGAAAATTTCGCGCCGAACATTATAACCGGCTTCGCCCGTTTTAATGGCTTCTCTGTTGGAATTGTAGCTAATCAGCCAAATTACCTTGCAGGCGTACTGGATATTAATTCATCACGAAAAGCGGCCCGTTTTGTCCGCTTCTGTGATGCTTTCAATATTCCTATCGTTACACTCGTTGACGTCCCGGGATTTCTTCCGGGAACTGCGCAGGAATACGGCGGAATAATACTCCACGGCGCCAAACTTCTTTTCGCATACGGAGAAGCAACAGTCCCGAAAATTACGGTTATTACGCGCAAGGCTTATGGCGGCGCATATGATGTAATGGGATCAAAACATTTACGCGGAGATATTAACTACGCGTGGCCTACAGCTGAAATCGCGGTTATGGGCCCCCGCGGCGCAATCGAAATCCTTCATCAGAAAGAACTAAAAGATATTACCGATGATAAAGAGCGAGTAAAATTCCTGAACGCAAAAGAAGAAGAATACAGGAATAAATTCGCGACTCCTTACGTTGCAGCAAAGTACGGATTCATCGATGATGTAATTGAACCCAGAAACACGAGGTTCAGGATCATTCGTGCCCTCCAGTCTTTAGCTACAAAAAAGGACACGAACCCTCCGAAAAAACATTCAAACATCCCGTTATGACAGGTGGATTATGAAATTATTTTTATCTGAATTAACAACGCCTTCAACCAACGAGACAGTGAAAAACCTGGATCCCTGGGGAATCGGAATGACCCTCATAGGAATGTTTGTCGTTTACGTCTCACTCGTTTTAATATTTCTTTTATTTAAAGGAATCGCAAAGGGATTTAAATATTATGCTTCGAGAAAAGTTGATAAATCAGTTCCGGCAGCTAATGAAGATGAGATGTCTGTCGAACTTACTGCCGCGATCGCTGCAGCAATTAATCAGTACTTCAGTGAGGTACACGATGAAGAGTCGATGGTGCTTACGATTAAAAAGGTTTCCCGCAATTACTCCCCTTGGAGTTCAAAAATTTACAGTTTAAGAAATTATCCGAGATAAACACAAAGATGAAAAAATATAATTTTACCATAAACGGTAATAAATACAACGTAAAAATCCAGAATGTTGAAGACAATATCGCTGATATCGAAGTCAATGGTATGACCTTCAAAGTTGAACTTGAAAAAAAGATGGCGGCCGCTTCAACTAAGACTCCGAAACTTGTCAGGCTGGCTTCCTCGCCCTCGACCGAATCGGAATCTTCCACAGTAAAGACAAGCAGTCCCACCGCTCCCAAGGGAACCGGAAATGTTAAATCGCCTCTTCCGGGAGTGATACTAAACATTTTTGTAAAAGAGGGAGACTACGTAAAGATCGGGCAGCGCCTGATCGTCCTCGAAGCTATGAAGATGGAAAATAATATAAATGCTGATAAAGAAGGTTACATCAAGGCTGTAAAAGTTAAACAGGGCGACCCTGTTCTTGAAGGCGATATTCTTATTCAGATAGGGGCTTAATATGGGCGGATTTTATGAATTTATTGGTCACGGAATTGACCAGTTTATCCGGTACAGTTCCTTTTACAATTTTACCCCTGGACACCTGGTTATGATCGGTGTTGGCCTGGCATTTATCTATCTTGCCATCGCAAAAGAATACGAACCGATGCTCCTGGTTCCGATAGGGTTTGGCATCCTCGTTGGCAATATTCCGTTTATGGAAGGCGCCAACCTGCAGATAGGTATCTACGAAAAAGGGAGTGTACTCAACTACCTTTATTTCGGTGTGCTTCAGGGAATTTATCCCCCGCTCATATTCCTTGGTATCGGAGCAATGACGGATTTTTCGACGCTTCTGTCTAATCCTAAACTTGTGTTAATCGGCGCGGCCGCGCAATTGGGTATATTCGGAGCCTACATCGCGGCGCTCGCCCTCGGGTTCCCGGTAGAACAGGCGGCTTCAATCGGAATCATCGGCGGCGCGGACGGGCCGACGGCAATATTTCTCGCGTCAAGGCTTGCGCCCGAACTTGTGGGCGCAATAGCTATTTCAGCATATTCTTATATGGCTTTAGTGCCGGTAATTCAGCCTCCGGTTATGCGTCTGCTGACAACTGACGCCGAGCGGAGAATAAGAATGAAGCCCCCGAGAGTTGTCCCGAAAAAAGAAAAAGTCCTCTTCCCGATTTTCGGACTGCTTCTAACTTGTTTCATCACGCCAAGCGCGCTCCCGCTGCTCGGGATGTTATTCTTCGGTAATCTTCTGAAAGAGAGCGGAGTTACCAAACGCCTCGCAGATACAGCGTCAAAACAAATGATTGATATTGTAACCATCCTGATCGGACTTACTGTTGGCGCGTCAACTCAGGCGACAACATTTCTGACCCCAAGATCGATTGGAATATTTGCACTCGGCGCCGCCTCCTTTATCATTGCCACATTCGGAGGTGTGATGTTTGTGAAGATAATGAACCTGTTCCTGAAGGAAGGAAATAAGATAAATCCGCTGATAGGAAACGCCGGTGTTTCTGCCGTGCCTGACAGCGCACGTGTTTCACAGGTTATCGGACTTGAATACGACCCGACAAACCATCTCCTTATGCACGCTATGGCGCCCAACGTAGCCGGCGTAATCGGCTCCGCTGTTGCTGCAGGTATATTGTTAAGTTTTCTTATGTAGGTTGTAAGCAATGTTCCTTCTAATAAAACTGACTTTACCTATATTTACGGTTACTGTAGAGACGGGGCATTGCCCCGTCTCCGCTGCTTATCGAAGCATTAAATAGAACAGTCCTTACTTACCTTAAACTCCAGTTTAACTTTAGTAATACTTTTTCTTAACTTGACTTTAACTTTAGTAAGTTGTGCAGAAAACTGAAATAATTCCTAATATGCTTAGATATAGTAAGTGATTAAATCCTCAGTAAATTATAGAAGAATTAAAATTAACAAAGTTCATTCGTTAAAAATAAAACAAATATGATCCGAAATATCTCTTCTCAAAGCGTATGAAAAACAAAAAAACAGTTGTCGTTTTTACGTTACTTATCATTGCATCCATCTTCGTAGTTGGAGCCGACTGGGCAGGAGAAATTGCGTCCCGGTTTTTTCATAGCTACTTTGCCGATATTGCCATTCCATTCGGTTTTTATTTACTTCTGGTAATACTTGATGTCGAATACAAATTGTTTAACCATTGGTGTACAAAGGCCTTTGCAGTTTTTTTGCTTTGTTCCTTGTCTGAAACTTTGCAATACTTCGGTGTTTATGCCCTGGCAAGAGTATTTGATCCGTTGGATTATTTAATGTACGCGATGGGTGTAGTTTTAGCAGCCGTTTTTGATAGAATAATATTTAAGAAACTGTTTAGTTTCTGGCATTAATATGAGAAATGATAATCCATTTAATGGTGCAACGAATTCCCTCCCTAAACTAATTATACTCTCGGAATTAAGAAGCCTAAATGAAAAGGTTTATAATCGAAAACCCGTCCAAAGAACGGGCTTTCTATATTAATCCTCGCAATTACTGTATCCATATCCGATTCTGTAAGGATTCCCGCACACCACAGGTTAAAGGATCAGCAGCATATAAAAACTTTTCATTTACGATTGAATAACCCGAAAGCTATTTAACACTCTTTGCCCAAGGAATAATCTACTTAACGGAATAATTCGCCTCCTGCCATGTGCCTGCTTTCTCGATCAGGTTCTTATTGGACATATCAATTATAATCCGTTTATTTGTTGGACTTTAAACAGCTCCCATTATTAGGCAACCGAGACCAGGGAAGAATTACTTTCTTAATTGTGCAAATATCTTGTTATGCTTTTTTATTCTTCTCAATCTTTGCTTTTGAACAAAATAAACTACCATAAATCCAAGGGTCAAAAGTGGATATAGAAAGATGAAGACGATGGCATTTATCTCATAGTACGATAAATCAAAAATATTCGCAAGGTTGACGATAAAATCGGTGCAATAAACATAAATTGTGTCGATGAAAACCTTCATATTGCAGTTCCACTCTTTTTGATTTTCCTTATTTCTATTTGGATCAGGATCGATCGGACTAAAAGAAAGTAGATAACGAGAGGAATGATTGTCACCAGGAAAATTACGTTAGCGAGTTGATAGTTGCCCGTTGATTTGAGTGAACTTATTATTCCAAAGTAAATCGGGTCAAGATACGTGAAATACGGCTTGGCAAACTTCACGTGATTTTCTTTACAATACGAAGTACTGCTATGACAATGCCAAGAACATTCATATTTCGTTTTTTGAGAGGTATTTATTGCACTTATGCCATATATGTTATAACCCGTAGTATTTTTACTTGACCTTATATACTCATTCACCGTGATCATAATACATATTGGGAATAATAAAACTGAAATATATATTATTAATTTTCTCACAAGATGAACAGATCGACTGTTTTTGAATGTATTAAGCGAATTCTGCCAATTGATTTATATTATATCTTTAAATTACGATAGTCTGCATTAAGACCGGCTCCCAAATCAGTGTCAGTATGAGTTTTAGTTACAGAATGAAATACAGCTACAGTACAGTTCAATGTTAGAATCTCAGAAACAGAAATGGGTAAAAAAATGAAAGTGTTAAAAAAGCGAAGTCACCATCGGATCACGTCAGGGATTATCGGGATTTCCACACATTACTAAATCTGGAATTCGAACAAATCAGTATCTTTTCCCTTTTGTGTCCAAAATTATTTTTACCGTTTCAAAAATGAATACCTGTAAAATCAAGAATACTAACGGATTCTGACCCCAGGCGCCAGATATATCAAGTTCAATTAGCTTCAACGCTGCACCGGTAATGCCGCATCCGGGACAACAATAACCCGTGACTGATTTCCATAAACACGGCGGGAACAAATCGATGCCTGAGAACCTAAGTATCATATAGGCAATTATAAAATAAGCCGATAATATCATAATCGATAAATCGGCTCCGGCGGCCCGTTTCATTTATAATTTTATAGGATTTCCCTGCGCATCTGTGAAGCCGCCCGTAATGATTATTATAAGATCGATTAGCGCCCAGATACCGCAGCCGCCGAGAGTCAAAAGCTGTGCAACTCCGATACCAGTATGACCTGTATAAAAGCGGTGTATTCCAAATACGCCCAGAAAAAAGCAAAGCAATAGGACGAGCAGCCCCTTATTGTCTTTCTCAGGAACGCCGCTCGCATTAACACTTCCTCCAAATCCGGGCTGCCTGACTCCGCATTTAGGACAGATTTCTGCTTTCACGTTTATAATCTGACCGCATTCTGCACAGTATTTTTCATTTTCTTGTTTCATATCGATCCTTTTATCTATCAAATATATTTTATTATCAGATCAATTTTATGCTTTTGGATCATTCCCATACTGGTTTTGTCCGGTGTCTCCTGGAGTAAAAGTTAAAATTAAATTGTAAATGGGAATTAAAATATACCAACCGCTTTTTCCAACATCATGCATACGTCTGATTGCAACGGCTATAGAAGGGACTAATACTGCAAGAGAATAGACGGTTCCCAAAATTTCAATCCCGATAAGTCCGCCGATAAAACCTATCATAAACGCGAAAACCAAGTTCAAAAGGACGAAATACCAATATTCACTCCTTCTGGCCCGTCCGTCGAAGTTTGCGTAATTTTCCAAAACTTTCAAATAGTAATTCACGATAGTTCCTATAAACCTACTCATTTGGCTTTTCGGTTCCGCCCCGTTTTTTCCGCTTTGGCGGGGTGGTTTCTGGTCTCCACTTTTGTGTTTTTCAAACTATTTTTTGAAATCCGGCAAAAACAATCATAATTAATCAACGTCCGAAAATTCCATAAATCATGCACATAATCTATTGTCATGGTATTAACAAACCGGTTAATGAAATCTTAACCGATAGTAAATTATTAATTAAGCTTGTTTCACATAAACATATATATGGATTTTGCAATCAATTTTGATTTATTTGGACTTGTTTTATTTCACCGGTAGTTTTCCGCCATTTGCTTGATAGCGGAATTTGATACAAATAAAGGAATGAACTGATGAAAAAGGAGCAGTCTATAGAATTTTGACAGAATTTCATAGGCGTTAGATAATAAAAATCCTACGCCTGCGACGGTGGGCTTATAAAAACTCCCCGGATAACTGCCAGATCTCTTCCCGTTTCACCGGGATTTCCTAAAACCAATGCCTGCAGTCCATCTGTGTTTAAGATTTTAACGCTATAAATTTCCGGGCCGGTATGGTCTAATGATCAACTTCTTGATTAAGAAAAATTCACTTTGCGGAATAATTCCCCGGCCAAATACCACATTTCCAAATCAGGCTCTTATTTACAATATCAGTTAATATACGTTTAACATTGGACTTGAAATTCCAAGCCTTTTAGAATTTTCACCCGATTTACATCCGGGGAAATTTTAATGAATGATGATGATAAAACGATATGATCTGAATTTATGTGATAATGATGCGTCGGAATTACAGATTTTAGCGATAATTTTTAATTTCCACTTGCCCCGGCAGAGCACAATACATACTTTGCGTAACTCTGAGTTCTCTCTCAGCGTAACTTTGCGTTACTTCTCTTTCTGATTCAGGCGACAATTTGAAGGTTGTCCGAATATCGTGATAGGGATTTTATAACAACTTATTGAGAATTGTTTCTTTGGTAAGTTTATTATGTTCAGCAATATCCTTGATAATACTGTTCAGCGTTCCTATCTTGATAGGCGAATGATTGGGGACAGTTAGATGATGGATGCCATTGTCAAGAGTCTTGCTCAATCTAATATGACTTCCTTTTTGGCGTGTAACTTCATAGCCAAAATCCTTGAGTTTATTAACTAAGTCAGCGCCACTTATATCACGAGGCACTTTCATGCAGCAACTACTTCCTCTTTCAGCAGCAGAATTCTTATCGTCTTGGGCATCTCAGATTCGTCGAAATGGCAGTGTACAGCTTCTCTTATTGCGTCCTTAACTTCCTGAAAAGTTTCACCCTGAGTAAAAATTGAATGCCCGATTGCCTTTGCTTCAAAGCCGCCATCGAGGGACTCTTCAATTAAAAAAGTGATTTCAAAATTTACCATACTTTGCCTTTCTGAAAAGAAAACTAAGAACAATTTATTACAAATCTTTCATAAAAGAAAGCCCGTGTACAAGTCGGGCCTCTAAATTAATCTTGACAGCTGCCGGATCTCGTACCGGTTATTCGGGATTTCTGTACACAAAATGCAGTATCAGTACCAGTGACAGTTCCAGTACAGTATTAGTTTTATTTACAGAATGAAATATACCGACAGTACTATCTAATGTTGGGATATCTAACACAAAAATGGGGAAAGAAAATGAAATGGTAAAAGAGGCGAAGCGACTACCGGTTCGTGTCCCGATTCATCGGGATTTTCACAAGCCCGTAAAGCTAAACAAAAAGAATTGATTTAAAAAGCGAAAGAGGCTGTCTAAAAAGTAGATAAACACCAAAAAATGTTTTAGTTTTATTTCATTTTCAAAACATTTTTTCTCAAAAACGGACTTATGAGACTGCCTCTTCTAATTTAATCCAGGCAACTACCTACTTTCCCACACACCAACGCGTGCTGTCCATCTGTGGTTAGTATTATATCTCTAAAAATTTCTGGGCCGGAATGTTCTTATGTTTTACAACTCGATTTAGAAAAATTTACTGCGCGGAATAATTCGTCCCCGGCCCTGATCCAAATTTCTCTATCAGTTTCTTTGTAACCATATCAGTTAATATTCGTTTAACTGTAGGGCCAGGAATTCCAAGTTTCTTTGATATCTCACCGGATTTACATCCAGGGTTGTTTTGAATGAAATTTAATATAGATCTCTCCTTTGGCGCCAATCGTGCGCTTACGCCCTGCGTATCAAGTTTAAGCAAAAGTTGATTTTGAATGTTTGCCAATGCGTCAAGAAAAAACTGCAGCCATTCCGTTATTTCCTCATTAGGCCTCTTAGCCTGACAGTTTCTCAGCACACGGTAATATTCCGTTTTCCGGTTTTCAATTTCGTGTTCAAAACTTACATACTGAATCCATTTATATCCATGCTTTAATAAAAGCACAGTTGATAACAAGCGGCTTAATCTTCCGTTCCCGTCCTGAAAGGGGTGAATACTTACAAATTCATAAGCAAACAGTGCGCATTTAATCAACGGATGTATTTCGCTGTCATTTGTATACCATTCAATCAAAGATCTCATTGCATCCTGTGTTGGGAACCCAGGTTCAGTGGTATTAAAAATAATCTGCCTTGTGCCATCCGGGAAACTCGCCTCGACTACATTACTGTGTTGTTTATAATCCCCCTTGTGCCATTCATCCTTTTTACTGTACTTAAGTAAAATATTATGGAGATTTTTCAGACTGCTTTCGCTTATCTGAATATCCTCAGAAGCCTCCGATATGATATCAAGCGCTTCAAAATATCCGACAACCTCCTGAGAATCACGATCCGCAAGTTTAGTAATATCGATCCCGCTCAAAAGCGCTTCAACTTCTTCGTTAGACATCCTCGATCCCTCAATCCTGGTTGACGCCCCGACACTGCGTACGGTGGCGATCAACTTTAATTGCCTTAAACTTTGCCCTTCTCTTTTTTCGATCGAAGACCAGGATGCATCAAATCTGTCAATCTGGCTGATTAGCCGAATAAGATTCCAGTCTAATGTTACTTGAAAATTGTAAATTCGATTTTCCATATTCCAAATATAATAAAAATTCAGTAATGATACGATATGATACGTAAATATTCGATAATAATTCGATGTGATGATACGATATGAGCTGAATTTAATCGATAAAGATTCGGAGGAAAATACTGGATGGAATGACTCTAAAAAAGCGCAAGCCTTCAAATCACTCTCCGAAACTGCCGGTTCGTGTTCCGCTTCATCGGGATTTTCACAAGCCCGTAAAGCTAAACAAAAAGAATTGCTTTAAAAAGCGAAAGCCCGTCCAAAGGACGGGCTTTCTAATTTAATCCTGGCAACTACCTACTTTTCCACACACCAACGC
>CAIMOS010000261.1 GCA_903843135.1 uncultured Ignavibacteriales bacterium | reverse complement strand
CAGGTTCCCTGCGACAACATCGTTTGACTGGACACCGTACACATTTGACTTCACAGTGCCGAACACACCTGATGCGAAGGCGCTTGAAATCAGACTTCACGTTTACTCAAGGTTCACCGGAGTTGTTTACTTTGATGATCTGTCGGTCACAAAGATCAACGGTACAACAGGCATACAGTATGAAGAATTCATCCCGGCGGACTTCACTGTATTCCAGAACTACCCGAATCCATTCAATCCTTCAACAAGGATCAGTTATTCTGTTCCGCAGAGTACTAATGTAACGGTAAAAATATTCGATATGTTAGGAAATGAAGTTGCAACTTTAGTTGACAACCAGCAGCAGAATGCAGGAATTCATAATGTTAACTGGAACGGAATGTCAGTAACCGGATCAAAAGCAGCGAGCGGTACCTATATCTACTCGGTACAGGCCGGCTCTCAGCGGTCATTCAAAAAAATGATTATGCTCAAGTAATCTTTTCCAAAAAGGGGGTGGATATTTCCACCCCCTTTCCTATTTTAATGTCTAACTTATAACCGTAGGTGTTAAATGATCATATTCAGATTTCATCACCATAAAATATTAACCATATTAATTGTTCTGCTTTTATTGACGGACAGCTTTGCCGGCACCACCGGTAAAATCGCCGGCAAAATAACAGACGCCAAAACCGGGGAACCGCTGATAGGCGTAAATGTTTCCGTGGTAAAAACTCCTTATGGCGGAGTGACCGATGCCGAAGGAAATTATTTTATAATTAACCTTCCTCCCGGCAGCTATGAAATAAAAGCATCGTATATGGGTTATACAACAGTGAATGTCAGGAACGTAAGGATCTCCGCGGATCAGACAAGTAAACTTGACATTGGACTGAATTCTGATGTGCTGATTATGGAATCGGTGGTTGTAACTTCACAGGCGCCGATAGTAAGGAAAGACCTGACGTCTACAGAGAACAAGATCAGCGGTGATGATATCGCGATGCTTCCGGTTGAAGATGTGTCGGGAATTATTAATCTTCAGGCCGGTGTTGTCGACGGGCATTTCCGCGGTGGCAGAAGCGGCGAGGTAAAATATTTAATTGACGGCGTATCCGTTAACGACGCGCTTTCGGGCCAGTCGGCCCTCTCTGCTGAAGTTAACAGCATACAGGAATTACAGGTATTAACCGGTACGTTCAACGCCGAATACGGCGAGGCGCTTTCCGGCGTGGTCAACCAGATTACAAAAATCGCCGGCGATAATTATACCGGCTCTTTTATGTTCTACGGCGGCGACTATGTGAGTTTAAATAAAGACTTATTTCAGAATATTCAAAAAGTATCTCCATCAGCAATACATAATTTTCAGGGTTCGTTCAGCGGGCCAGTACCCGGCGCAGAGGACAAATTAAAGTTTTTCCTTTCAGGCCGGTACTTCTATGACGACGGATATATTTACGGCAAGCGGATGTTTAATCCGTCTGACTCATCAAACTTTTCCGCGAACAACCGCGCAGACTGGTATATCGGAGCAACGGGGGACAGCCAGTATGTTCCAATGAATTATTCAAAACGCGGGACACTGCAGGCAAAACTGCAATATAAACTCGGCGAAGGGAAGGGGCTGGTCCTGAATACAATGTACCAGAACCAGGAATATAAAAATTATGATCATTCATTCCGGCTGAACCCGGACGGTGATTACACCAACTACCAGGAAAACTTCCTTTACAGTTTAAGTTACACTCACGTATTCAGCAAGTCGACATTCCTTGATGTGCTTGCTTCATATGTTGTAACAGATTTTAAAAGATATGTTTTTGAAGACCCTCTTGATTCCCGCTATGTAACGCCAGACCGCATGAAAGATGTGTCGGGAAACGCATTTCTGACGGGAGGCACTCAGAACTGGAGTTTTTATCACAACTCCACAATAAAGTCGGTTAAGGCGGATCTTACGAGCCAGCTTGACCAGATCCACCAGGCGAAAATGGGTGTTGAATTAAATCTGCACGAACTCGATTATAAAGATTTCCAGATCGTGTTTGACGCCAATTCTAATTATAAACCGTCGGTCCCGAGCCCGGGAACATTTAATTATAATGTATATACAAACCATCCGGTGCAATTCGCGTCTTATCTTCAGGACAAGATAGAACTTGATTATCTCGTCGTGAATATCGGACTGCGGTTTGATATGTTTAAGCCGGATGCAAAAACAATGAAGGATCCGAATAAGATAGGCGACCTTGACGCCCTTATCCCGCCGTATCCCGATTCGCTCTTCACTGAAGCCTCTGTCAAATACCAGATAAGCCCGCGCCTGGGAATTTCATACCCGATGAGCGATAAAGGCGCGATACATATTTCGTACGGGCATTTCTTCCAGATACCGCCTTTTGAATTTTTATATAAAAATCCGAATTTCAGGATTCCCCTTACAGGCAACTATCCGCAGAACATCGGAACCAGCATCGGCAACGCCGATCTGAAACCTCAGCAGACAACAATGTATGAAATCGGCCTGCAGCAGGAACTGTTCACCGGATTCGGCGCCACGGTAACCGCGTATTATAAAGATATCCGCAATCTGCTCGGAATGGAACTGCACGTAAAGGACCAGTTTAAAAAATTCGCGAAGTTTATAAATCGCGATTACGGAGCAGTCACCGGCTTAACTCTTTCTTTTGAAAAGCAATTCAGGGAAGGCCTTGGCTTAAGCCTTGACTATACTTACCAGGTAGCAAAGGGCAATGCTTCCGATCCTAACGATGCATACAACAAAGCGCAGGCTTCGCCGCCGGTTGAAGCAAACAAGCAGTTAGTGTTCCTTGACTGGGACAGAAGGCATTCCATCAATTTCAGTTTAACAACGGGTGATCCGTCGGATTATATCGCTTCAGTTATCGGAAGATTCGGAACGGGACTGCCGTATACGCCTTCATTGACGAACCAGCGCGTCGGTCTGGAAAACAGCGACAACAGGCCGTCAATATTTAATCTTGATTTTTATTACACAAAGTATCTTGTCTTTGAGGGGTACAGAATCGCAGCGTTTGTGAAAGTTTACAATCTGCTCGATACTGAAAACGAGCTTAATGTTTTCGGCGATACAGGCAGAGCGGGTTACACGATTGATCTTACCCGAGCACAGGAACCTCCGCGAGGAGTGAATACACTGAAAGAATATTATACCCGTCCCGATTTTTATTCAGCGCCGCGCCAGGTTATCATCGGCGCATCGGTTGATTTATAAAAGGACGAAAGGAATAGAAACTATGAAAAGAAAATATACCCTAAGCATACTTTTTGTGATAATCACCTTTTACGCGCTGAACGCCCAACAGATTGTTGATAAGAACAGGGGCAACCATAAATTCACCAAGATGGGCATTATGGACGGAAACCTGGTTGAAACTTGCTTCTACAACTTTGGCGAAATTGCCGACTGGGAAAACCAGGCGACAAAGAGCGGCGTATGGCCCCGCGGAAGCGGACACACATACGTTGACGGCATCGCCGTTATGGTCCAGGCGGAGGCGCGCGCTCCCGGCGGACAACTCATTCATCCGCTGGAGACAAACTATTACGAATTCACGCGGTACGATGCCGCGACCGGCGTAACATACGGCTGGTGGCCGCTGCCGGGATACGCAGACGCTTATCAGTCTGCGGTTGCGCGAAGCGACGATCCGAATACCTGGCCGCTTACTTGGCCCGACCGGCCTGCTGACTGGAGCGGTTTATGGAACGGTTACTTCGGCAAGGGCGTGCGGAACGCTGATGTTGAGTCGTATTTCGTATTTGACGACGATGAAGATAAAGATTATATAAACCGTTACGGTTTTCACGCCGACGCAGAAGACCCGACACGCGGCGGACTGGGAATGCAGGTCCACGGCAGGGCATTTCAGTGGTCGCAAGTGCTTGCCGAAGATGTGATATTCTGGTATTATGAAATTACAAATATGGGCACAACGGATTACGAAAAAACATTGTTCGCCCAGTATGTTGACTGGGGAATTGGCGGACACGATAACTCGTCCAACAACGCCGGCGACTATGATGAAGTGCTCGCGATATCTTATGCCTGGTCAACTGTGCCCTTCGGGAATCCGGGCAACTGGAGCCCTGTCGGATATTCAGCTTATGCATTTCTTGAAAGTCCGGGCATCGGCGATGATGTGAGAGATAACGATCACGACGGTCTGACCGATGAAAAACGGGACAACTCTGCGTTGAGTTATATTTCTTCTCCGGAAACGGACCCGTTTATCAAAGATGTTGCGCAGGACACTCTGAAGTTTAAAAATTTCTACGGGTATTCCTGGAGGCCGCACTGGGACAGCGATGAAAACGGAAACTGGAATTCTTATACCGATATTAATCAGAACGGACAATGGGACGCCGGCGAACCGATTAATGATGACGTTGGCACGGACGGTATCGGCCCGTATGATGATAACTACAGCATAAAAGACAATGACGGAAGCGAAGCAAACGACAAGCCGGACCAGGGCGAACCGGATTTCGGAATTCTTGATAAAGATGAAACCGACCAGCTTGGGCTTACGGGATTTGCAATTTTTGCCGTGCATAAATATGAGTTGGTGAAAGATGAAGAGAACTGGGGAGTGCTTTCCGCGCTTCCCTCGCCGCACGGGCAGTCGCTTGCGGGTGTCAATCTCGGCAACTTCTTCTCATCTTATATCTTCCATATGGTGGGGCGCAATACTTATGCAACAGTCACGGGGACTCCGCAGGAAACGGGCGAAACACAGCGATTCTCTATGGCGATGATTTACGGAATCGATAAAAATGATCTTTTCAGAAGGAAAAGAACGGTACAGTCAATTTACAATGCTAACTACCGCTTTGCGAAGCCGCCTGAAAAACCTGTTGTTAAAGTTATTTCGGGCGACGGTAAGGTAACATTATACTGGGATGACCGAGCCGAAAAAACCTTTGACGCGTTCTACCAGAAATATAATTTTGAAGGCTACAGGATATACCGTTCGACCGAACCGAATTTTATTGAGAATAAAATAGTAACCGATGCATACGGGAAAACAATATACCGCAAACCGCTTGCGATGTTCGATCTCGTGGACGGCGTAAGAGGGCTTCACCCGATAGATATCCAGGGCGCGAAGTTTGACCTCGGAACTGATTCCGGCCTGCGCCATTCATTTGTAGATACTACTGTGCAGAACGGGCAGACGTATTATTACGCGGTTGTCGCTTATGACCAGGGATTCACCACGACAACGATAGCCGGCCAGTTCGAGGGTATTCCGCCCTCGGAAACCACGAGCATAATTAAATTATTGAGCAACGGAATAACAAAAACGGATGTTAATACGGCGGTTGTAACTCCCAGAGCGCCCTCAGCCGGATATTATCCACCGCAGATTGCAAACGCAACTTTGAGCGGGCCGGGAACGGGTACGGCGTCATTAAACATTCTTGACCCCGATTCAATTCAGGCGAACCATACATACCGTATGGAGTTTATTAACACTTCGCTTTACCAGAATGATCCCTATCCTTATTACAGGCTGATCGACTTCACGCAGAATGATACGGTAATCCACCCGACACAGTTCAAAGGCGATCATATTCAGACCCTGACCATTGACGGTTTCAGCGTTGACGTTAAGAACGACAGCATCGTAACGATTGATACCGCTGGCACTAAATGGAAAAACGGAGAAAGCAATTACCTTGTTACGATCGGGTTTGATCCAAGGTACGCGCCAGCTTATCAGGCAAAACGGGTTGATTATCCCGCCGATTTTGAGATCGTGTTCACAGAACCAATGATGGGTGACACTTCCTATCCCGCGACTGGATTCAGTCAGCCATCGCCATCGAATGTGATTGTGAGAAACCTGACGGAGAATAACAATCACTTCCAGTTTATCTTCCGAGATATAAATAAGGATTTTTCGTTCGGCAAAGGCGACGCGATATTTGTTGTTTTCGGCGACTCGCTGGGTTCACAGGCGACAGATTTCGGAAATCTGCACGTTAGCTGGTCAATGACTTTGCAGGAAGACACTGCCATTGCGGCTGCCAACCAGATCCCGCCGGCCGCCGGAGATGTATTCAGAATTAAGACGAAGAAACCTTTCAGGACAGGCGAGTATTTCGAGTTCACGACAAGGAGCCAGCAGTTTGATAAATCCAGGGCGGGAAACGAACTTGATAAAATTGCAGTCGTTCCTAATCCTTATGTCGGCGCGGCCTCCTGGGAGCCTGCCACAACAGATGTCGGAAGGGGCGAGAGGAGAATACAGTTTATCCATCTTCCCGCAAAGTGCACCATCAGGATTTACACAATGAGCGGCGCGCTGGTTCAGACACTGGAACACGAAGGCACGCTTACGGACGGACAACTTGCGTGGAACCTTACGACAAAAGACGGTATGGACCTCGCTTTTGGAATGTACATATTCCACGTTGACGCGCCCGGCATAGGCGAAAAAATCGGCCGCTTTGCGGTGGTGAAGTAGGAAAAGAAGGAGAATGATTATGAATTCAAATTTATTTATCCGTATTCTTGTGCTTCTTGTTATGATTGTATCCGCAACAGAAGTTTATTCACAAAGAGTTTCCAAAGCAGGCACAACATCTGCAACGTTTCTTGAAATCGGTGTCGGAGGCAAGGCGCAGTCAATGGGCGGCGCATTTGTCGGCCTCTCTGATGACGCCTCCGCGTTGTACTGGAACGCGGGCGGAATCGCGAGAAGCGAAACCAATCAGGCGATTTTATATTACGCGGACTGGCTTGCCGATACGCGCTTTAATTTTGCCGGCGTTATTATTCCCGCCGGAGACGCCGGTACATTCGGCCTTAGTTTTACCTCGCTGAGTATGCCTGATATGTCGGTTAGAACAGTTGATATGCCGGAAGGCACGGGCGAATATTTCAGCGCGGGTGATTTCGCGATCGGAGTAACTTACGCGAGAAACATTACGACGCGGTTCTCAATCGGATTTACAGCGAAATACATTCAGCAGACTATCTGGCATATGAGCTCGCGAGGAGTAGCCATTGATGCCGGGACAATGTTTACTACTGATCTTTTAAACGGATTGGTTATCGGCGCATCCATTTCAAACTTCGGCACCGGAATGAAGATGGAGGGGCGCGACACACGAAGCTTCTATCGTGTGGACGTAACAAAACTTGGATCGAACGAACGGATACCTTTCAACATTGAGCTTGATACCTGGGACCTTCCTATGATTTTGCAGATCGGAGTCGCGGTTCCCGTATATAATGAAGATGATTTTAAGGTTGTCGCGGCGTTAGATGCAATGCATCCGAACGATAATTACGAAAGTTTGAACGCCGGTCTGGAAGTGTCCTATCACGATTGGGTGTTTGTCAGAAGCGGATATCAGTCGCTTTTTCTTGCGGACAGCGAGGGCGGGCTATCACTCGGTGTCGGAGTTAACAGTAAAATGCTGTTTTCCGAAAACCCCGTTACATTTGATTACAGCTATCGTGACTTCGGAAGGCTGAACAGTATACAGTCATTCTCTGTGAGCGTCGGGTTTTAAGTGAAGAACTGTTTTCCGTTTTGTGCGATATCGTTTGCTCTTCTTTGCGTTTTGCAGACCCCGGCAGGGGCGCAGAACACCGGGGATGATATTGTCGCAAAAGTCGGAAACAGAAGTATTACTGTTAAAGAATTCACCGACGGTTATGAATTCGGCCCCGCGTTTGTTAAACGCAAGGAAAATTCCAAATCCGTTTACCTGAAATATTTGATTAACGAAGAGTTGTTATCCATAGAAGGCGAACAGCGGAAACTTGATACAATGCAGGCGTTCAGGGATGCATACAAAGATATATACAACGATATACTTACGGAATCGTTGTTTGATAAAGTGATCCGCCCGCGTGTAGCGGTTCCCGATGATGCCATAGAGCGTGCGGTTGCGGCGCAGAATGTGGAGATTACCCTCAAGTGGATATTTTGCCGGACAGATTCGCAGTTATTCAGTGCGGTTGAGCTGTTGAAGGAGGGAAAACAATTTGACACGGTTTTTGATGGAATGCTCGACAGCGGTGACTTTGCTGATGACAGAAAACTTACACTCACAAAGTTCAGTTTATTAAAGAAAAATCCCGCTCTTGCCGAGGTTATCGATACATTGCGCGCGGGAATGATAACCAGGCCGGTACAGGGAAAAGACGGATGGTATATCTTGCGCATTGAAGAGATCGCGCAAAGCGGGCTTGTTACTCAGTCCGAATATCTTGAAGCAAGGCAGACAGCGAAAAATTATCTAATAAAGTCCTCATATGACGCATACGCCGATAAGTATGTCGACTCACTGATGAAAACAGAAAATCCTTCAATTGACGGAGATCTGTTCAGAATTGCGCGGGCTTATGTCGGAAAGTATGAATTAAAAGAAAATATTTTCGATGAATGGGAACTTGGCCGGTCTGCGGAAAAGGCCGCAGATAAATTAAAATCATCAGGCAGAGACCCAAAAGATCAGCCGTTAGTTACCCTGCGCACGAACAAGTTGTTCTTGAGTGATTTTATTTCATGGTATTCTTCACGGGACCCATATCTTAAATTCAGAGACAAGGACAAGCAGTTATTTTCACGAGATGTGGAAACCAATATCTGGAGAATGGTCCGCGATAATATGCTTGTTTCGGAAGCCATATCTATGGGTCTGCAGAATGATCCGGAAGTTAAAGCAGCGGCAGCAGTCTGGAAAAACAAGATACTATATGCAATTGTCCGCGATGAACTTTTAAATTCGGTGCAGGTTATGTCTAAAGGTGAAAGTCCTGTACTGCAGACATCAAAGAGAACAGCCGGACTTTCGGTTGAGGCAAGCAGTGCGTTGATAAAAAAAATCGGACAGTTAAAGAACAAATACAAAGTTACTGTTAATACCGATGTTCTGTCAAAAGTTCAGGTTACAGAAGAGGAAAATGCTCACGCGATAGATATATTTTATGCAAAGCGCGGAGGAATATTCCCCCGCGCGCCGTTCCCCTCAATAGATCAGATTTGGGGTTCGTGGGAATGAAATACATTGTGCTTATCTCCGTTATTTTCCTTTCATTGTCTGTTTTTTCCTGCAGGGAAAACATTAATGAAAGAAACGGGGTTTTATACTGGTCGAGCAACAACACCGATGAAATAACATACGCGCGTTTTATAGTTGAGAAGTGGAACCGCGATAACCCCGGTAAGCAGGTGCGCTTTCAGCCGGTGCCGGAGGGGCAGTCGAGCGAAGAAGTGATATTAGCGGCTGTTGTCGGCGGCACAACACCGGATGTTTATTCGAATATGTGGCAGGGTGATGTTGAATACTACGCTCGGGCAGGGAAACTCGTTGCGCTGGATACGCTTGAAGGATTTATGGACTTCCTTAACGCACGCTGCGATTCCGCGGTAATAAAAGAAGTTACTTCCCGTGACGGGCATATTTACCAGATACCGTGGAAAATAAATCCGATAATGATGATTTACAACAAAAAGATGCTTGCTAAGACCGGGCTAAAATCACCGCCGCGGACATACACTGAATTTTTAAAAATGGCCGGGATAATCCAGAAAGCATCTCTTGTCGGCGGGCGCGTTACAAAATGGGCCGGTTACGCTGAAGTACAGGTGACCTGGTGGCAGCGCTGGTTTGATTATTATCCGTTATACCTTTCCGCTTCGGGCGGCGCGAAACTTGTGAATGCCGATACTGCGGTATTTGATAATAAATATTCGGTATCAACTTTCGCTTTCCTGCAAAAGATATTTAAGAATAATTATTTCCCGACTGACAGGCTTTCCTCCGGACAGGACCCTTTTTTATCAGGGATGATCGCAACAAGATTCACGGGCCCCTGGGAAATTGTACACGCGGAAAAATTCAAGCCGGAAGGATTTGAGTACGATTTCGCGCCGATGCCCGTGCCGGATGACCACTCCGGCCCGCAATACACATACGGTGATACGAAAAACCTTGTAATATTTAAGACCTGCAAGAACCCATTAACCGCCTGGTATTTTCTCCGTGAGTTCTGCCGGCTTGAAAATGAAGCCGTTTTTCTGAAGATAACAAACCAGTTGCCGCGCCGGAAAGATCTGACGAGCGACCCGTTGTTCTCAAATTATTTTGCGGCAAATCCGCTGATGATTCCGTTCGCGAAACAGGCCAGATATGTAATAGGGCCCGACAACTCACCGGTCCTGAAAGAGGTGTTTGATGTAATATCGGCAGAGTATGAGCAGTGTGTTGTATACAGCAAGAAGTCTCCCGCGAGCGCCGTGAAAGACGCGGCACACTCGGCAAACCTGGTTTTGATGCAATAGATTATGGGAAAGAAAAAACTTACTCCGTATCTGCTGATTGCACCTTATATAATTCATTTCGGGTTATTTGTCGCGTTCCCGGTGGTGTTCTCGCTCGTGCTAGTGTTCCACAGGTGGAACATTATTTCTCCGATGGAGTATGTCGGTCCCGGTAATTTTATACGTCTGCTCGGAGATACTTTTTTCTGGCAGTCAGTATTAAACACATTATATTTTATTCTTATTCACGTGCCGCTGCAGCTTCTGATTGCCATTTCTTTCGCGCTTATACTAAACCTGCCATTAAGAATGCTCGGAGTTTTTCGCGCGATATATTTTCTGCCGGTTGTTGTGTCAGGCGTGGTTGTTACAATTTTATGGCAGCAGTTATTCGGATATGAGAACGGAATTCTTAACCGCCTTCTTACGTATCTGACGCTTCCGCGTATAGGCTGGCTGACGGATCCCGATATTGCTATGCCTTCAATCGCCATAATGGCGACCTGGAAGAATGTAGGTTTGTATATAATACTGTTCCTGACCGGGCTCCAGACCGTGCCTGTGCAGCTTTATGAATCCGCTGATCTTGAAGGCGCGACCGCGTGGCAGAAATTCCGCCACATCACGATTCCGATGATCAACCCTACGATATTGCTTGTGCTGGTTTTGAGCACAATAGGCGGATTCTCGCTTTTTATTGAACCGTATGTAATGACCGGCGGCGGGCCGCTTAGCAGGACGCTGTCATCCGTGCTTTATATATATAAACAGGGATTTTTCTTTTATCATATGGGTTACGCCGCAACGATGGGCGTTACATTAACGGCCATTATTCTTGTTGTGGTAATCATCCAGAAAAAATACGTTGAGAGGAACACCTGATGAACCTCAAACGGTTAAGCGGAATTAAGAAAACAGCCGCGTATATATTCCTCTTTATCGGCGCTGCCGCCTTTGTGTATCCGTTTATCTGGATGCTGATGGCTTCCCTGGCCCCCGAAAAAGATATTGCCTCGTTTGCGTTATGGCCAACCAGTATAGGGCTTGGTAGTTACGTGCAGGTCTTTGAAAAGATACCTGTGCTGCGCGCGTTCCTTAACAGTATGATAGTATCTCTTACTGTAACATTTTTTGTGGTTGTTTTCAGTTCGATGACCGGATTCGCGCTGACGCATTACGAATTCAAAGGAAGAGACGCGGTTTTTTATATAATAATATTTACAATGAGCCTGCCGTTTCAGCTCACACTTATTCCTCAGTATATACTAATGGTTAAATTAGGATGGACTGACTCTTATCTGGCACTTACCGTCCCTTACTTTATCAGCGGATTAGGGATAATTATTTTCAGGCAGTATTTCAAAACTATCCCAAGGGACCTGTTTGACGCGGCAAGAATTGACGGCTGCAGTGATCTCAAGATACTTTTTTCTATTCTGCTCCCGAACGCAAAACCCGCCATAATAACAGTAGCGATCCTGACTTTTATGGGAGTGTGGAACGATGTTCTCTGGCCGATCATTGTAATCAGGAATGAAAATTTAATGACACTGCCGCAGCTAATCACATTATTCGCGGTAGGAGGGAAAGCTGAATCACAGCTTGGCGTCAAACTTGCGTCAGCAGTGCTGCTGGCAGTTCCCGTCGTGGTTGCCTATTCATTTTTCCAGAAATATTTTATAACAAGTATGGCTTCATCAGGAATGAAGGAGTAATTATAGCCAATGGTAAAACGTTTACCCGTACGTTTCGGGTCTAATAATAAAAAAGTAGTTCTGCAGTTTTTCTATCCCGGCAGCAAAGAAAGAACCCTTAAAGTGGTCTCAAGAGTACACGGGATGTCAAAAACCGAAAAAGAAAAATTTCTTGAAGAATCAATAGCGCTCTTTTCAAAACGACATAAAGATTATGACCGGCTTCTCGCCGATAATTTCAGGAAACTAAAAGAGATTGTATCGACCGATATACCGTATGATTCAGTTGAAGGGCGATTGCTCGCTGCATATTTCAGCAAAGAGTATTCGACGCAGTCCGCGGCGCTTTTTAATCCCTCGATAGTGCGCCATCCCGTACAGGACCCGTCTGATCCCGGTAAACTGCGTTTTGTTCTTAGTCTGCGTGCAACCGGTGAATCACATATCTCATCCATCGCGTTTCGCGAAGGCACGATTAGCAAAAACGGTTCTGTTGAACTCGAAGACGATTCGCCGTTCTGTGTTTCGCCTGTAAGTAAAATGCCGTTCGCGCACGAACGCTTCCGCGGTGACGGCGAACTGACAGACGCAAATTATGACATAGTTTTTTCCGGTGAAGAATCAATAACAGAGCGGATTATTTTCCCGTCGTCACCCGCAGAGAGCAACGGAATTGAAGATGTGCGTTTTGCAGAATTCACGGATGACGATAATTCGAAAATATACCTCGGCACATACACGGCATATAACGGAAAAAGAATTTTTCCGCAGCTGATAGAAACGAAAGACTTTAGACACTTTTCGATCCGGACACTCCAGGGAAAAGCAGCGGTAGATAAAGGTATGGCGATCTTCCCGCGCCGCATAAACGGTAAGTATGTTATCTGCTCACGCATCGACGGGGAGAATTTATACATTATGAGTTCAGATGACTTGTATACCTGGGAAAAAGCAACTGTCCTTCGTCAGCCCTACTTACCGTGGGAGTTTGTTCAGATCGGCAATTGCGGCTCACCGATAGAAACTGATGAGGGCTGGTTACTGCTGACGCACGCCGTAGGATTTTTCCGCCGCTATGTAATCTCAGCAGTATTATTAGATAAAGAAAACCCAGAAAAGGTAATAGGCGCTCTTGATGTGCCGTTAATCTCTCCCGATGAAACCGAGCGGGAGGGATATGTACCTAACGTGGTTTATTCGTGCGGATCTATGCAGTACGGGGATACTCTTTTTATTCCTTACGCAATGTCAGATTCGGTTTCCGGTATGGCAACCTGCAGAATGCAGGACATTTTAAATAATATGAAATCGTTATAACAGATATTTAATAGGTGAAGTAATGTTAATGGAAAAATACCAGGGCAATCCAATTGTAACAATCGAACAAGTCCCGTTCAGAGCAAACAGCATATTTAATCCGGGCGCAACCAGATACGGAAACGAGTATCTGCTCCTCTGCCGTGTTGAAATGCCCAACGGAAGATCGTCATTTCTGATCGAGCGAAGCAAAGACGGAATCAACTTTGTCCCGGACAGCAGACCCTGCCTCACTCCCGAAGATCACGGCGAATTTTTTAAGTACGCGGAATGGGGGATCGAAGACCCGAGAATAGTTAAGCTCGGCGTAAGTTACTACATCACATATACGGGCTACTCAAAATATATGCCGCTTGTAATGCTGGCGGAGACAAAAGACTTTATAAAGTTTAACGTACTGGGGCCGATATCAGAACCCTCGAACAAAGACTGCGCGCTATTTCCCGAAAAGATCAACGGTCTTTACTGGAAGATGGATCGCCCTTCCGCGGACAAAAGCCACAACATCTGGATCAGTTCAAGCCCTGACCTTATACACTGGGGACAGTATAAAATCCTGATGGAACCGACAACCGGCACCTGGGAAAACGATAAGATCGGCGGATCAACACCGCCGGTTAAAACAAAAGACGGCTGGCTGCTTTGTTATCACGGTGTGCGCGGCTTTGGCATTTCTACTCTGTATAAAATCGGCGCAGTACTGCTTGATCTGCACGAACCGTGGAAAGTGATCGGAAAAACCGCGGAACCGGTATTAATGCCGGAAAAAGATTACGAACGCACAGGCGACGTTAACAATGTTGTATTTGCAAACGGCTGGATTGTGGAAGACGACGGTACGGTCAGGCTGTATTATTCAGGCGCGGACACGAACATATGTCTTGCAACAACAACAACAGAGGAATTGATAAAGGCGTGCAAAGGATGAAAAACCATTTGCTGATCGCGGTCGTGTTCCTTGCGCAAGGGTGGCTGTTCGGACAATCTCTGATTAATACGGCGCATCTGGACCATCTGTATAAAGAAAGGACTGTACAGGGAAAATCATTCGGTATAATTGGAATCTATTCCGAGTACCCGGACTACAAAATAGTTGAAGATGCCGATGAGGGATGGGCCTGCGTTGATGATGCTGCCAGGGCGGCTGTGTTTTATCTCAATCACTACAGGCTGACCGCAAACGAAGAATCATTCAGAAAAGCGAAACAACTGACGAGGTTCCTTCTTTTTATGCAGGCGCCAAACGGCTATTTCTATAATTTCATTTTTTCTAATGATTCTGTAAATTCGGATTTCAGAACGAGCCTTGCGGAGCCGAACTGGTGGACGTGGCGCGCGTTTTTCGCTTTATCGGAATTGTTCGTTCCGGTGCGGACAAATGACCCGGCCCTTGCGGACTCAATGGCATCGGCGATGAATGCGCTGATCGCAAAGGTTTCGCCTTTATACAATAAGGAAAAAACATTCAAAATCATCGAAGGATTTTCTGTTCCGTGCTGGCTTCCGTGGGAACACGCGTCGGACCAGGCCGCGGTAATAATAAAAGCGGCCGCCAATCACTTTAAGTTTTCACAGGACCCGCGTTCGCTGATGCTCCTGAAATCAATGGCAGAGGGAATACTGCAGATGCAGTTATCTGATTCGTCTTCACATTTCGACGGATTATTCTTAAGCTGGGAAAACAGCTGGCACGGATGGGGAAACAACCAGGCGGACGCGCTTCTCGACGCTTATGAAATTACTCGTGATGGCCGCTGCCTGCAGGCAGCTCTGAAAGAAATTGATAATGTACATCCGTATATGATCGAACAAAAATATTTTTCCGAGCTAAATTTTAAGAATATTAACGGTTCGGTAAAAATACTTGCTTCAAAATCAGACGGACAGATTGCGTACATAATGCGCCCGATGATATGGGCCTCGATGCACGCATACAGAATAACCGGGAAAGAAAATTATCTGACCGGCGCCATTAAAATGTGCGGTTGGTTCTTTGGCGGGAATATAGCAAAAGTAAAAATGTATAATCCGGAAACGGGACGGACATTTGACGGTATTAACTCACCTGAAAAAGTAAATCTTAACTCCGGCGCCGAGTCAACCGTTGAAACCCTTCTCGCGTTATCGGTTATGGAACTGAATCCGAGAGCGAAACAAGAAATGCTGAACACTTACATAAACAAATAAAAACATAAATGCGCAGGCTGATATTTATTACAGTTCTTTTATCATCCGCTTTAATTCAGGCGCAGCAGATTGCCATTACAAGAATCGAAGCAATGCCTTCAATGCCGCAGCCTTACCTGATGCGGAACTGGAAACAGGTCGCGGCCGGGTATGACAGTCTGGTTTTCAATCCCGAAAACCAGGGACAGTACCTTCCTCTTGTGTTTTTTAATTCACAGGGAGTGAATTACCCCGGGCACGGATTTTTTGGCCTTCACACGGTAGTCGGAACAACGCGCCCGACATCCACAGAAGCAATTAACGCGCTTCCAGCGATTGTCGGCGCATCGTTGGCCGGTGTCGATAAAAAAAATCAATACGGACACGATTTTGTACTGTGGGCCGAAGATTATTTCAACAAAAGGCCGGATGAGAATGTCTATCTCAACAGTCCGGTGACAAGCAGCGGAGACGACTGGTGGTACGAAACAATGCCGAATATTTATTTTTACCAGCTGCAGTCGCTTTACCCCAACACCGGTGATTTTACAAATCAGTTTACAACAGTTGCAGACCGCTGGACACAGGCGGTGCAGGCAATGGGCGGGTCAGATGTTCCGTGGCGCCTGCCTCAGATGAATTACCGGGCCTGGAGCCTTTCAACAATGACGCCACAGACAAACGGCGTAATTGAGCCCGAGGCTTCGGGAGCGATAGGCTGGATATTAGCAAAAGCATTCAGGCAATCCGGCAACAAAAATTATAGAATTGCGGCGGAACACAGTCTGGAATTTTTAAATAGCCTCACTTCCAATCCTTCTTACGAATTACAGTTGCCTTACGGAACGGCTGCTGCTGCTTTTATGAATGCCGAATACGGAACAACATACAATATAGAAAAATTTCTTAATTGGTCTTTCGACGTCGGGTCACTGCGAACCTGGGGTGCATTTACCGGTAACTGGGGAGGGTATGATGTAGCAGGGTTGATCGGAGAGAACGGTTCAAACGGTTACGCGTTTATTATGAACGGATTCCAGCAGGCGGGCGCGCTCCTTCCGGTTGCGCGTTATGATGAAAGATTTGCGAGGGCGCTGGGGAAATGGGCCCTCAATCTTGCGAATGCAAGCAGGTTGTTTTATTCAAACTATCTTCCTCCAGAAAACCAGGACGGCCGCGAGTGGAGCGTACTGTATGATCCAAATTCTTATATCGCTCACGAGGCAATGAGGCAGACCAAAAACGGAAAAACACCTTTCGCAACGGGCGACGCAGTTGACGGCAACTGGGGATTAACGAATTTATCTTTATATTCCTCATCTTCTGTCGGTTACCTTGGGTCAATGCTGGACACGACAAACGTTTCAGGCATTCTCAGATTTGATTTGCTTAAAACAGATTTCCTCAAGCAGGAATCATATCCAACATATCTTTATTATAATCCCTATCAGCAAAACAAAACAGTAGCCGTAAATTTGCCAACAGGCTCGTGGAAACTTTACGATGCCGTCACCAATACAGTGTTGAATGCGTCAGTTTCAGGCAGCGCCAATTTGGACATTCCCGCTGATAATGCGGTGGTTCTCGTTCTTCTTCCCGCAGCCGGCGCCGTAACATATCAGTATGATAAAATGTTTGTAAATGGCATAATAGCCGATTACCACTCCGGTCATTACTCCGGGAATAATCCTCCCAGGATAAAAAGCCTTAATGCGCCAAAGAAAGTCATAATGCAGGGGGAACTGATAAATATTTACTGCACAGCCGAAGATAAAGACGGAGACGCTCTTACTTACACCTGGCGTGCGGGGCGGGGAACATTAACCGGGAGTTCTGGGGCCGTTCAGTGGAGGGCATCCCAGCAGACGGGATATGACACGGTCATTTGTAATGTAAAAGATAACAGCGGCGCTTCCGCAGAAGATACACTGGTGTTTCAGGTGGTTGATTATATTAATCACGCACCGCTGATTAACGGTATTAACGCCGCTCCGAATAAAGTTGATCTGAATAAATCCGTAAGGGCCGTATGCCTTGCATCGGATATCGACGGAGACACATTAATTTACCATTGGGAGATGAACGGCGCGGTTCTTGCCGGAGACGGGCCGGACATACAGTTTGTTTCTCCGGGCGCCTCCGGGAATTATTATGTGGAATGCAGAGTAACGGACCGCTTCGGTTTAACGGCTGTTGACAGCACGTTCCTGGTTGTCCGTGATTTTGGTTCAACAATCTCGGGTAATTTAGTTGCCTGGTATCCGTGCGACGGGAATGGCCTTGATAATTCAGGCAATAACAATAATGCATTCGTGTACAGTGTGCAACCCGTACCGGACAGGAACGGCATCCAAAACAGCGCAATGAGATTCGACGGTGCGTCTTCATATATGCAGGTCAGAAATACAACACAACTTAACTTCGCGAACTCAATTACTGTCGCATTCTGGATGACTCCGAAATATTTTTACGAACGGGAACAGTATCCCATCTCGCACGGCAACTGGGAAAGGCGCTGGAAATTTTCAATTTCAAATAAGAAAATCCGCTGGACTGTTAAAACCGCAAACGGGATCAGAGATGTTGATTCAAAAACCATTTTTAAACTTGACTCCGCATATCACGTTACAGGGCTGTATGACGGGCTCGGTATGGAGCTTTATGTGAACGGAGTTCTGGAAGCGGCAACAACTTTGTCGGGACCGATACTGGCAACTGATCTTGATCTTACCATCGGCGAAGTAATACCCGGAAACTCAATGTATAACTATAACGGTATTATGGATGAGATCAGGCTTTACAACTGCGTTCTTCTGCCGGACTCAATTCAGCGTTTGTGCGGAATATATACGTCTGTGGAGGATGGATATGCACAAAAGAAAAGATCAGGCTTGAAAATTACTGCATATCCCAATCCGTGCAGTGAGAATTTCACAGTAAGAATTGAGGCCACTGCCGGGGACATCGTTAATATTGAAATGAAAGATCTTCTCGGCAGGAACGTGAAGACAATCTTCAGAGACTTTGCAAAGGGCGAAACCGAAGAAATAATAACGGACATCTCTTCAGTTGCTTCCGGCGTATATTTTCTTTTTGCCCGGTCAAAAGACAAAGTTCAGATAAATAAAATAATGGTATTGAAATAACCGTGAATTTAAAATATGAACTGACGGCAAACTGGAATTTTTCACTTGCCGCGGCTAATGACGCCAATATACCCGGCAAAACCGGTGTATTTACAAAAAAGCGGAACGCGGAAGTACCCGGTACTATCCACACAGATCTTCTGTCGCATAAATTAATTGATGAACCGTTTTATTCCGATAACGAAACCAGTCTTCAGTGGATATCTGAGTGCGACTGGCTCTATGAAACAAAGTTTACCCTCCCTGAGGATTTTAACGCCGACCGTCCTGTAAATCTTGTTTTCGACGGACTTGACACGGTTGCCGAAATATATCTGAACAAGGCGCATATCGGCACGACCGATAATATGTTCAGGAAATATTCTTTCGGGATTAATGAATATTTGAAGGACGGAGATAATTTACTTGAGATCACTTTCCGTTCGCCCGGCAGATACGCAAAGGAAATGGAACAAAAATTCGGAAAACTTCCTGTTGCGCTAAATTCTGAGAGGGTTTATATACGAAAGGCGCAGTATTCCTTTGGATGGGACTGGGGTCCCACTTTCGCAACTTGCGGTATTTGGCGCAATGTTTATCTTGAAAACATTAACGCCCCTGCGATTGAATACTTGTACCTGAAAACAAACAGCATTAGCAACAGCACCGCCGAAACAGAGGTGAATGTTGAACTGTCTGCAGATGCCGGCACGGGAACAGATCTTTTGGTTTCTATCGCAGACGGAGAAAACACCGTATTTCAAACGCGGATAAACACAGACGGCAAAAAAACATTCCGGCTGAACGCGCAAATCAACGACCCTAAACTATGGGCCCCCAACGGTATTGGGCAGCAGAAGCTTTATGCTCTTGAAGCAAAGCTGGTTAAAGCTGATGAAACACTATCAACAAAAAATATTAAAGCCGGAATAAGAACAATTGAACTGCAGCTGCAGGATGGCGATAAAGAAACTTTTCGCTTTATTGTAAACGGCAAACCGGTTTTTCTTAAGGGAGCAAACTGGATACCCGCGCATTCGTTTTTAACGGTTCCGGCCGGAGATGATTACAGGTATCTGCTGACAAAAGCCGCCGAATGCAATATGAACATTATGAGGGTATGGGGCGGCGGTATATACGAGAATGATATATTTTATGAAATTTGTGATGAACTCGGCCTGCTTGTATGGCAGGATTTTATGTTTGCCTGTGCGGCTTATCCGGAACACAAGGAATTTATTGATAATGTAACCGAAGAGGCAATATATAATATTAAAAGAATAAGGGAGCATCCATCCCTTGCCGTCTGGTGCGGCAACAACGAGAATGAATGGATCTGGTATATGGAACAAAAAACCAGTTATAATAATATGCCGGGACATAATATATATGCCCGCACAATTCCAGATCTTCTTAAAAAACTTGATCCGCTTACGCCGTACCGGATATCAACGCCTTTCGGAAACGGTCCTGACCCGAACAGTATGCTTAGCGGCAACCGCCATCAATGGAATATCTGGAGTAATTTTGCGGATTATACCGAAGTTGTTAAAGATAGCAGCCTGTTTGTTACTGAGTTCGGTTTCCAGGGTCCGGCAAACAGAGAAACGCTCAACCACTACATCCCAAAAGGCCAAAGATCAATACAGAGCAAAGACTTTGAATTTCATAATAAACAGATTGAAGGCAATGAGAGAATAATCAGGTTCCTTGCCGGACATCTGCCTTTGCGCACCGGATGGGAAGAGTTTATATATCTGGCGCAGTTGAATCAGGGTCTTGCTTTGAAAGAATGCCTGGAACACTGGAGGCTGAAGTTTCCGCACACTAACGGAGCCGTAATCTGGCAGTTAAATGATTGCTGGCCCGTAAGCAGCTGGTCGTTGATCGACTCGCTGAACTTCCCAAAACTCGCATACTACTTTGTGCAGAACGCGTTTGCGCCAACCGGGGTGTTTTTTAATAAAAAAGAAGCCGGCATAAGCATTACCGCTGTAAATGACTCAATGCAAAAATTTTCCGGATCATTAAAAGTTGTATCGCTGAAAAACAGCAAAGTAAAACCATTGGCCGTTTTAAGTACAGATATAGCTCTGAATGAAGGAGAGACTCTTGGCATTAATTTCGCGGATAATACAAATATGAAGGCAAGGGACGAAATATTCGTCGCGACTTTGTATGACCGCGACAAAAATATTGTGCACAGGAACCTCTGCAACGGTGAAAGATGGAAACACATTAAATTTCCAAAAACTTCTCTTAAAACAAAACTCATCCACAAGAAGCACGAAAATGTTTTTCACATCAAAGCTGAAAAAACCGCTTTCTTTGTTGATCTTTCCGGAAAGGAGCTGATGTTTTCTCAGAGAGGAATGATAATGCTTCCCGGAGAGAAAGTATCTGTGCGGGTAGAAACCAAACACAACAATCCGCCCAAATTAAAAGAAATAAAAATTAATACTCTTAACGACTTCTTAAAATAGGACTATCATATTATGAAATACTCACACCTTGGACGCTCAGGACTGACAGTAAGCCGTATCTGCCTTGGCACAATGAACTTCGGGTCATTCACAAGCGATAAAGACAGTTTCAAAATACTGGACGAGGCTCTTGGTCTTGGCATTAATTTTATTGACACCGCCAATGTTTACGGAAACGAAAAAGGGGTGGGATACGTTGAAGAACTGATCGGAAGATGGTTCGCGAAGGGGAAAGGCAGACGCGAGAAAGTTGTAATCGCAACTAAAGTATACGGTAAAATGGGAGAGGGCGTTAATGACAGGCGCGTTTCGGCTTATAATGTAAAAAAAGCCTGCGAGGACAGCCTGCGCCGTATGCAGACAGACCATATCGATCTTTACCAGATGCACCACATCGACAGGGAAACCCCCTGGGAAGAACTGTGGCAGGCAATGGGACAACTGATCACCGCGGGAAAAGTAGTTTATACCGGCAGCAGCAACTTTGCCGCGTGGAACATTGTCGAAGCAAACTACACGGCTAAAGCAAAAGGGCTTATGGGCCTGGTATCTGAACAAAGTATTTACAGTCTTATAAACCGCCACATAGAACTTGAAGTCATTCCCGCCTCGCGCGCAATGGGTGTGGGAATAATTCCCTGGAGCCCTCTCGGCAGCGGATTGCTTGGCGGAGTGCTGTCCAACGAAATCAGCGGACGGATGAGGCGCGGTGAGTTGAGTAAAAAGATTGAGGCAATGCGGCCAAAACTTGAAGCGTATGAAAATCTGTGCAAAAGCCTCGGCGAAAGCCCTGCCAATATCGCGCTCGCCTGGATGCTGCAGAATCCTGTTATTACCGCGCCCATCATCGGGCCGCGGACAATTGAACAGATGCGGGAATCCACTCACGCAGTTGATATAGTGCTTGATGAAGCGACGATGAAAAAACTCGATGAGATATTCCCGGGTCCCGGAAACCAGGCTCCCGAAGCCTACGCCTGGTAAGGAGAAAATATGAACCGTCCGGCCGCGGTAATAAGATTGTTTCTATTGCCTGTGCTTTTTCTCTGTTTATTGTATTCACAAACCCGGGCGCAGGGCCTGAGTAAAACAAAAAATGATATTGCTATCTCTTTCTCCGGAGACTCGAAGATAGAGGTGGGAAGCCACTTCGCCGGCTTATCATTTCACCACAGTCACCCTATTCCGCAGCGAGTGAGTTTCTATTATCCCTCGGCAAACAGCATCGATCACAGCACCGATTACTGGTTCCGCGATACTTCTTTCGCAATGGACGCGGGAATAAAGTTTGGCGGCGCCCGGACAGAATGGCTTAACGGTGAGAGTATGGCGTATGAACTTACTCCTTATTCCGTGAAGTTCAAAAAATCAGACCCGGTTAAACAAATATATGTCAGCTACCGGTTTACGAACACTTCCGCCGCGGTTGTAATAAACTATGAAGTAAAAAATTTAACGAAAGAAACGCAGGATGTAACCTGGTATCTCCGTTATGCGCTTGATCTGAAAACTTCCCATTCTTTTCGCCTGCAAAGGCCTGAGTTTATCAGATCTGAAAACGGGGGGAAATCAGTGGTTGCTGTTTATGGCGACGGCGAAACGCAGAATCCCGAAATATTTGTATTAAGTAAACAGGAACCGCCATATTATCAGATAGTTGAAGCGGGTCCGGAGGACAGCCTGGCAGCGCTTTACCCTGACCGGTCATTTGTAAGCGCTCCTTCCTGTAACTATATATATACATTCAAAATTGCTCCGGATGAAAGTGTTAACCTGACTGAAATTATTGGGAGTGCCGGCCGGGGAGAGGCCGCGGTGCGGGAAAATCTCAGCAAAAATTATCTGGCTGAAGCGGCAGAATATGAAAATTCAATTCTTAAAGAAGTTTACGGATCAAGGATCTTCACGACGGGCGATACTGTTTTAGACCGGTCGGTTAAGTGGGCGCAGGCGATGCTGGCCGTTAACAAACATTATATTGACGGTGATATCGAGCCTATGCCGTGTCCAGCCGAATATAATTTTTATTTCACTCACGATGTTCTTCTTACCGACCTTGCAGCGGTTAAATTTGATCTTTCGCGTGTTAGGCAGGACCTTCAGTTCATCACAAAACACGCCAACGAAGAAAAAATAATTCCACACGCCTATTACTGGAAAGATACGGGATATGTAACGGAATTTGCCGCGCACGACAACTGGAATAATTTTTGGTTCACAATCGTAAGCGCGGAATATCTCAAGCATTCATCAGATACAAAGACGGCCGAATATTTGTATCCCTATATTACAAAAGCGCTGACACAGGCGATGCAGACGAAAGGGGAAGATAACTTAATGTGGTCTATGCGCCCCGACTGGTGGGACATCGGTTCGCGGTACGGCCAGCGGAGTTATATGACGCTACTGGCAATCAGGGCGATACGGTCGTACCTGTACGTTGCGGCAGCGCTTAAGAAAGATTCTGAAACAGCTTTGCGGTATGAAAAAACCGCAGATGAAATGCATAAAGCTCTGATTGAAAAATTGTGGAGTGTTAAAACCGGTTACCTGATGAACAACACCGACCCGGATTCACCGGATGAACATTTGTACAGCGGATCACTTCTTGCCGCGCATTACGGAATTCTTGATCAGGCAAAAACACAAAGTACAATCGCAACAGCGCGAAAATATCTTCTCGATCCGCGGACCGGTGTTTATGCTGTTTATCCGATGGATTTCCATCAGCTTACAGATTTCTGGAAATTTGCGGGAAACGAAGCCGGCGCAAAATATTATTATCTCAACGGCGGTATATGGCCGCACATTAATTCGTGGTACGCGCTTTCACTCATTGCCGGCGGAATGCGCGGCGACGCATCTGAATTCATCCGCAATGTAATGACGCTTGACGGAATAATGAACGGGCCGAACGGCCAGCCGGCTATGTATGAAGTACGCAACGGCAACAAAGATGATGCGAAAACTTACGGCACGGTTGATAAACCGCAGTTTATGTGGGCCGCAGGCTGGTATTTATATTCGTTGTATTCACTCTTTGGCGTGGCGGACAATGAATGGAACATTACATTATCGCCTTATCTTAATCAAGATCAGCAGTCGGCAGAGTTCGTGTTAACAATTCATAACAAAACAGCGGATGTAAAAACAGTAAAGTCGGGAATTGCGTATATTGAATATGACGGGGTGCCCGTATCTTCATATGTAATTCCCGGGAGCATCGCACATCCGAAGAAAATAAATGTTGGTACCGGAAAAATTTCGGCGCCGGTTGTAAAAACAACTAATTCCATTCTCGAATCAGTTGAAACAAGCAACAATAAAATGTCTTTATCATTAAGAGCATTCACAGGGCACAAAAACGAAACGGTAATACTCTGTCAGGACAGGCCGAAATCTGTTTTAATCGAAGAAAAACCCGCTTCATTTACATTTAGCCGTGACGAAAGCAACGGAAATCTGGTTATCAAATTTGAGCATAATAACGACAGGACCAAAGTACGGATAAGTTTTTGATTTAGCTTTTAGTGATCAGATTAGCCGGATGGGTAGTCGATATTTATAAAATGTATAGCGATATATCGTTGAGGACGCCAAACCAGGTACTTGATGGGACCGTATATATGGAGCCCGGTCTTCCATAGTTATCAATTCGTTCTTTGTCCTTTCAACAGGTTCTCGTATATCATTCAAACCTACAAAGGACGGGTTTATTAATTAAATTTCCCATTTTGGGGCGCGTCAAATTTCAGCGGGAAAAGTGGATTGGTTTTCAGTTTGTAGAAAAGGTAAAATTACTAATCTATGTTAAAAAAAACAACTCAATTAGCCGGATTAAATCATAGAAAAATCCGGTTACTGCTTTACTGAAAACTTATATACTGTAGTTTTAGAGTATAACTCGCCTTCATTAAGAACAGCTGAAGGAAAATTACTGTGATTGGGTGCATCGGGAAAATTCTGGGTTTCAAGACATAGTCCGCTTCTCCGGCGGAAGACAATGCCGTCTTTTCCTGCAGTATCTTTCAGAAAATTTCCTGTATAAAGTTGTATGCCCGGCTGATCTGTAAAGAGTTCCATATATCTTCCCGAAAAAGGCTCATACAGCGAAGCAGACTTTGTTATTTTGTCAGCGTCGCCATTCAATACATAATTATGGTCATAACCGCCGGCAGCGGTTAACTGATCGAAATTATCCCCGATCCTTTCGCCGACTTTCTTTGCCGACCTGAAATCCATTGGCGTATTCTCTGTTTTATCGATACTGCCTGCCGGTATTCCATTGGGCATGATGGGGGTATAGGCATCCGCGTTTATTTCAAGTTGGTGATCATCAATGGAAGATGACGGATTGCCCGATAAATTAAAATAGGAATGATGCGCCAGGTTCAGGATTGTCGGTTTATCGGAAGAAGCTTCGAAGTGAATTGCGAGTTCATTTGATTCATTCAGCGAAAAAACAGCGGATACGTTCAGTTCTCCCGGGTAACCTCCTTCGCCGTCTTTGCTGATATAGTTTAGTTTAACGCTGTCGGCCTGGTAATCATTGGCGGGCAGAATATTCCACAGTACTTTATGTAATCCCCCGGGACCTCCGTGGAGATGGTTGCCGTTGTTGTTCAGCGGTAAATTATATTCTTTCCCGTTAAGGACAAATCTGCCGCGGGCAATGCGGTTGGCAAATCTTCCAATCGCTGCCCCGAGATAAAATTCATCATCGATATATTTATCTAAAGTATCATATCCCAGAACCACATCGCCGAAATTGTTGTTTCTGTCCGGCACCAGTATGCGGGTAACGGTTGCGCCGTATGTAATAATGTCAACCTGCATACCGTTGCTGTTCCGGAGCGATAGTGTGTGAACGTCGCGTCCGTCCGGGAGTGTGCCGTAGAAAGTTTTCGAGATCATATCTTATATATATTATAAACCGATAAAAATTGCCAAACAGATTATTAAATATACGGGTCATCAGGGAAGAAATAAGTTGAAATAGGACACTGATGACACAGATTTATATGGATTTTCACTGATCAGGACATATTTCGGGAAAAAGATTAAAAATCATTTTAAATTTGCAAATATTGGGACAATGTACTATATTTCTGACATAACTGCAAACGATTGCGGTTACGATTGTTCTGTTTATAATCCAGCAATATGGAATTAAATGTTTCAAAGTAACAGTCACAGGCGCTTAAACCAACTGACTGGCGAGTGGAATCTGGTTTCACCCCACAGGACTCAAAGGCCATGGCTTGGTAAGCACGAGGGCGTTCCTTCTACACCAAAGAAGGAATACGCCGGGGATTGTTATTTATGTCCCGGAAACAAACGGGCAAACGGCGAACTTAACCCCCAATACAAATCCACTTTTGTTTTTTCAAATGACTTTCCGGCATTCAACGCCGCCGCTGCGCAGAAAGAAATAATCACAGATAACTTATTGATCGCTAAACCGGAATACGGAATTTCAAGAGTGGTTTGTTTTTCTCCTAGGCACGATCTGACGCTCGCTGATTTATCCGTCGAAGAAATAATTGCGGTTATTAAAACCTGGCGCGATGAATACCGGGCACTCGGCGGAATGGAACCGATTAATTATGTTCAGATATTCGAGAACAAGGGGGAGATGATGGGATGCAGCAATCCTCATCCTCACGGTCAGATCTGGGCGCAGGAGAGTATTCCGGAGATACCCGCGAAAGAAGATATAAAGCAAAAAGAATTTTTTAATAAGCACGGCGAAACTCTTTTGAGCGCATATCTCCGGACAGAACTGAGCAGTGAAGCAAGAACCCTATATGAGAACGATGATTTTGTTCTGCTTGTTCCTTTCTGGGCGGTATGGCCGTATGAAACAATGATAGTATCAAAAGAGCCATATCCGGGTTTTTCCGGAATGCCCGGTACAGCAGACAGTACCTTTGCCGATATACTTCGCAGAGTAACTAATCTGTACGATAAAGTTTTCAATATAAATTTCCCATATTCATCGGGAATACACCAGGCGCCCACAACGGGCGGGAATAACGATCACTGGCATTTTCATATGCACTTTTATCCGCCGCTTCTCCGTTCCGCAACAATAAAAAAATTTATGGTCGGATATGAAATGCTTGGCGAACCGCAGCGGGACATTACCCCCGAAACGAGCGCAGACATTCTGAGACAATTATTATAATTAAACAATAAGGAAGAAACTATCGTAATGATGACCATTGGACTGACCTTCGTTGACTGGCTTGTAATAGCGGTCTATTTTATATTTGTTCTTGGTATCGGCTATTATCTGAAAAAGTTTACGAAGAATGAAGAAGATTTTTTCCTTGCGGGAAGAAAAAATTCCGCGTGGGTAGCGGGGATAGCTTTTCTGTCCGCAAACCTCGGCGCTCTCGAGCTGATGGGTATGGCGGGGAACACCTATAAATACGGAATGTATGTGGCGCACTTCTACTGGATCGGCGCAATTCCCGCGATGCTGTTCCTCGGTTTATATATGATGCCGTTTTATTACAGCTCTAAAATTAAATCGATCCCGGGTTACTTAAAGCTGCGCTTTGATGAAAAAACGAGAGTGCTGAATGCCATTGCATTCGCGATAATGACATTACTTGTATCGGGAATTAATCTCTACGCGATGGCGCTTGTGCTTCATACATTTCTTGGATGGAACTGGGATGTAAGTATGTGGATCTCCGCAGCGACGGTTGCCGCTTATATTACATTCAGCGGGTTACTTTCGGCGATATTCACCGAGATACTGCAGTTCTTCCTGATCTGGTTCGGACTCTTCCTTGTTTCGTTTATGGGAATACTTGAAATCGGAAGTGTCGGCGAAATTTTCGCGCGCATACCGGAATCGTATTCCAAATTATGGTCGAACAGCCTCAATCCCGCAGATAACGGAATGGTTATCTCGTGGGCGGGCATTGTACTCGGACTTGGATTTGTTCTTTCCTTCGGTTACTGGACCACAGACTTTCTCGTCGTGCAGAGGGCTTTCAGCGCGAAGAACCTCCGTACGGCAAGAATGACGCCTATACTCGCTTCATTCTTTAAAATGGCGCTGCCGTTCCTCGTAATTTTATCGGGACTTATCGCGCTGATTCTTGCCGGTGACCCGAAATCGGGTTTTGCGCTGATGCAGGATAACGGGCAGATAAACTATGATTCAACGCTACCTCTTCTGATAGCAAGATACTACCCGCCCGGACTGATTGGGTTGGGCATTACCGCATTGCTGGCGGGGTTTATGGCCGGACAGGCGGGGAACGTAAGCGCGTTTAACACCGTATGGACTTATGATATATATAAATCAATTATTAAGAGAGATGCATCAGACCAGCATCTGCTCTGGATGGGAAGGATCACTACGATAATCGGCGTTCTGTTGAGCCTTGTCACCGCCTATTGGGCAAAAAGTTTTCCGAGTATAATGGATTATATGCAAGCGATCTTTTCCTGGGTAAACGCCCCACTTTTCGGAACGATGCTTCTTGGTATGTTTATCTGGTGGATTACCCCTAACGGCGCGTTCTGGGGGCTTGTCATCGGAATGGTTTCTTCATTTCTGATGTACCTTGGAGATAAGTTCCACTGGTTTAATTCCACGGTTATCACTCTTTCCGACACCGCGAGCGAGATGGCTATAAATTTCTGGCGCGCCTGGTGGGCTTGGGTGATTTGTGTTGTATTTACAATCGGAATCAGCCTTGTTACGAAGAGAAAACCAAAAGAAGAATTAGTTGGATTGGTTAAAGGACTGACACAGGAAAAGCAAGATGAAGGAGAAACCGTTAAGCTAACCGAAAAGGTCGGTTTCTGGGCCGTGCTGTCATTAATTGTTTTTATTTTATTAAATATTTATTTCTGGTGAGAGGCGTAAAATGAAACCTATCTGGTATTTTGTCGGATTGATGCTGCTGATAATGGGCGTGATTGTTGAAGCGGCCGGAATTTATTTATTGTATGAAACACCCGAAAAAACCACGGTGCTGAGTAATCTCCATCCGAACATTTGGTGGGGAGTGATTATGATTATCTGCGGCGGCGCATATTATCTTAAAAACAGAAATAAAGTTGTCGAGTAGGCAGCTTAGAACGCAATGACTTACAAAGCATATATATTGTAATGCAATTAATAACTATAGCAATCGGGTAATGCGTCAGGTAACAATCAAAACGATTGCGGACGAACTGAAACTTTCAGCTTCAACCGTGTCCCGCGCGCTGAATGATCATCCTGATATCCACGATGACACGAAGCGCCTGGTTAATAAACTGGCGGGAGAACTTGGCTATCGCCCGAATATCATGGCGAGAAATTTAAAGTCCCGCACATCGAATCAGATAGGAGTTATCGTGCCGGAAATACGGCACGATTTCTTTGCAAATGCAATCAGCGGAATAGAAGAGGTTGCGTACCAAAAAGGATACACTATCATCATAGCGCAGTCGAACGAGGAGCAGGAAAGAGAAATAATAAATCTTAATTCGATGTATCTCAACCGCGTGTCCGGCATAATCGTATCAATATCTCAAAGCACGAATACAGAATCTCATTTTCAAAAACTGATCGAGCGCGGCGTTAAAATGGTTTTCTTTGACCGCGTATGCCAGACACTGAATGTCCCCAAGGTGCACATTGATGATTTCGAAAGCGCCGCTAAGGTTGTAAATTACCTTATCGGCAAGAATTATTCCACGATTGTGCATTTCGCCGGGCCGCAGAGTCTTGATATATGCCGGAAAAGAAAACTCGGTTATGAAGAAGCGCTCGGGAAGCCGGGTTCAAATTTAAAGTCAGTTGTAATTGAAGCCGGAATGCACGAGAATGACGGATACAACAGCATGAATAAACTGCTTGAGATGGGCATTGAGTCATGCGCGATTTTTGCCGTGAACGATCCTGTTGCCGTCGGCGCAGTGAAGAGGATGAAAGAACTTAAAATAGATATCCCCGGACAAATGGGGATCGTCGGATTTTCCAACAACCCCATTACTGAAATGATCACACCGCGGCTTACTACAGTTGATCAGCACGCGTTTGAGATGGGGCAGAAGGCAGCGGAAATTCTGATTGATGAAATAGAGGGGAAGAATCTGAACGGCAATCAACTGGATATAAAACTGGAAACAAGTTTACTTATCCGGGAGTCGGCGTGAATTTGATTTACCCTTCCCTGCAATCGTTTGCAGGTTCTATTAAAGAAAAAATCAGAAGTCTTTCTGTTCAGGATAAATGAACCAGGAAACCGAAAATGAGAGTTAGATATATTCTTGCGCTTCTCCTTTGCGCCCTAACCCGGCCAATATTCCCTCAATACGGCGGTATATATATAGATAAGTATATTCAGGACGCGGAGGTCTTTTCCGAAAACCAACTCTCTTTCAGTCAGATACTGATACCATTTGAAAGCGAAAAGAGTGCGCTTACAAAGAAGGAGTATGAGTCCGCGTATTATCTACCGCTTAACGGCACATGGAAGTTCCGACTTGAACAGACGCCGTACACTTTCAGTCCGGACTTTTATAAAAAAGATTTTAATGATAACGCTTGGGATAATATCCGCGTTCCTTCCGTCTGGCAGGCAGAAGGATATGATCATCTCATTTACCGGAATATTCCGATGGAATTCACGCCATACGATCCCCCGAATGTTCCGAAAGAACTGAATCCCACCGGCGCCTACAGAAGAACATTCATCGTTCCGGGGAGTTGGAGCGGCAGAGAAATTATCCTTCACTTTGACGGCGTTAAATCGAACGCGTTCGTGTGGGTGAACGGGGAATATGTCGGCTACGATGAAGGGGGAATGACTCCCGCGGAATTTAACATCACCAAATATCTGGCGGCAACAGAAAATCAGATCTCAGTGCTGGTCACACGGTGGTCAAGCGGTTCATATCTTGAAGATCAGGATATGTGGAGATATTCCGGAATATTCAGAGACGTTTACATTTATTCAAAACCGCCCGTATCATTAGAGGATCTGACAATCATAACAAATTTTGACGACGATTACAAAGACGCGACTCTTGAAACTTATCTCAGGATGAGTGATTCATACGGCAGCGCCAAGGGAAAATATTCCGTTCAGATTCTTCTCTTCGATTCGTCGAATACCCCAAAAGATAATTTCATTTATACGCTTGGAGCAGAGAAAGAATACCGCTTAAAAAATATTATTAAGCACCCGGAACAGTGGTCCGACGAAAAACCGTACTTATATACCCTGATCGTCAAACTGGTTGACGGATCAGGTTTGCCTGTACAAATAATTAAGAAACGAACTGGTTTCCGCGAAATCACCGTGAAGAACCGGCAGATTCTTCTTAACGGCCGGCCGGTTTACTTCCGCGGCGTTAACCGTCACGAACATCATCCCGTTAAGAGCGGCGCTGTTGACCGTGAGATAATGATCAAGGATATTCTTCTTCTGAAACAAAATAATTTCAATGCAGTGCGCTGTTCTCACTACCCGGATTCTCCTCTCTGGTATGACCTTTGTGATGAATACGGAATCCTGCTGCAGGATGAAGTAAACGCTGAGTGCCACTGGGCGGAAGACAGGTTCCCGACATTAAAGTTTTATCACGCGGCATATATGGACAGATTTACCGGGATGATCCAGCGCGACAAGAACCATCCTTCGGTTGTTATGTGGAGTACAGGAAACGAATGCGGACTCGACAGCATTCATTACAGGATGGCCGGTTACGCGAGGGAAAATGATCCTACAAGGCCGATAATGCACCAGTCAAATCATCCTGACGGCGACGCTCCTTACGCGGACATCAACGGTCCGCGATATCCGACAGTTTCGAGACTGCGGCACATAGGAATGACTTCGCCGAAGCCGGTTGTGATGGGCGAATACGCGCATTCGATGGGCAACAGTCTTGGGCATTTTGATGAACTTTGGGACCTTATATACTCAATGCCGAAACTGCAGGGGGGATTTATCTGGGACTGGGTTGACCAGGGTATACTCCGGGATTTAAAACTTACCCCAGAAGGTTCATCAGAGAAAATTGTTTCAGCCGTGATGGGAAATCCGCTTCTTGTTGATGGGAAGAAAGGAAAAGGAATTCAGTTAAGCGGACTTGATGACTGGATCGAAATCTATAATCATCCTGTGCTTGATCAAATATCGGGTAATCTCTCTATTGAATTATGGGTTAAACCGGGAAAGTGGTACACGCCAAATACCATTATAAGCCGTTCAAACAGTTTTGGAATTACAATTCCTTTCCCGGATTCGATAAGATTTTACCTTAACAGTTATACAAACTGTGTGACAATTCCCGTGCCTCCGGAGTGGAATAACGGATGGCACATTGTGAGGGCAACTTATGACGGTAAAGAAATGAATCTCACGGTTGATGAAACAGTCTCAGCATCAAAAAAATATAATCGCCTTATTGAATACTCCCGTTTCCCTGTGAATATCGGAAGGGATATTACCGTCCATCACGATCAACATCTCGGCTGGATGTCTAATTGCGCGGTTGATGAAGTAAAAATATCAGTTGAAGAAGAAGGAAACAGAAAAACTCTGCTGTACCTGCCGCTGGATGAAATTAACATCAACGGAAAATTCGTTTATTACGGATCGTCATCATTCGTGTGTAACGGATTGGTGTTTTATGACAGGACGCCGCAGCCGGAACTTTTCCAGGCGAAGAAAAGTATGTCGCCAATCCGGTTTGAACTTAGTAATGACTCAAAAACAATTAACGTTTCGAACAAATACAGTTTTACAAACGTCAATGAATTTGACTGCAACTGGTATCTGTATGAAAACGGAAAACAGATAAAACACGGAAAAGTCAATATTGACTGCGCCCCGCATAAATCCGCAGCCATTGATAATCCTCTTGGTAATTTCAATTACACAGGAAACAATGAGTATATTCTTGAATTATCGGTTGGTTTAAAAGAAGATAAACTATGGGCATCAAAAGGAGATGAAATATGTTTCGAACAATTTATCCTCAAGTCCGCGGATTTTTCCGCAGCATTGCCCGAGAAAAAAGCAACGATGACTTTTGCCGATAATAAGGATAACTTTTTAATAACAACCGGTGACGGTAAATACAGCATTGATAAAACTTCCGGCATCATAAATATGAACAATGGCGGAGTACTCTCCGGGCCGGTACTGAATGTCTGGCGCGCGCCAATTTCAAATGAGAAAGTCTATTGGGGGAATGCAGAAGCCGATCCGTGGTATAAAACAGGCCTGAACAGATTATTTCTTGACACAACAATCGTAAGGGCTAAAAGCTCCGCCGATTCCGTTGAAATTTTCGTGCAGCAGTTTTACAGACTCCCGGCGAATGAGGATTATATAGACAACAAATTCAATTACACATTTTATAAAACAGGCGTGGTTAAGATAAATCAGAAGATAGAGTTCCTCGGCTACTTTGATTATTACTGGCTACCGAGAACCGGAATGCAGTTCGTGGTCGATAAGACAGTAACGAACCTTTCATGGTACGGCAGAGGGCCGTTTGAAACATATCCAGACCGTAAAACCGGCGCAAAGATCGGCATATATAACCGCAGTGTCGACAGTTTCTATACACCGTACGTGCAGCCGGAAGATTACGGCAACAGAACGGATACAAAAGAATTAGTGCTTAACAGGAATTCTGCACCTGCTATGTCGTTCACATCTGACAAAACATTTAACTTTTCGCTGATGTCATATAAAAATATCGACAGGGCGGTCTATTCTTTCCAGTTTGAAAAACCGGAATACAACTTCCTTAATATTGACTATAACATTACCGGTGTCGGCGACACCCCCGTGCCTGTATTACCGCAGTACAGAGTATATACGGATCCCGTTGATTTTACCATTTACCTTTATCGCGGGAAACCCGTTAAATGATCCGCAGCGGATTAGTCACGGCTTTGATATTCGTTTCTTCGCTGAGTCAGGCGCAGCAGGTCAATATACTCGCAAAGGTGGGGAGCGAAACAATTTTGGCGGAGACTTTTATAAAAAGATATTCTGAGATCCGTACACGCTCGGGGCTTGCGGATAATCTCGCCAACAGGCGGAAAGTACTTGATGAACTGATTAAAGATAAAATTCTGTTACTCTACGCCAGGGAACGGGGTGTTGAAAAAGCTATAGATACACAGACCGAAATTGAAAGAATCGAAACCCAGGAACTGCTGAACAGATATTCTGAATTAAAAATAAACCCAAAAGCGGTTGTATCAGACAATGATCTGTTGGAAACATACCGCAGAATAAATTCGAGAATTAAAATCAGCCATCTTTACTCATCTTCGCGGACCGGCATAGACGCATTATACAGCAGACTACGAAAAGGAGAAAGTTTTGAATCGCTTGCTACCGGCGTATTCAATGACCCGGTTCTTAAGGCGAATAAGGGATCGCTCGGCTATTATACATACGAGGAACTTGATCCCGCAATTGAAGACGAAGCATTCAGATTAATGATTGGCGGAATATCCAAACCGGTGCGTACTGTCTACGGATACAGTATCATACGGCTTGATGATAAGAAAACGGCGCCGCTGCTGACTGAAAATGATTTTATCACAAAAAAAAGTCAGTTATATACAATAACCAGGCGAAGGAAAATTCAGGAGCAGTACAAATTGTTTTCTGATTCCGTTCGCAAAAGTCTGAACATAAAATACAATCTGCAAACGCTGACTAAACTTTTTAACTCGATAACAAAAAGGCAGCAAATAATCGGGGCGGACTGCGGAGAATCATTTCCATATTGTGACCCGCTTAAACCAAACGAAGTAATTGCGACAACAAAAGACGGGAATCTCAAGTCTTCGGAATTCACCGGAATGGCTGCGCTGACTTCATCTAAACAAAAATCATTCATTCGTACAATGGAGAATCTTGAAGATTTTATCGGCGGACTGATTATCCGCGAAAAAATTCTTCAGGAAGCGGAGAAACTGAAGATTAAATCTTCTGAATCATACAGAGAAAAAGCGAATCTGCTGTATGACGAATATCTTATAAAAAGGGTGTCAGATGAAATTGCCGGAACAGCAATAATAAGCACATCGGAGGAAGAGGAGTTCTATAAACAGAACAAGGACAGGTACTTATTGCCCGCGCAGTGGAGGCTAAGTTCGATTTTACTTAACAGTGACTCATCAGTGCAGTTGATTCAGAATAAATTAAGAGCAGGCGAAGATTTTGGCGGACTCGCGAAACAATATTCTGTGCAATCCGTAACGGCGGAACGCAGCGGAGATATGGGATACTTTGCATTGTCTGAATTAGGCGAACTTGCTGATGCGGTAGAGAAATCTTCGGCAGGAGAAATTATTGGCCCGCTGGCAAGCGAAGGGAAATATCTGTTTCTTAAATGCACGGATAGGCGGGAAGCGGTACAGTTATCCTTTGAAGATATGCGGGAAAAAATATCTGATGAACTCCGCGGAATGAAAACTGAGGAAGAGATCAACGCGCTCGTTCGCGATTACAGAAAAAAATTAAATATATCAGTCGATTATGAAAAACTAATGTCGGTATCATAAATGAGAATCTTTACAAATTCCGCGATTCGAATTCTGTGCTTAGTATTCGTTGTAATGTTATCGGCGAATCTCTATCCTCAGCGCTACGGAAAAATCACGGGAAGAGTGATTGACGCCGTAACATCCGAACCTTTGCCGATGGCAACTGTATTGGTGGATAAAACTACGATCGGCGCCGCAACGGATAAAGACGGAAAATTCCTGATTTTGAAAGTACCGTCAGGCAAATATTCTGTTTCGATACAGTTTTTGGGATACAACAAACTGACTATAACGAATGTTGAAATTCTGAGCGAACTGACAACCAAACTGGACTTCAAACTTGAACCTGTCTCGGTCAGGGTTTCCGGCGATGTCGTTATTACCGCGGCAAGGGACCTTGTACGCAAAGATATCACCTCGACAGAATCACGCATCTCCGCGGAAGACATAGAAAAACTTCCCGCGCAGGAAGCATCGCAGATAATTGATCTTCAGGCGGGGGTTACGAGAGATGCCGGCGGCGGGCTGCATATACGCGGCGGCCGTTCAACCGAAATATCATACCTGATAAACGGCGTAAGCGTAACGGATGATTACTCGCGCGACCAGTCCGTGCGTGTTGAAACGAATTCGATCCAGGAACTTCAGGTAATAAGCGGTTCGTTTAATGCTGAATACGGCAATGCGCTAAGCGGCGTTATAAATTACATTACCAAGGCCGGCGGCGACAGGCTCAAAGGAAATGTTGAGATATGGGCTGGCGATTATGTTACGAACAATACAAATATATTCTGGGGCCTTGAACGGCTCAATCCCGTAGCGAACCGCAATATCGTTGCGTCACTTGAAGGCCCGGTCATTGCGGATAAACTTTCATTCTTCGCCTCGGTGCGAAATTATAATAACGAAGGCTGGCTCTACGGAAGGAACCGCTATTTGCCGCAGGGAAGAGTTGTTATAACTTCGACCGATACAATTCCGAATTACGGCGACGGGAAACTCGTATCAATGAGTTATGAAGATGTTTGGAGCGGACAGGCAACAGTTGAGTACAGGCCTCTTTCATCCGTAATGCTCAAAACGGATTTCTTCGGCAGTATTTCGGATTCGCGCTCATACAATCATATGTACCGGCTGAATCCGAACGGTGATAAAAACTATATTTATAAGTCATACAGCATCTTCCCAAAAATCACTCACACAATTTTTAATACAATGTTTCACGAACTGGCGTTGTCATACAGAAATTCGGAAGGGAAGTCCAATCTCTATGATAATGCGTATGATTCACGCTATACACATCCTGATTCGCAGTCTGTTTCGGGTTATACTTTTTTAAGGGCCGGAACAAACCTTAACAGGTTCAGCCGCAAGTCAGAGAGTATGATTCTTAAATGGGACATTACGGACCAGTTCGATGAAGTTAATCTGCTGAAAGCTGGAATTGAAACACAGCTTGACCGGATGCTTTATGAGAATATCAATCTTGTCCCCGAAGAGGATGCAAGGGGCCAGCAGATTGTTCCGTTCCGGCCTTTTATCAGGGGGACAGAGACCCCTCAGCACGATTTGTTTGAAAGGAAACCGTATAAACTCGCCGCGTATATTCAGGACAAAATCGAACTGGAGAATTTAATTATCAATCTCGGCGTAAGGTTTGATCTTTTTAATCCGCGGGGACATACGCCGGCGGACGCGGAAGATCCGAACATATATTACCCGATGAAACCAAACCACATATACAAAGACCTTAACGGAGACGGCGATATCGGTCTTGATGAACAAACTGAATCGAATAAATATTCGCTGCAGGAGCGGGAAGCATTCTGGTGGAAGGCAACCACAGTCAAAACAAGTGTAAGCCCGAGAGTGGGGCTCGCGTATCCGATAACCGACAAAGGAACAATCCGGTTTTCGTACGGAATATTTCAGCAGATACCTGAGTACAGCCAGTTGTTTCAGGGAGATCAGATTAAAATTACAACGACACAGGGAAACCAGGGCCCGTTCGGCAATCCCGACCTCAAACCGCAGAAAACAACAATTTACGAAATTGGTTTTAAGCAGATGGTAACCGAAAATATCGCGATCGACGTTACGGGATTTTACAGGGACATCAGAAACTGGGTTTCAACAAGCCAGCCCATCCCCACAATTCTTGCGGGAACTTCATATTCAGTTATGGTTAATAAAGATTTCGCGAATGTTAAAGGCGTTACGTTATCAATCAGCAAGCGGTTTACGGAAAACTACTCTTTCGATATTGATTACAACTATCAGATCGCGGAGGGAACAAATTCCTCGCCCGACCAGGAATTCTACTCGCAGCTAAACGGCGCGGAACCTGTTAAACAGATGACACCGCTGAACTGGGACCAGACGCATACGCTTAACGGAACATTTTTTGCCGGATTCGATAACTGGGGAGTCAGTCTTATCTCAAAATTAAATTCCGGACAGCCCTATACTCCTGAAGCAATTGCGGGATCATACACCGGAAGAAATATTATTTCCGGTCTTACGCAGAACAGCCGGAGGAAACCGGTGATATTCAATGTTGATATGGAAATGTTTACTTCGTTTGAACTGGCGCAGAATGAAATAATGGTTTATCTCAGGGTGTTTAATTTATTCGATTCAAAAAATCCGCTTACGGTTTTCGGCGATACGGGAAAACCCGATTACACATTACAGCAGGACCGAGTGTTCCAGTATGATGAAGGATGGTTTACTTATCCCACATTTTACTCGCCGCCAAGAAGCATATATGCCGGCACAAAAATTAAAATGGATTTCTCGAGAGGATTATGAAGAATACAAAAGTTAAACGGACGGTGCTTATTTCTGTCTTAATCTTGCTGCTCGCCGGTTTGACGGAACTCAGCGCGCAGGCCTTACAGCACACTCCTTCGGATTTCCGCGGCGATCCGAACCTCAGGCGTAATTCGAATATGGACGGCAATAATATACGCGCGACAATATTCAATACCGGCTACAGCGGGAAACCCGATAATCGCCCCGATTACATCGCGTATGAATGGCCAAAAAATACAAACAGAATTTATATCTCAATACTTGCGATCTGGCTCGGCGGCGAAGTTAAAGATAATAACGGCAACATCATTCACCTGATTGATATGCCTGTTTGGCGCACAGACCAGAACGGCAATTCGTGGAATATGGAACCCGTGCCGGGCTTTTCGAATCCGATGTCGAAAGAAATTGCACGCAGTGATGACGAATCCTCGTGGCCGACAAAAGCACAGGGGGGATGGAGAGACAAGCGGAGCGATGTGCTTGATCCGGGATGGGCGGGATCGTGGAACGGTTTCTTCGGAAAAAATATTTTTAATGCCGACCAGGAGTTCTATTTTATAGCATCCGATAATAAGTATGATAAATTTGATTACACGCCAGATACAACTGATCCCGGCAGGGCAGGGCTCGGGCTGCTTATGGACGTCCGTACTCTTGCATGGACGCAGGTGCTGATAAACGATGTTGTGTTTTTAATTCATGATATTAAAAATGACGGCACGAAAGTTATTGATAAAGCATCTTTTCTGATCTTCCTCGCGGATTACGTCGGCGGCGACGGGACGGATGATTACCCGTTTGTTGATTTACAGACCGACATCGCTTTCCTAACCGATAACGACAGGATCGGGACGGAGCCTTTCGGAAGAGATCCGGTCGGAGTTGCGTCAATTAAATATATTGAAACACCGGGCAACCAGGTTGACGGAATAGATAACGACGGTGACTGCGATGTTTATTCGAATTTGCAGGCGGCAATCGGCGGAGACGTTGAGCAAAGAATACCGCACTTTACGGAAGCAGACTTTCCGGCAAGAAATTTAACTCCCGGAAACAAAATTGTTCTTATTGAACCGGTTACATTCAACCGGATAATAACAACCTATCCCGTAGGAGGCGGCACTGTTCAGAGTCTCGGACGCGTTTATAATCTTCCGCCGGCAGGCGTAACGCTCCTTGAAGATTCAGTGGCAAACTCTTACGATGATGATCTCGACGGACTGATTGATGAGAACAGAAATCTTCACCTCTTCAGGTATGATGAAGTAAGCAGGACTGAGAAACCGGTAAGGTATATCAACTATAATTTTTTTGGTGCAGGAGATACGGTAAAGCGAGGATTTGTCGCAGCGGGAAAATCGCTTACCGCAGCGTACGATAACATCGCCCCGATGATTGATGAATCGAGAGACGATAACTTCGATAACGATAAGGACTGGGACGCGTTTTATGATGATCTTGGTTTGGACGGCGTCAGAAATTCCGGCGATCCCGGCGAAGGCGACGGCAAACCTTCAAGCGGTACCGGCACAAACTTTCCGGGTGAACCGAACATCGACAAGACAGATGTCTCCGAGACAGATCTTATCGGCATAACAAGCGCTGTGCAGATTCCGGTAGGACAGGTAAACTTTAATACTGCACCAGATAATTATCTCTGGGACAACTATTTGGCGCCCGGCAAGATTTCTCTTGTCCGCCAGATTGGTGAGTATGATACATTTGTCAGTTCAGGTTTTTTCCCGATTCTTCCAGGTGAAAGACAGCGGATGGCGATAGCGGTTGCGATTGCAGGCGGCGGAATTTCAGTTAACGCTGATATGACAAGCGCGCGCGAAAAATTGCGGCAGTCAGAACTGGCGTACGGCGCCGATTACCAGTTCGCGCAGGCGCCGCTGCAAGTCACGGTGAAAGCAGTCCCCGGCGACGGCAAGGTTACGCTTTACTGGGATGATCTTGCTGAATTCTCTTTCGACAGGTACATCAATAAAATCGGCGGCAACCCGAAAGACTTCGAAGGATACAGGATTTACCGCGCAACGGACGCGGCGTTTCTTGACGCGAAAGTTATCACTGATGCTTACGGCGTGAAAACCCTGATGAAGCCGATCGCGCAGTTTGATTTAAGTGACGGAGTGAAAGGGCTTCACCCGGTCGACATTAATGGCGTGAAATTCGATCTCGGCAATGATCTTGGTATAGAACACCAGTACACAGACTATGATGTGATAAACGGCCAGACATATTATTATGCCGTTACCGCGTATGACTTCGGTTATATAGCCGGAAATATCCCTCCCACTGAAACGCCGGTGAGAATAGACGTTGATAATACGGGCGCGGTTAAAAAAAGTTCCAATGTGGTCATCGTGCGGCCGACAAATACCGCTTCCGGTTACGTTCCCCCCGAAGTTGAATCGTTCGTTCATTCGTCCGGAGGAGCGAGCGGAAAAGCGTGGATTGATATTATCGATCCCGAAGCATTGCGCGAAGGCGATACTTATGAGATTACTTTCCGCGACACGACGATCAGGCTTGCCGACGGCACAGATATTGTAACTACAAAATCATATTCTCTCGATAATATGACATCCGGCGCAAGGCTGATCGATAAAGACACTAATATTGCGAACAACAGGCAAAGACTTACCACGCAGGGTTTCAGGATCGGCTTTGAGAATGAACCTAAGGTTGAGATCGATCAGCAGAAAACAGGGTGGAATAAAGCGGAAGTGTATTCGTTTGATTTTGATAAAGTTATTTTCCTGAATATATCCGGAGTTCAGAAGCCGAACGATTATCTGCTGATTTTTGATCAGCCGGGTTACGGCGCTTCCCACGATACTTCACTCGGGTTTATTCCTCTCCCCTCGAAGCAGGTGAACTTTAAAGTGTTTAACAAGACGGAGAACAGATTTATAAAATTCGCGTTCAGTGAAATAGACGGTACGGACGGAAAGTTCAGCATTAATCCGTCAAATTCAAATCTTGCAGATGCAATTTATTTCCTTGAAGATGACGGCACAGGCAAACTGATCTTCACCTGGCAGATCGTTCTGAATAAAACAAGAGGGAACAGGAACCCCGATTCAGGCGATTCACTCCGTATCACGCTTAAAAAACCTTTTCTCTCGAGCGATAAATATACTTTCTCAATGAAAAGGTCCCGTATCTCAAATACACTCGCGAAGGAAAACCTGAAAAATATCAGGGTCGTTCCAAATCCTTATGTCGCCGCTGAAATATGGGAACCGAGGAACACATACACGAGCGGACGCGGCCCGCGCGAGATACATTTTATTAATCTGCCCGCTGAATGCACTGTCAGAATTTATAATGTCAGCGGAGTGCTGATCAATACTATTGAGCACAGTGCGTCAAACGAGAACGGAACGGCTGTGTGGGACGTGCTGAGCAGCGAGAAATATGAGATCGCTTATGGTGTTTATATCTATCATATCACCGCGCCCGGCATAGGCGAAACAAAAGGTACTTTTGCAATTATTAAATGATGCAGCAATATGAAATTTAAAACAACAAAATACCCGTTTATCTGTCTGCTGATGTTCCTGCTTGCGGGAAACGCGCTCTTCGCCCAGACTACGAGAAAGATCGGAACAACATCAGCCGCATTTTTGCGGATACCCGTTTCTTCGCGTGCCGCGGGAATGGGTAACGCCTTTACAGCGATGAAACCGGACGCTTCCTCGCTTTACTGGAACCCTTCCGGCGCTGCATACCTCAGCGAATATAACGTGATTTTTGATCACGCAAACTGGCTGGCGGATTTGCAGTTCAATTACGCCGGAATAGTTATTCCGGTTCCGGATAACGGTTCGGTCGGCATATCAGCAACTGTGCTTTCGACTCCCGCGATGCTTGTAACAACTCCCGCTGAACCGATGGGTACGGGAGAAACTTTTGACGCGGTTGATCTCGCTTTTGCATTAAGCTACGCGAGGAGCCTTACGGATAAATTCGCCATCGGCGCGAATGTTAAGTATGTGAACGAGAGGATTTACAACACCACCGCGTCAGGAATCGCTTTTGATATCGGGACTATTTATGAAAGTCCCTTCTACGGCGTGCGCATCGGCGCTGCTATATCGAACTTCGGCACAAAAATGAAAATGGACGGCGAGGACCTGAACGTGCGCGTTGATATCGCGCCGGGCCAGGAAGGGAATAACCAAAGCATCACCGGGCGGCTTAATACAGATGAATTTGAGATGCCGCTTATCATGCGCATCGGATTGTCCGGAGAAATTCTTCAGACCGATAACATTAGAATAAGTTTTGATGTTGAGGGTGTGAATCCGAACGACAACAGCCAAAGCGTTAACATCGGTTTTGAAGCAGCGTTTATCAAGGAACTGTTTTTAATCCGCGCCGGATATAACGATCTGTTCCTTCCCGAGACGGAAGCCGGAATATCGTGCGGGGCGGGTGTCAACAGGTTTAATCTGTATGATAATCTTTTTATCACGTCTGATTTCTCATATCAGAAATTTAATCGCTTCGGCGGAATAACACGTTTTACAATTTATTTATTATTTCATTAATCTAAGGAGCGCAATATGAAAACAACTGTGACTTCGCTTATAATAATCCTGCTCGTTTTGTTTGCGGCAACTACGCGGCTTGACGCGCAGATTCACGTCAAGATGGTTTTAAATACTGCCACGAATACGGACACTCTGCGTCCAAATCATTTTGTGCAGCTTCGCGGCGAAGTTGTTGGTACAATCCTTCCCGCAGTAACGTGGGACCAGACATCAGGCATTATACTTCAGAATAAGGGCGGCGATTACTGGGAGGTAAATTTCCAGATGAGTCCCGGCGCGACGCTTAAGTATAAATTCTGGACAGGTTATACTTCCACCACAGGAACGACATTCTGGAACGGATGGGAAGGGCCGCTGAACTCCCCCGCAGGAGGCGGGAACAGGCAGTTTGTCGCCGGCAACAACGATACTGTTATAACGCTGCAGTTTTATAATGGGAACGATGTGCAGAAAAACCAGTATTGGCGCCCCTACGCTGTCAAGCAGGATACAATCGCAATTTATTTCAGAGTAAATATGGCGGGGATAACACAGTCCGGAGTTTTTGATCCAGCCGTTAACGGGCCGGTAGGCGTGCGCGGTGACGGGCCGTTTTCCTGGGACACAAGCAGGGCGCTGCTTGCCAGGGAGACCGGAAGCATTATGCAGGGATCATTCTGGTCCGGCGTGGTTTATATTCCGAAGAGTTCGGTAAGTGTAGGCCAGACACAGAAATATAAATATATAATTCAGGACCTTACGCGCTGGGAGGAAGGAATCCCGGACAGATATTTCACATATTCAAACAACCTGGTAAATGTTACCGGCGATACCACGCTTAGCTGGCGGTATTTCCAGGACCTGAAACCCTTCAGCGGAACGCAGGTAACGGCAACGATATCGTGGCGGCTTAAACTGGAAGCGCTTGAAGGGATGCATCTGTTCGACCGCGGACTCGGAGACAAGATTATGATCCTCGGGCCCAAAGGATGGGACCCGCTCACAAACGGAATACAGATGACGTTTGTTCCGGCGCTGCAGGAATGGGTCGGGCAGGAAACCTTCACGAAATTTGTCGGAGAAGATTTTATATACAAATATTATATAAAGTGGGACACATCCAGGGTTTCGCCGACCAACCCCAATTACATACCAGGACTTCGCCTTGATGACGGATGGGAGGAACCGGGAGTAACAGGCGGCGCGGACAGGCACTATATCTATACAGACCAGACACAACAAACGCCGTCGGGTGATTTTGGTTATCCTCAGCAGTTTTTTAACAGTATCCCCCCGCAGGGCGTTATAGCGACACCGATAACGGTTAAGTTTAGCGTTAATATGACAAACGCAACGCGGGCAGACAGTAACGCCGCGAACACGCTGTTCCGCCCCGGTATTGATACGGCTTACATACAATTTGACGGATCGCTTATACCGATAACGCAGGGACTAACAATGTGGGGAACGGATAACCGCATCATGCTCGAGGATCCGGAAGGCGATCTTATTTATACAGGGACCAAAACATTAACGGCACCTACCTGTTACCAGGCCGCATATAGAATAGTATATACCTCAACAACCGGTGAAGTCTGGAACGGCGGCGGAGTACAGCTGGGAAGGCGCTATTATCAATACGTTCACCCTGGTTCGATCGCTCCTGTTACCTGGCCGGCCTCGTATGATTTCCCCGTTGTTCCATGGAGAGCGGGAAGCCTGCCGGTTGAAATTCCTCCGCAGTTAATTGTCGGCGTTGATGATGAAACAGGTGTTCCGTCTGATTTTGCAGTATGTCAGAATTATCCGAATCCGTTTAATCCCGCAACCACTGTTAAGTATTCTCTCCCGCAGCAGGCGAGAGTCAAAATACAGGTATATGATATAACGGGCGCGCTTGTAAAAGTATTATTTGACGGAGAGCAGCCGCAGGGAAATCACACTATTTCATGGGACGGCACAGGTCAGGGCAATTCAGCGGTTTCAACAGGGATATATTTCCTTAACGTGAGAGCGGGATCCGATTCGAAAATTATTAAAATGACTTTACTGAAATAAAATGAAATTTTTGTCTGTCATAACATTAAGTGTATTAATTAACTTTCTGTCGTTCCCCCAGAGCGGCGCCTTTGTTAAGGGCGCTGATATCTCGTTTGTACCCCAGATCGAAAATCTCGGAGGAGGGTACTATTCAAATAATGTTGTGACGGATCCGCTGCAGATATTCAGCCAGAACGGAGCCGGTTATATCCGGCTCCGCTTATGGCACACTCCCGCAGGCGGTTACTGCGGACTTGACACAACAATAAAAATGGCGCAGAGAATAAAACAGAAAGGTTTAAAATTCCTCCTGGATTTTCACTACTCCGATAACTGGGCTGATCCCGGGAAGCAGACCAAACCCGCAGCGTGGACATCGCTTGTATATACATCTCTGAAAGATAGTATATACAGTTATACCAAAAACGTTATCAGCGCATTTAAAAATGCAAATGCCGCGCCTGATATGGTGCAGATCGGAAATGAGATCACAGCAGGATTTTTATGGCCGGAAGGAAGGGTCGGCGGGACGTATAACACAACCCAGCAGTGGACACAGTTTACCGATCTGCTGAAATCCGCGAGAAACGGCGTTATGGATGCTTCACCCGGTCCCGTCATTCCAATTATGATACATATCGACAGGGGCGGAGATAACTCCGGAAGCAGATGGTTCTATGACAAGTTAATTTCTTATTCGGTGCCTTTTGATATTATCGGGCTTTCGTTTTATCCGTGGTGGCACGGAACACTGACCGCGCTTTCGGCTAACCTTAACGATCTTGCGTCGAGATACGGAAAAGATATAATTGTCGCGGAGACCGCATATCCGTGGACTCTGAGCAGTTATGATAATGTCGGGAATATTGTCGGAACATCATCTCAACTGCACACGGGATATCCCGCCACCGTTGTCGGCCAGTACAATTTTCTCTATGATCTGATTCAGATCATTAAAAATGTGCCGAACAATAAAGGAAAAGGCATATTTTACTGGGCGCCGGAATATATTTCCGTTCAGCCGATTGGTTCACCGTGGGAAAATTTGGCGACATTTGATTTTACCGGCCACGCGTTAAGTTCGCTCACCGCATTTAAAGACAACGATACCAGCGGCGCTGTAAATGTTACATTCAGGCTTAATACCGCAACCCACTGGGACACGCTGAAAAGTTCCGGTTTTGTTCAGCTACGCGGAGAAATTATTAACGGGCCCGATGTTCTCGTGAGCGGAGAACAACTAAAGTGGGATGTGAACTCGCAGGTGATTTTAACCAACACATCAGGCGATTACTGGCAGAGAACCGTGCGTATGGTTCCCGGAAATGAAATACAGTATAAATACTGGACGGGCCATACCAGAACAAATCCGACATTTGTGAGGCTCGGTTGGGAGGGGCCCGTTACTCCGTATGACACCATCGCGGGCAATTACCGGAAATTCGTTGCGGGTACAAACGACACCGTGCTGCAGATGGAATATTATAACTCATCCGGAACATCTGTAACTCAGTACTGGTCGCCTTTTCAACACAAACAGGATACAATCGCGCTCTATTTTAAAGTAAATATGCAGGGAGTGACATCAACGGGAAGATTTAATCCCGTAGTCAACGGCCCGGTCGGTATACGCGGCGGGGCAGTCGGCTCTCTTCCTGTTTTGTCGTGGGATACCACGAAAATAATATTTGCGCGCGAACCGTACAGCGCTATGAACGGATCTTACTGGTCCGGCACTGTATATTATCCCGCCTCTCTTGCGGGGCAGTCGCAGGCATATAAGTTTTTCATTGAGAATGATTCCGGTAACGGCTGGGAAAATCAGATAAGCGACAGAACTGTTAAAATTCCATCAGGTGACAGCACCGTCGCGTGGGTATCATTTGATAACCAGGCAATACTCACAGACATAAACGGGAATGCTGCGGAAGAAAGATCATTTGATCTGCTGAATAATTATCCGAATCCGTTTAACAACTCCACGGTTATATCGTATAGTGTTCCTGCTGAAAGTTATATATCGATTAAAATCTATAACCACCTGGGCGAGGAAATCCGTACGCTTGTGGGTGAATCAAAACCTGCCGGAAAATATAAAACTACTTGGGACGGCCTCGGCAATAATTCTGATGCTCTTCCTTCGGGTGTCTATATTATTCAGTGCAACAGCAGTTCATTTACGAAATCACTAAAAGCCGTGTTATTGAAATGAAATCGTTTATCGGCAATTTATTCGTATTTGTTATAGTAATTATGGCAGTCATTCATCCGCAGGACAAAAAGAATCTTATCTATACGGACAAAAGCGGCATAATGAGGTGGACGGCGAACGGCGAACCGGCGTACTTCTTCGGGATCAATTACACCGCGCCATTCGCATTCTCATACCGCGCGCTGAAAAGCAAAGGGATCTCTGTTAAAGAAACAATCGATGCCGACATAAAGCATTTTAAGAGAATGAATCTGAACGCATTCAGGATCCACGTATGGGACCGTGAAATATCCGACAGCGCGGGAGACGTAATACAGAATGACCATCTTGCACTGCTTGATTACCTGCTGGCGCGGCTAATGGAAAATGATATTTATGTTATACTCACTCCGATCGCGTGGTGGGGCAACGGCTGGCCGGAACCGGATGAGAAAACGGAAGGTTTCTCGGAACACTATTCGAAAATAGAATCCACAACAAAGCCTGAAGCGCTAAGGATACATAAAAACTATTTAAAGCAGTTCGTTAATCACCTCAATCCATATACCGGTAAAACATATAAAGAGGAGAATAAAATCATTGCTTTTGAAATCTTTAATGAGCCAAACTTCCCTAAAGAGAGCAAAAAGGTAACTGAATACGTTAATGAAACCATCGGGGTTCTTCATAAAGAAGGAATAACAAAACCAATTTTCTTTAACATAAGTGAAAATCCGGGCAAAGAAGCCTGGCACGGTGTTGCTTCGGCGGATATCGAAGGTGTCACATTCCAGTGGTACCCGACCGGATTGGTGAAGTACTCGGAGTTAAAAGGGAATTACATCCCAAATGTACTTGAATATAAACTGCCGGAGTATTCTGCCGACATTTCCGGAAAAGCAAAGATGGTGTATGAATTTGACGCGGCCGACATTGCAAACTCATATATGTATCCTCTTCTGGCGCACAGTTTCAGGAAAGCCGGAATGCAGTGGGCGACTATGTTTGCGTAT
>CAIMOS010000260.1 GCA_903843135.1 uncultured Ignavibacteriales bacterium | reverse complement strand
GATGTGTCAGGAAGTGTTGAAAGAACATTCCAGGAAATTACGGGAGCAGTATTCTGAATAGGTACATTTAATCCAGCGGGTGTAGGATCAACAGCGCCTATATCGTAGTATAATTCACCGCCGTCATAAACTGCGTTCCCATTTAGGTCAACGAATGGTTCCGGCCCGAAATTTATACTGTTCCGTATAATCTGCGCGTCGTAAACGCCATTACCGCTGTTATCACAGGCGGCAACCTTAAAATTGTAGATTGTATCGCTTGCACCAATCTGGAGGGCGAATAAACTGTCATTTCCGGTTGTGAAACTCCAGTTAACTCCGTCCCAGGTAAAATAGTAGCCGATTATCAGCCCGTCAGGATCATCTCCCCACCAGTGCATCTCAAGCTTACTCGGCTGCTTGGAGATGGTAGAATCCGGAGTCAGGAATAATCCTGTGTCCGGGGGTTGATTGGGCACAGGATTATCTACCAATTTGTCACTGCAAGCGAACCATATAAACGGTAAAACAAGTACCGCCAACAGGCGGCGGATATTGATTCCTTTCAATTCATTCCTACTTTACAAGTAAAATTTTCTTTGTTAATGTAACTTCCGGCGCGCTTAATCTTACGATATACATACCTGACGTATATGCTGAAGCGTCAAAAACGATTTTATAATTACCCGGATTAACATTAGTATTCAGTAATTCGACTACTTTCCTTCCAAGAATATCAAACACCTCAACTTTAACATTTCCGGCCTTAGGGACTGAATATCCAATTGTAGTTGAAGGATTAAAAGGATTCGGATAGTTCTGATGCAAGACGTAATTCTCAGGAGTAACATTCAACTTATCATTGGCATCCGAAGCATACCCGGTAAAATCATCATCTTCTCTTGGAGCTAGCTTATAATAACTAAATGAGAAGAACATAATTCCGGACATAGAAGTAAAACGGTCGCCCTGTTTTACCTGAATGAAACCCGGTGTACCAATCATAAGGGAGTCCCAGGTATTATGGTAAGCGTGGTTTCCGTCCTGAAGTTCAACTCTCATATTAACATTAGAAGTATCTGCGATCATAATTTCACCGAAATTATTTACAGTTCCGGAGTTGCCGTCTGCATTGTCGTCCGTAACAGTGATATTATTGAATTTGAGAAGCATACTCTCGTATTTTTCAGCTGATACTGTACCACTGATCAAAGTCCCAAATTCAGATGTTGAAACATTTACCGGTGCCGGAAGCAGATTATTTGTTGAATTTACAACCAAAGATGTAATCGAGTCGATCTTTGTAACGTTATTACCTTCCATAACCATACCGGAAACTGTGACATTGTCTCCCTTATGAATATTTAAAGTTGTGACACCGTTTATCTGAATTCCTGACCACGGAGAATTGCCGTCCTGTATGTAAACACGCAGCGGCGTTGTGCCATATCCCGGAAGATCGGAAGTATCAGCGGTCACAACTCCTGAAACTGTAACACGATAATTATTGAATGCGCCATAGCCGCCGCCCATCGGGCTGTATTGAACGTCAGAAATTTTTAATGGGCGGTTGAGGACTAAAATGATATAACGGTTACGTACTGTATCCTGAGGATTTATTGAGATCCTGCCGTCGTTGTCAGTTGCATAAATGTAAAAGTCAACCAAAGCAGAATCAAGGGCTATCCCCGGGATTGTACCTGTGTAAAGTGTTGTGTCAGTACCTTTGGTCATCACGGCTTCCTGACGGTCGCCCATATTAACACGATATTTTATTTTGGCTGATGTAACGAAACCGTCAAAATCTACAATATTCGCGCTAATATTTACCGGCTGATTAGGCGCAATCAGCGACAGATTACGTTTTATATTAGAAACGCTCGGCGGAGCGGCTGCGGTGACGATGTCCCCCGGATATAACGGAGTGATATAATAACCATCAGTTCTTGTTGAAATACATCCGCGGATGTATGCGAGTGAAGAACCGTCAAGCGGCGGCTCGTAGGTTGTCAAGCCTGTCAAACGATGGGCTCTTTTAGTAAAAAACCCTGACTGATCGTACATAAACATCGAATTCCCAAGTCCGTCATTAATCTTGAAGGTGCCAGAGCTTGTACTGCGGTCGCTTGTAAGTACATTTCTGATGACAACATACATCCCCTCATACTTTTCGGCGGAAGGTTTGTTCACTCCATTTTCCATAAAGTCAGAAATACTTAATTCGAGAGGATCAGGACGTTT
>CAIMOS010000259.1 GCA_903843135.1 uncultured Ignavibacteriales bacterium | reverse complement strand
TTTTTTATAGTGTCTTAGTGAGTTAGGGACGGCAGATAATTGACTTATAAATTATATTTCGAGCATTGATTGGAATTCGCAATTGCCGGTTTTGCTTAAACTATTGCAGGTATGAATTTGATAGTTTTTTCAGTAAGCCGGAGTTATAATCACTTCCTCAAGAAAGCGGAAATCAGGTTGAGAGACTGCTGCCCCGGATTGTCTTGCTGAGGATCGATTCGCGGACTGAATCGGGAGTTGGTATACGGCTCCTGTGTTTCTTCACAACCTGTTTCATAACAACCTGTGTCTGGTATTCACGCCTCACGTCGGGGTCGGTTTCTATAAGCCCCGCAATAGCGGCAATTTCGCCTTCGTCCCGGAGTTCATTATCTGCGTAAGCCGTGGCCATCAAAAAATATTTCTGTTTGTCCATAACTTCTACTCCGTTATATAACCGCGCTCGGCGGCGTAACTAAGAAGTTTTTGCTGAAGCATTTTCCTCGCGCGGTGCAGCCGGGAACGGACAGTCCCTACGGGGCAGTCAAGAAAATCGGCAACCTCTTCATATGTGAATCCTTCAATATCGGACAGGAGTATCACTGTCCGGAAATCATCGGGGAGTGATGAAATTGCGCCGGAAACTTCATCATCGAGCAGGTTCTCGAACTGGTCCTTGGAGTGGTAGGAGTCATCGGTACTCGAAGGTTTCGCGTTCTCATAAAATGCTTCGGCCTCTTCGTAGTCAACTTTTACCGGCTGCTTTTTCTTCTTCTGGTAGTCGTTTATATAAATGTTCTTCATTATCCTGTACAGCCACGCCTTGCAGTTGGTGCCCTGCTCGAATTTATCAAAGAAACGGTAGGCCCTTAAGAATGTTTCCTGCTGGAGGTCATCTGCGTCATCGGAATCTCCGGTTAGCCGGAGCGCGAAGTTATAGAGCGAATCCATATGCGGAATGGCATCCCGTTCAAATGCATCATTCCAGTCTATAGTTTTATCGTTATTCTGTTTTCTTGCCAAGCAATAATTCTATCTAATAATTAAACCGTTTTTTATATATCCGGCCTTCAGTTCCGTATCATAGAGGAAACCGTTGATCACAACAAACCTGGTTTTGCCGTCTTTTGTAATAATGAAGTTTGCCGCATTACCGATAGTAAGATAGTTTTTTCTTTCCTTTTTGTCAAAATCAGGGACGGTAACAATTATGGGGTAGTCATTCTGCCGCCCGAACGAGCCCGCGTCATTCGCCATAACATATATGTAACCTTTGCCGTAGAGGCTGTCGAAATCAATATTTCCAAGCTGGTCAATTGACTCGAAAGTTTTTGGGTAAACTTTTCCCGGTTCGATCCGGTAACCGGTAAGAATATGGTCCCGGTTTCCGTAAAAGGTTGACAAATCCCCCGCGTCTTCTACGGTTGATGCGACCCTGAATCCGGTATGTCCCGCCGCAGGAATTTCATTAAGATTAATACCGACGTCAATCAGGTAATCTTTATCATTTCTTGTGATGGTAAGTTCCCTGAGGAGTACGTCATAAAGATATTTTTCGTTGTAGGGGATCTGGTCATAATAATTCAGGGGTATTTTTGAAATTCGGTCATCCGCAAGAGCAGAGAGCGCGGATACGTAAGCCAGGAAATTCATTTTTCTTATATACTGCTTCTCGGGATCATTCTTCCAGCCGCCTGATTCAATCAGCACCGTTGAGGATCCGAGTTTCTGAAGGTTGTCCCCGAATGCCCGGGGCTCGAATTCGTCGGTGTACCTTGCTATATGTCCGGGAATGTAAGCGGAGAGAACATTGCTGATATGCGCGCAGACCTGCATAGCCCTGGTCCTGTTCGGGGAAAGTTCTTTTTCGTAATTGAACGCCGGGGCAAGGAGAGCGAGCAGCGCGCTGCGGTGCGTGATGCCTACGGTATAGCGCGGCAGCTGATCGTGCAGATTGAATGAAACATCCGGGGCGAACGCTTTGAAATTATTCATCAGTATCTGCGACTCGGGATTGACGAGGCGCAGGGCATCACGGTTTATATCAATATCAACAGCGCTGCGCCGCTTATACTTTTCCATTCCGTCTGGATTTAGAAGCGGAATAATAAAAAGTGTTATACTGTTCAGAATGTGGGAACGGGTTTCATTCATATTATCGTTAGCGGTCAGGAAATTGAGAAGATCGAATAACGCCATCGTCGCGGTCGGTTCATCGCCGTGCATCTGCGACCACATAAAAACTTTCAGCGGGCCGCTGCCGAGTTTAATGCCATAAATATTTTTGCCGTCGATGGATGTGCCGAGAGTGTCAACCGCGGCGTTATGATATTTGGTGACCGATTTGGCCACGGTGTGATATGAAAATCTTCTTCCGGTGAATGAGGAGTCCCTGTAGTTATCATACTGGTAATAGAGATCGTAAGCCGGTTCGTAATACTGAGCTTTCATTGTTGATAGCAATATGATGGTAAATATTGATATTTTTAGGTACATAAAGAATATTTTTTCTCAGGTACAAGTTAATTAAAAGAAGGTTTACAGACTATGCACTTTAATCCTTTAAAAGCCGGTTCGGTTATGCCGGAGTTTAATCTCCCGGGAGTCGACGGAGCGTATCATTCAAATTTTAAATACACGGACAAGAAATTCCTGCTCGTTATTTTCAGCTGCAACCACTGCCCTTACGTTCAGGCTTATGAACAGAGAATGATTTCCCTCCAAAATGATTACCGGGATAAAGGGCTCCAGATAATCGCGATCAGTTCGAATGACGCGGTTAATTATCCCGAAGATTCTTTTGAAGAAATGAAACAGAGGAGCAATAAAATAGGGTTTAACTTCCCTTACCTCTATGATGAGTCCCAGGAGGTTGCGAAACTTTACGGCGCCTCTCATACGCCGCAGTTGTTCCTTTTCGATGAAGGCCGGAAATTGGTTTATACAGGCAAAATTGATGATAACTGGAAGGAACCGGAAAAAGTCAATATGAGATATCTCGGGATGGCACTGGATGAATTATTGGAAGGCAAGCCGGTTTCTGTTCCCGAAACCTTCGCTATCGGCTGCACTATCAAATGGAAGTAAAATCAGGGGTCAGTGTCAGTTTCAGTATCAGTAACAGTATCAGTATCAGTGAAAGTAATTGTTTGAGATTTAAGGGTATGGTGAGTAATGGGTGAAAGTTAATGCGAATTAATACGAATTAATGCGAAAAGGGAATCGGGTAAGGGCGGAATATTTTATGAAGAGCTTTGTAATTCATCTAAACATATTGAAATTCCTAATTCATCCACCTGATTTTCACTTATTCTAAAACAACAACTTACACCAGTAATGGTATTGACCCCGCTTCTGCCACTGATACTGAAACTGACCGCGCCACCGGTCCCGCCACTGAAACTGAAACTGAAACTGACACTGACACTGAAACTGAAACTGTTTCTGTTACTGATCCCCGATAAGTTTCATCGGCTGAGGGGAGATCGCGAAACAGTAGACCGGATAGAAAGAAGAGAAAATTTTTATGGCTTCAACAAGGATCTTGTCCGACGTACAGATTTTTTTGTCTCTCGTATACAACTTTTCGAACAGCATAAACTTTGACTTCTGCATCAGCCCGAAATGCCTGTTTATATTAAACTTCTTTACCAGTTCAACCGGTTCCCGCTGAAATTCCAGGTAAGCATATTTATCATTCAGTTTTGAATCTGTGAAAGTCTGCCTGAATTCTTTTTCATATCGGACAAGGTTCTGCGCGAGATAAAGGTCTTTGCCGGAGGATTTATTGAGGAAGAGTCCGAGCGTCAGGCCGTTCTTATCTATATACAGATACATCTCGCTGTCCATTTTGAATCTGCCGAAATGGACGAGCATAAAAGTTCTGTAAGGCGCGCCTTTGGCGAAACGCATATCCTTATTAAGGCGCATTATTGTTTCGTTGAACTTGGGCTGTGTTCTGATCGCGGGATTCAGATGCTCAAGGAAAGGGGCGATTTCTGTGATGAATGCTTTTGCAGGCGCAACGATTTTCTCATCGTAGATATCGCGGTGTTTATCAAAATACTTTTTCGAATTGTCCTTTTCCAGGCCTTCAAAGAATTTGAAAGATTCGGGGCAGAATCCCGTGAAAGGGAGGATGCCGGTCAATACATTTTCCCGATATTTAAGGTTAAGTAAAATCCGCCGAGGTCCTTTTTGTATTTGCCTTCCAGGCTCTCGATTCCTTCGTTAAAAAATCTGATTATGTAGTATCTGATATTTATGCCGACAAGGTTATCCTGGTCAAGCCCGAAGTATGCCCCGAATCCCACATAACCGCCCGCTGTGAAATAGCCGCGCGCTTTTTTGAAAGAAGAGAAGAATTCCAGTTCATAAGGAGTTGTGACAATAAACGAAGGACCCACGCCGGCGCTGATATACGGCCTCAGGTTATCTGATATAATAGTTGAGAATATTCGCTGCTGCAATCCTACATTAAAGGGCATTTGCAGGATGCGGTTTTTCTTTCCGACGACAAATGTCCTGCCGTAGTAGTCGATATACTCAATTTCCTGCTCGTCCTTTGCTTCGGAGATCGAAAAGTCGCTGAAGAATGAGAGGTTCCCGACGAGATTCCTGCGGTAAAACGTACCAAGCCCGAAACCTCCTTCGCCGAACATAATGTCAGCGCCCCAGGAATTCCTCGGAAACTGCGCCGGCGCTTTTTCCGGGGCAAGTTCCCCGATTTCCTGAGCATTTACTTTTAATGCCGGAATGAGTAATATTAAGATGATGATAAATTTTTTCATATTTCTTCAGATTCTTTATCTTAATGTTCAAATCTTATTGCTAAAAGTCAACAACATTTATTGTACTTAATTTTTATGGAATTTGACAAAAACTACTGGGAAAACCGTTACCTCGAAAATGATATTCCGTGGGATACAGGCACGCATCACAGGGAACTCCCCGCAATAATAAAAAGTTTCGGACTAAAAGGGAAATACGGCTACGTTCCGGGCTGCGGTTACGGATATGACGCGGCGTTTCTGGCACAGCAGGGCGCTGAAATATGGGCTTCAGACATTTCCCTTACCGCGATTGAAAGGGCAAGGGCGGTGGCAGAAAAATATTCCGGGCCGGTGACATTAATACACGATGATATGATCAATCCGGGAGAGAAGTACACGGGATTTTTCGATTTCGTATTTGAATATACAACTATCTGTTCTGTCAGTCCTGAAATCAGAAGCGATTTTATCACCGGAATGTCCCGGCTTCTGAAGGATAACGGGCTGTATATTACGATTCTTTTCCCGCTGAGCGGAATTACTGAAAATCCCCCATACCCGGTTGAAAATATCGAATTTAAAAATTTGGCCGCGCCGCACTTTAAACTGATCTATTTTCAAAAAGCAATTGACTCAATAAAACCAAGGGCAGGGCGCGAGTCTCTGCACGTCTATGAGAAAATTAAATGATTCTGAATAAAGGGAAACAGAAATGATAGTATCAAACCAGCAGCAGCTCAGGGTAAATCCATATCAGACCGAAAGAGAATATATCGAAGCCGGCAGGGCGTCGGAGATACTCTATATAGTGCCGACAAACAGAAGAGTGAGAGCATTAAGAAAATCACTCCTTGAGAATTCCCCTAACGGAGTAGTTGCGGACATAAATGTTCATACTCTGAGCACGTTCTGCACCGGGCTTTTCTTCCGCGATAATTCCGGTGACCGTATGGTGACTGAGGCTGTATCGAGCGTGCTTCTGAGCCAGTGCTTCAGGGAACTGAAGCCTGATTACTTTGCGGCATACAGCGACGGCGTGCCGAGGGGAACGCTCGACAGGATCCGGAATGTGATAAACCAGTATAAGCGGAACGGAATTTCACCGGAGGCGCTGTTTGGTCAGCAGAAGGAACTCAAAGGGACAGAACAGAAAAAAGCAGAAGCCATCACCGAAATTTATCAGCTTTACAAAACGAAGTTTGAGAAACTGAATGTATATGACATCGGGGATGTTTATGAGTCTCTGCTCGCGATGCCTGAAGACGGATTGATTGAACTGTTCAAAACCAAATTCAGGGATATTTCGCTCATCCTCATAGACGGCTTTACGGAGCTTACGGTTCCTGAAGCGAAAATCATATCCACGGCACTGATTGATTCCGGTGTCCCGGGTTACATATTTATTGATTACCATAAAGGCAACAGGCAGCTTTTTCAGTCCGCTGATGAGATGATTGAAAATCTTAAGGCACAGGGGCTTTTTGCGCACGAGGAAAAGGAAGCGACGACAAGGAGCAAAGTCACTGAAAAATTTGCTGATGGTTTATTTAACTATTATTTGTCCTCCGCACCGGAGAAACAGACACAGATTAAAATTCTCACGGGTAAAAATATCCGGGAGGAAGTTGAGATCATTGCGAAGGAGATTAAGGAGCTTGTCGCAAATAAGAACCTTTCTCCGTCGGATATCGGGGTAGTTTTCAACCTGATTGAAAATTATTCCCCGACAGTCAGGGATGTTTTCGGTGAATATGAAATCGCGTTTAACCTTTCCGACCGCTACCGTGTTGACCGGAACCCGTTAATAATCTCGATAATCAATCTGCTGGAGCTGTCCGAAAATGATTTTTATTACAAAAACCTTTTCCGCGCGCTCAGCGGCAATCTCATCCGACTGAAGGGAGTGAAACTTAAGGATTTTATGAGTGCCGCTTCCGAACTGAAAATTGTCGGCGGTTATAAAAAATGGATCAAAGTTCTTGACCGGATTATGTCAATGCCGGAGGACCCCGATCAGAGGAACAGGATCAGCAAGGAACAGTGCCAAAAGATTGAAGACGCGCTTGATGAACTGAAAAAACTGCTGACGCCGTTTAATAAAGAACTGACTTTTGAAGGCTACAAAACCGGGTTTTATAAACTACTCGATAAACTTAAGATCCGGGAAAAACTCCTGACCGGCCACAACGAAGAAGACGAAAAGAATGTGAAAGCGCTCAAAGCATTCTTGCGCGATATGGTAGCCACGTTCGCCCTTCTGGAAGAGGAATACGGCAAAGACAAAAAGTTCAGTCAGGCGTATTTCAATTCTCAGCTTCGCACAATCATCACCAGCTCCAGGTATAACATCAGAGAGAAACCGAATTACGGAGTACTGGTTACAACTCCCGATGAGATAAGAGGATTGAAATTCAAAGTGCTTTTTATCGGCGGACTTTTTGAGAATAATTTTCCGACGAAATTCAGCCCGGAAATTTTTATGCCCGAGAGTTACCGGAAGAGCGAACAGAAACACCGGCAGGGAGAGCAGTATCTGTTTTACCAAACTACCAACAGCTTTACGGATCAGCTTTATCTGACCTGTCCCGTCAACGACGAAAAGAAAAAACTGGTCCGGTCTAATTTCCTGGATGAATGCACGCGTATTTTCGTAATTCCTGAGTCAGGCAGGGCCGCTTATTCGGACTCCTATTATTCCCGTTCTGAGGAACAGATATATCACGGTAAACTTGCCGGACAAAATGCGGGCGAAGGAATCCCCGCAGAGATTTTATCATCAGTACAGATTGATAAAGAACGCGCTTTCGAGACGGAGGCCGGTTCTCCCTACAGCGGGAAGATAAGCGCTGCTTCTGATCAACCGGAAACTGCGGATATACTTAGCAATAAAGCATTTTCAGCATCCGCTCTTGAAATGTACGCCGGGTGTCCGTTTAAGTATTTTGCGGAGAGGGTGCTTCGCCTGCGCCCTGTTGATGAACCTGTTGAGAGCATCGAACCGGTGGAATTCGGAAACCTTCTGCACCAGGTTCTGTTTGAATTTATTAACGGTATAATCATTTCGGGGCTGGATTACCGGGATTATATTACAAATGAATTCGACAACGCGCTTGACAAACTTTTCAGTATTGCCGAAGAAAAGATAAGGGGAATAAATGCGAATGAAGCCGAATCGTTTTTTGAAATTGAAAAAATACTTGGCATAGGCGGCGACAGGGACCAGTCGATACTCGCCCAGTTCCTTGAGAATGAGAAGAAGTCGGCTGCGCTTGTTCCCGCTATGGCGGAAAAGGAATTTGAAATTGAATTCGCTGAAGAAGGTGATTTACCTGCCCTAAAACTTCACGGGAAAATTGACAGGATCGATGTGAATAGTGAGAGCGGATTTTATAAGGTGATGGATTATAAGTCCGGAGGGAAAACACCTGATAAATCAGATCTGCGCGAAGGCCTTTCGCTTCAGCTTCCTGTTTATATGCTTGCGGCAAAGAAGGAACTGGCCGGACTAATGGAGAAAGAATTCAGGCCCGCTTTCCCTGAGATTTACTCACTGAAGTTCGGTAATGTAAAATGCAATAAAGTTTCTGTTGAAGACCTGGGCGGATTCAGGGGAGAGTACACCGGTGATGCTGAAAAACTTGAGACGGCGATTAAATTATCGGAAGATCTTGCTGAGTCTGCATTGCGTAAAGCCCGCGAATATGTGGCCGGTATCGCTGACGGGCGGTTCCATCTTTCCCGGCAGCCGGACAGGGCTGAGAAAGTCTGTAAAAACTGCGATCATTATCTAGTCTGCAGAGTGAGGGAAATCAATTAACAATTAACAATTATCAATTATCAGGGGGTTGGAGGGCTTAATTGCGGGTAGGGGAATGCCGGGGATCCTTTCAGATAGACCTGGGAATCGGAGAAACCGGCCAAAAACTAAATGCCTGAATGACTTGACATCGGTGAAAGTTTTACTTAAATTTGTGTACCATCGCCAAAAGGCGGTGGTACTTTTTTTTAAATAATCATTAACAAAAGAGAGCTGAAAAGGAAATGTCTGAAAACAATGTCGTATACCTGACGCCGGAGCGTTTAAGAACGTTGGAAAAAGAACTTAGAGAATTAAAAACCAGCGGACGTAAGGAAATTGCCCAGAAAATTGCTGAGGCAAGGTCTCACGGCGACCTCTCGGAAAACGCGGAATACGATGCGGCAAAAGAAGAGCAGGGGCTTTTCGAACTTAAAATCAGCAAGCTTGAAGGGGTGATTTCCCGCGCGCGCATCATCAATAAAGAAGAATTTCATTCTGAAGGCGCGCATATTCTCTCTTTAGTTAAGATCAGAAACCTTAAGACACAAAAAGAATTTAACTACGAACTCGTTTCCCAGGAAGAAGCTAACTTCGAGGAAAATAAAATTTCAGTTACTTCCCCTATCGGTAAGGAACTTTTAGGGAAAAAAGCCGGGGACAAAGCCCAGGTAAAAGCGCCTGCAGGAACTCTCGAGTTTGAGATCCTTTCAGTAGAATAACACAAAGACAACACATCTTGACGGATGATGAATTAATTGAGCGAACTTTACAACTTGCTGAGAGGGGGAAGGGAAGAGTAAGCCCAAATCCGCTGGTCGGATGTGTGATCGTTAAAGATGGAAATATAATAGGGGAGGGTTGGCACCGTGAATTCGGAGGAAAGCACGCTGAGGTTGATGCTTTTGATAACTGCTCACAGGATCCGGAAGGCGCTTCTCTTTATGTAAATCTTGAACCCTGCAGCCATTTCGGCAAAACCCCTCCCTGCACAGACCTGATTATCAGTAAGAAAATCGCCCGTGTTGTGATCGGCACGGGTGATCCTAATCCGCTGGTGAACGGTAAAGGTATTCAGAAACTTAGAGACGCCGGAATAACAGTTGACTTTGCAGGCAGCAGCAGTGCCTGTGAAGAACTTAATAAATTTTTTTTCAAATCGGTACGCATTCCCCAGCCTTACATTTTAATCAAAGCAGCGCAGACAATCGACGGCAAAATTGCAGATAAATCAGGAGAGTCGAAGTGGCTCTCAGGCGAAGAATCACGCAATTATGTTCATCGCCTCCGCTCGGAATATGATGCTGTTATGATAGGCATAAATACTGTTAAGACCGATGAACCTTCACTAAGTGTCAGAAATGTCGAAGGTCGTGACCCGCATATTATAGTTATTGATAAAAATCTTGAGATATCACCCGGCGCAAAAATATTCAGCATCAAATCAGACCGCAAAATTTTTATAATTACATCAGATAAGAACAGACAAACCGTTCCGCCCGGCCTTCCGGAAAAGGTTGCCAAATTTATTTTCCTCAGAGAAGACAAATCGGGAAATCTTCCCGTTTCTGAATCATTTACTGAACTGATCAGGGAAGGGATTATCTCCGTAATGGTTGAGGGGGGGGCCGGAATTTACTCTTATCTTATTTCGAACGGTCTTTACGATGAATTAATGATTTTTTATACACCGAAACTGCTTGGAAGCGGAGTCCCGGTTTTCAGTAACCCGCTGATAACAGGAATAAAAGATTCAGTGAATCTCCGGTTGCACGGAGTAAAAAGATTTGGTGATGATATTTTAGCAGACTACAGGAGATTTTAATGTTTACAGGATTAGTTGAGACTGTTGGTAAAGTAGTTAAACGGCAGAGTGCCGGTTCCGGTATTAAGTTTACTGTCAGTGCCGGAAAACTTAATGAAGAAATTAACATCGGCGACAGTGTGAATATCAACGGCGCCTGCCAGACTGTGGTGCATAAATCAGGCGGCGAGTTTAGTTTTGATACCGTTGAGGAAACGCTTAAGAAAACTACCCTTGGTGATTTACAGCCGGGTTCTCCGGTTAATCTTGAATTATCATTAACTCCCTCCAAAAAAATGGGCGGGCATTTTGTGCTCGGCCACGTCGATACGACAGGAAGAATATCCGCTGTCAGAAAACTCACTTTAAGTTATGAAGTAGAGATAAGTTTCAGTTCTGAATATCAGAAATTTATCGTACCCGTAGGCTCTATCGCGATTGACGGAATCAGCCTGACGATCGCGGAGATCTTACCTGACGGGCTTAAAGTGGCGATCATTCCGCATACCTGGGAGAACACCAATCTGAGCGAAAAGCACGCCGGCAGCCTTGTTAATCTCGAGTTTGATATACTCGGCAAATACATCGAAAGGCAGCTGAGGCTCTCCGGAAAGACCGGAATAACAAACGAATGGCTAAAAGAAGCAGGGTTTTAATGCATCCTGTTCATCAGAAGGCAATTAAATTTATCAAGACCCACCGGATGCTGAAACCGGGGAGTAAAGTGCTGGTGGCATTCAGCGGCGGGGCTGATTCAGTTTTCCTTCTTGATTTTTTAATTACATTCAGAAAACTTTTTAAGATAGAAGTCGGCGCGCTGCACCTAAATCACTCCATCCGCGGTAAAGAGGCAGATGCTGACGCTTCCTTCTGCCGGCAGTTTTGTGACAATCGTGATGTTCCGTTTTTCCTTATTAAAAAAAATGTTCCCGCCTATGCGAAGAAAAATAAACTGTCAGTAGAAGAAGCCGCGCGAATTATCCGGTACGACATCCTTGAGCAGACTGCGCGGAAAAATGATTACCGAGCAATTGCCACGGCCCACAATATTGAAGACAACTCCGAAACAATGTTTCTTAATATGATCAAAGGCGCCGGGTTAAACGGACTTTCCGGGATTCCCCTTACGCGGGGCAATATTATCAGGCCTTTGCTGGGGGTCCGTAAAAATGATATTGTAAACTACCTGGAATCAAAACGGATCCCCTACTGTTTAGATTCCACCAACGATTCAGTCGGGTACGACCGGAATTTTATGAGGCTTATAGTCCTTCCGCAGATCAGGGAAAGGTTCAACCCTTCGCTCGACGAAACATTATTGAAAACCTCGCAAAACATCTCAGCATACAAAGACTTTATAGGGAATAAAATTATTCCGCAGGTGTCGGAACTGTTTAATAATAAACAAAAGGATATTTTAACCTTCCCCTTGGAGAAGCTTAAGCAGTATGACGAAATATTAATCGGCAGTGTTCTGCAGTATCTCGCAGGGCAAAAATTCGGTATCACACTTTCGAATGAACGGATTAAGGAAATAATTGGTTTATCCGGGAAACGGAAAGGGAGTGTTGCAGAACTTGGGAATAAAGTTTTTGCAGTCCGTCAGGCCGATAATATTTCGGTTGAAAAGGTTATATCCCTTAAGCAAAAAACAATCACACTCAAACCGGGTGATAAGAAGAGGTTCGGTAAAAAAGTAATTTCGATTACTCAACTAAAAAAAAATGAGGTTAAATTAAGCGGTAATAAATCCGAGGAGATCATCGGAATGAATAAAAAGCCGCTCGAATTCCGTGTAAGAATCTGGAAAGAAGGGGACCGTTTTACGCCTCTGGGTATGAGCGGGACAAAGCTGATTTCAGACTTTCTGACGGACCTGAAACTGGATGTTAATGACCGGATCAGTCAGCCTCTTCTCGATATTGACGGAGAGATAGCCTGGGTGATCGGGCAAAGGATCAGCGACAAATTTAAGCTGTCAGATAAATCAAAATACTTTTATCTTTTAGGAGTGCGTGACAATGGATGAGATTGTAATCGGTAATGATCGCTTCGAAGTTTTCCTCGAAGAAAAAACGATCCAAAAAAGGATCAAAGAACTCGCCGCGGAACTGCATAAAGAGTACAGGGACCGGACGCCGATCTTTGTCGGCATTCTGAACGGCGCTTTTCCGTTCCTCTCGGATCTGGTGAAAAACTACGACGGATTATGCGAGATCGAGTTTATGAAACTTTCCAGTTACGGTGACGCCAAGATTTCCTCCGGCAACGTAACCATCGTTAAGGAACTCGAAATTGACGTCACGGGCGAGCACCTGATAATTGTGGAAGATATCGTTGATACCGGCCTCTCCGTCAAGTATATTGAGGGCCTTTTGGAGAAGCATAAGCCGGCTTCGGTGTGCGTTGTGTCACTTTTGTTGAAACCGGATAGTTTAAAATATAATGTAAAAATTGATTATATTGGCTTCTTGATCCCGTCCAAATTCGTTATTGGGTACGGACTGGATTATGAACAAAAATACCGTAATTTGCGGTCAATTTATGCGTTAAAGTAGAGATTTGATTAAGAATATTTGATTAAAGTAGTTATTAATGGAAGATAATAAAGATAAAAAAGAGTCCGGAAAACAGGACGAAAAGAACAAGAAAAACAACAACAACTTCGATGACAACCGTCAGGATGATAACTTTGACTGGTCGAAAATAATCCGTATGGTATTCGGCTGGGGAGCCGTAATTATTGCTGCCGTGATCGTTATGCAGATGTTTAAAACGGGCGGGACTACCTATACTGAAGTTACATACAATCAATACAAAACCTACCTGAATGAAAGCAAAATCGGAAAAGCAGTAATAACAAAATCCGATATTAACGATTACAATTTTAAGGGTGAACTTCGTGAAGAAGTTTTCATCAACGAGCGCAAGGTAAGGAACATTTCTGTCTATCTGCCTGAACCTCTTGTGCAGTCAGAGGAAAAAGAATGGCAGGCAAAAGGACTGAACTATTCGTTTGATAAACAGTCAAATGAATGGATGAATATCCTTATGACGATGCTGCCCTGGGTGCTTATCATCGGTGTGTGGATCATTTTTATGCGCCGTATGCAGGGCGGGGCCGGCGGAACGCGCGGTATCTTTTCCTTCGGGAAGAGCAAAGCGAAACTAATCAATCAGCCGCAGAACAAAGTGACATTCAAGGATGTCGCGGGAGCGGATGAGGCTAAAGTTGAACTGCAGGAAGTAATTGAATTTTTAAGAGAGCCGAGCAAATTCCAGAAACTCGGCGGGAAAATTCCGCGCGGAGTTTTGTTATTGGGCCCTCCGGGTACAGGTAAAACTTTGCTCGCGAGAGCAGTCGCGGGTGAAGCAGGTGTGCCTTTCTTCTCCATCAGCGGCGCGGACTTTGTTGAGATGTTCGTTGGCGTCGGCGCGAGCAGGGTAAGAGACTTGTTTGAGCAAGGAAAGAAAAGCGCGCCTTGTATAATTTTTATAGATGAAATTGATGCTGTCGGACGGCACCGCGGCGCAGGCCTCGGAGGCGGACACGACGAGCGTGAACAGACACTCAATCAGCTGCTTGTTGAGATGGACGGATTTGAACAGAACAGCGGCGTAATCATAATTGCAGCTACAAACAGGCCGGATGTTCTTGATCCTGCTTTGTTAAGGCCGGGACGTTTTGACCGCCAGGTTGTGGTTGACAGACCTGACGTTCGCGGGCGCGAAGGAATTCTTAAAGTGCATACACGCCGTATACCGCTTGACAAAGATGTTATTCTTGAAGTGCTCGCAAAAGGCACACCGGGACTCGCAGGCGCTGAACTTGCGAATCTTGTTAATGAAGCAGCTTTACTTGCAGCACGGAAAAACAAAAACCGTGTTGATATGAGCGACTTTGAAGAAGCAAAAGACAAAGTTATGATGGGTATGGAACGCAAGAGTATGATCATTTCCGAAAAAGAAAAGAACACGACTTCGTACCACGAAATCGGGCACGTGCTTGTAGCAAGGATGATTCCCGAAGCGGATCCTGTGCACAAAGTAACCATCATCCCGCGCGGGCGCGCGCTTGGCGTTACAAGTTATCTCCCTATAGACGAGAAGCATACATACTCCAAAGTATATCTTGAAGCGCTTATCACTTATGCTCTCGGCGGCCGCGCCGCGGAAAAAATTGTTTTCGGACATTATACAACCGGCGCCGGTAACGATATCGAAAAAGCGACCGGCATCGCGCGTAAAATGGTTTGCGAGTGGGGTATGAGCGAAAAATTAGGCCCGCTCAGTTACGGCGCGAAAGAGGAAGAGATTTTCCTCGGCCGTGAGATCCAGAAACACCGCGACTACAGTGAAAAAACCGCCATTGAAATTGATGATGAAATCCGTTCTATCGTAAATAACTGTATGGAACGGTCTGAACGTATACTCCGGGATAATATTGAGATGCTTCATAAGTTATCCAAAGAACTTCTGGAGCGTGAAATTCTTGATGCTGAAGAGATAGATAAAGTTATGAGGGGCGAAGAACTTGCTCCCGTAGTAAAAAATTCCGCTCTTAAAGAGGGCGAAGAGGAGATCCCCGATCACGTTAAGGAACTTCTGGAACAGAGAAAAAAAACAACGGAATCTGCTCCGGCGAATGAATCAAATTGACAGAGGCACAATAAACTACAGAGATGAATTATTGAGAAAAATGATTCATCTCTGCAGCCTCAGTATCCCGGTTATCTACTACTTTATTCCCCGCTTTGAGGCGATAGTCATACTCAGTATCTTCGCCTTCGCTGCCATCACACTTGACCTGAGCCGATATTTCAGCCCCGCAATAGGTAAAGTATTTTACAAGTACTTTGGGTTTATGCTCAGGCGGCACGAACTGGACGCAAAAAAGAAAAACTTAAACGGCGCCACTTATGTTTTTCTCTCCGCGCTTCTGTGCGTAATATTATTCCCCAAAATCATTTTCCTGACTGCCTTTACAATTCTTATTATCAGCGATACTTTCGCCGCACTGATCGGGCGCAAATATGGCACACATAAGTTCCTGGCTAAGAGCCTTGAAGGTACTCTGGCTTTCTTTGTTACGGGGATTATAGTTATTTTTTTTACTCCTAAGCTTTTGTATGCTCCCGCAGAGTATTATATGGCTGTATTCGCCTGTGCGATTGGTGCGATAGTCGAAAACGTATCATTCGGTATTACAGATGATAATTTTTCGATTCCCATTTCGATTGGCCTGATCCTTTGGGGACTTTACCTCCATTTTTTCCCCGGCGTTGAGTTAGTTCTTCGTTCCGTTCCGAATTAGCAATATGCAGGTTGAAATTTATTTCGACCTTTCATCGTATGCTCTATGCTTAAGGACAGGATGGATCCCGGCCTGCAGAAATGTGTATGTATAAAAAATGCGACCCGGAAATGAGCCGCATTAATTTCTTAAAATAAATAAGACGTATTTATCTCATAACCTCAGCAAGTCCGGCAGGGATAGGGTAATT
>CAIMOS010000258.1 GCA_903843135.1 uncultured Ignavibacteriales bacterium | reverse complement strand
TTGGACTTATTTTGAATGAACTCTTCAATGCTGGTTATTCAATCTATCCACATTTGTATAAATTTAACGAATATGGTGTCCCCCAGACGAGACAACGAATTATAATAGTCGGAATTAGATCAGATATAGAGGTATTGTTCCGAATTCCCTCCCCAGCAAAATTTCGGGATGTCGACATCAGTTGCCGAAACGCTATTGAGAATCCCCCAATAGAGTCAAATAGTGCTAATCATGAACTTACAAAGCAATCAGAACAAGTTGTAAAAAGGTTAAAACATATAAAACCAGGGCAGAACGCATTTACCGCCAACTTGCCAGCTGATCTGCAATTAAATATTATTGGTGCAAAAATAAGTCAAATTTATAAAAGACTTGATCCATTGAAACCAGCATATACTATTACCGGTAGTGGTGGCGGCGGAACCCATGTTTATCATTGGAAGGAAAATCGTGCCTTAACAAATAGAGAAAGAGCGAGGTTACAAACCTTTCCAGACGATTTTGTATTTCATGGATCTAAAGAAAGTGTTAGAAAGCAAATAGGGATGGCGGTTCCTCCCAGAGGGATGAAGATCATTCTCACTTCTTTACTAAAAGCTTTCGCAGGCTTAGAATATCCATATATAGAACCCAACATCAGTCCAATGATGCATGAGCCCCAACTGTTTCACTATGAAGCAGTATATGCCAAACAATTAGCATTTTTTGAAAAAAAAGTAAATAGGTATAAAGCAAAAAGAGGGAAATATGATATTAAAAGATGATTTATTTCAAAGTGTATTAATAAACCCAATTAAACAAAAAAATGATGAACTTTTAATAGTAACAGGATATGCGACTTCTGCAATGGCTTTTCATCATCTTCAGGAATTAATTAAGTTAAATATAAAGGATGTTCAAATAAAACTATTAATTGGGATGACATCTTTAGATGGGATTTCATATGGGAACCATAATGGGTTTAAATCGATAATGGGGGAATTCAAAAATCAATTTGAGTGTAGTTATTTGTCTTCTTACCCTCCGGTTCATTCAAAAATTTATATCTGGCGAAAAGAGGGCAAGCCCACAATTAGTTTCCTGGGATCCGCTAATTACACACAGACAGCTTTTTTGGGTACAAAGCAAAGAGAGGTTTTAACTCAATGTGACGAAAAAAATGCAATTCATTATTTTGACGATCTGATTGACGATTCAATTTATTGCACTCATCCTGATGCCGAAGATTTTTTACAGGCCATTCAGCCTAAATCATTAGTTAGAAGAAAGAGAAGGTTGACACGAGCTCAGAGAAGAGTAGAAAAGCAGAACTTACGATCAAGCTTTTCTAATCTTGAATCGGTTAGCGTCTCGTTGTTGGATCGTGATTCAGAGATTCACAAAAAAGCCGGATTAAATTGGGGGCAAAGACAAGGCAGAGAACCTAATCAAGCGTATATTCAACTTTCGCCCGAAATTTATAGGGGGGATTTTTTCCCAATCAGATCCACACATTTTACGGTTTTGACAGATGATGACCGTACACTCATTTGTACTCGTGCACAGAAGAATCCAATGGGTGCCGCGATCGAGACACCTCATAATAATAGTTTGTTAGGGGAATACTTTCGTTCGCGCCTGGGATTGGCAAATGGAGCATTTGTAAATAAGGAAGATTTAGAAAAATATGGAAGAACAAATGTGACATTCTATAAAATTGATGATGAAAATTATTATATGGATTTTTCGGTGGAATAATGGACAATTTAACTCCAATGCAGAGAAAAATAAATATGCAAAATATTCGATCTTTCAACACAGTGCCAGAGCAGATTATAATGAAAGGTCTTCGTAAAAACGGGATATACTTTGCGAAACATGTGAAAACTATTTTTGGGAAACCAGACATTGTTTTTCGAAGGAAAAGAATCATCGTGTTTATTGACTCTGATTTTTGGCATAAAAACCCCAAGATATTTGTATGGCCAAAATCAAACATAAAATATTGGAGTAGGAAAATCACGAATAATTGTTTAAGAGATAAAGAGGTGACGAAAAATCTGAGAAAAAACGGCTGGAAGGTTGTAAGAATCTGGGAATCTATCATTAAAAAAAATCCGGAAAAATCGGTGAAACGTATTATGGCTTTATATTTCGCAAATGAATGAAAAATTCTGCGCAAAGATTGTTGGTATAAATTTCTTTTATTTTTATGAAAAACTTCTTCTACCCCAAATCAATCTGCATTCCCGGCGCGTCTTCAAAAGAGCGGTCGATCGGTTATGAACTAATCAATACTATTTTAAAGTACGGCTACACAGGGAAAATTTATCCTGTAAATCCAAAAGCGGACCAGATTCTCGGAGTTAAATGCTACGCGAAAATTGAGGATATTAAAGATAAAATTGATCTTGCTTTCATAGTTGTTCCGAAAGCATTCGCGCACGACACTATAGATTCACTGCTTGCCAAAGGAGTTGATTCTTTAGTGCTGATCACCGCGGGATTTAAGGAAACCGGAAAAGAAGGCGCGGAACAGGAACGGCTGCTGGCCGGGAAAGTGCGTAAAGCAGGCGCGCGTATGATCGGGCCAAACTGTATGGGGCTGATCAACACTCAACCTGATATTAAGCTCAACGCCACCTTCGTGGCAGAGAAACCAGCGCACGGCGGACTCGCGTTCCTTTCCCAGAGCGGCGCACTTGGCGCGGCGGTAATTAATCAGCTGCGTGAGAGTTATTATACATTCGGACATTTTGTTTCGGTTGGCAATAAAGCGGACATAAACGAAAATGATATGCTCGAATACTGGCAGACTGATAATAATATTTCAGCCGTATCAATGTATCTTGAAAGTTTTGAAGACGGAAAAGGATTTATTGATCTGCTTATAAGCGGCAGGATAAAAAAACCGCTGATAATCGTAAAAGCCGGAAGAAGCGAAGGCGGAATGAAAGCAGCCTCATCGCATACAGGCGCGCTGGCAGCGAGTGATGCGATAGTTGAGGCAGTGATGAAACAGTTCGGCGTAATCCGGGCTGAAACTATCAGCGATATGTTTAACACAGCGTCAGGCTATGAACATTTCCCGCTCCCCAAGGGGAACAGGGTCGCCGTGCTTACAAATGCAGGCGGGCCGGCAATACTTTGTGTGGATGCTTTATATGCAAACGGATTAAAATTAGCCGAGCTGAAAGATGAAACAAAAGCAAAACTAAGAGAGTTTGTTCATCCCGAAGGAAGCGTGAATAATCCGGTTGACCTGCTTCCCGGAGGAAGTGCGGAACAATACACGAGTGCGGCGGCGCTTCTTGCCGCTGACGAAAACACCGACGCGGTTGTATCGATATTCGTTGAGCCGGTTATGGTTCCCCCCTCTGATGTGATCGAAGGCGTTTACGGTATCAAATCAGACAAACCAATTATACAGGTTGCAATGCCCCTGCCCGAATACTGGAGCAGGTATTATGATAAGCCGGAAGTCCCGAAACCGTTGTACAGAACTGCGGAAGCGCCCGGCGTAGTGATCTCAAATCTCCTGAAAATCGGAGCGCGGAAAAATCAAATCAGGTTAAAACCCGGTAAGTCAAAGTATTGTCCGCAGACAACTGCCGGATATTTATCCGTAAGTGAAACCGCGGATATCCTTAACGCTTATAAACTTCCGCAGGTAAAAGCTGAGATTTTCAATATGCAGGAACTTGAGGTTAAATCACCATATATGACATTTCCTGTTGTGCTTAAGGCAATTGCCCCGGATCTGATCCATAAAACAGAATTTAATGCTGTACGGACGGCAATCCCCAGCGCAGTTGAACTGATAAAAGCATCGGAAGCAATGAAGCAGTCGTTAAAAAAAGCCGGGATGGAGGCATCGGGGTGGATGGTTCAGACGCAGGTAAAAATTAAATATGAGCTACTTCTCGGCGGTTACAGGGACAGTGTGTTTGGCCCGGTGATTATGTTCGGATCAGGAGGCAAGTATGTAGAGGCGCTTAAGGATACCGCCCTCCGCTCCGCGTATCTGAGTGATGAGGATATTGAGGAGTTGATTGCATCTACAAATGCAGGCAGGATCGTACTTGGCATCCGCGGCGAAAAAGGAGTAAAGCCGGAACTGCTGAAAGAAGTGATCAGGAACGCCGCGCAGATGCTGCTTGATAACGAAAACATTACGGAGTTTGATTTTAATCCCCTGGCGATTGATGAAAATAACCTGCCGGTTATTCTTGATGCGAGGATTAAGATAAATTAAGTCCGGCTGATTATCCACATTGGTATTCCGGCTTTTACTTAACCGCAAAGGCGCAACATATTATATAGAATTCAGTTCTTGCAGGTTATCTGCTCTCTAAAATCCAAAAATCTTTTATCTTTGTCATAATGTTAAAATTTGATTTGATAAGATGAAAAAAGCCCTTACCGCAGCCATCGTAGTTGTGGCCTCACTGTTAATAATACTTGTTATTTCGGCGTTTCTGATATTCAGGATGTTTAAGAGCACAACCGCGCAGACTGAAGGAGAATTCTATTCCGCGAACCTGGGCGCGCAGGTTGAAATTTACAGGGATTCACTTTCAGTCCCTTACATTGTGGCCAAAGATGAAAACGACGCTGTTTTCGCGATGGGGTTTGTGCACGCGCAGGAACGGTTGTTCCAGATGGATATTTCGCGTCGTGCCGCCGAAGGCCGTCTGAGTGAGATTCTCGGCCCCGAGACCCTTCCGTTCGATAAGATGTTCCGGACAGTCGGTATACACCGGTTCATCCGCGAGAATTATAATAAATTTGACCCCAAAACCATTTCACTTCTTCAGAGATATGCCGACGGAGTTAACCACTACATAAAAAATTTTAAGGGCAAACTTCCTGTTGAATTCAATGTCCTTGGTTATGATCCGTATCCCTGGAAGCCGGAGCACTCGCTTTATATTATAAGAATGATGGCCTGGGAACTGAACATCGGCTGGTGGGAGGACCTTTCATTCACACATCTTGTTCAGGTACTCGGAGAGGAGAGGGCGAAATTATTATTGCCTGACTATCCCGAAAACGCGCCCGTAGTTGTTCCCAAAGATATTGCATCTTTAACACCCGTGGGGCTTGACCTTGTGCAGACGGACCGCCGTTACCGCGAATATTTCGGCAAGGGCGGGACGCACATCGGTTCGAATAACTGGGTTGTAAGCGGCGGCAAGTCAGTGTCCGGTAAACCTGTTATCGCGAACGATCCTCATCTTCAGTTTATGGCTCCCGGCAGATGGTTCGCCGCGGTGATAAAGGCAGGTAACCTTGATGTTGCCGGCGTTTCGCTTCCCGGCGTACCGATGATTGTTATCGGGAAAAATAAAAACATTTCCTGGGTGCTTACAAACGTAATGGCTGATGATGTTGATTTTTATATCGAAAAAGTAGATATGAAAAAGAAAACTTACACCGTTGACGGCGCGGACAGGAACTTGAAGAGAGTTAAAGAAGTAATTAAAGTAAAAGACTCCCCGGATGTTCTGCTTGAAGTATATCTCACACACCGGGGCCCGATTATGAACCAGATCCACCCGTATGCAATTGCCTCCGATGACCCATACAGATTCAAATCGGCGATAAGTATGCGGTGGATGGGGCTTGAGTTCAGTGACGAGTTTAAGGCGTTCTACGGAATAAATACATCTGCCAACTGGGAACAATTCAGGAAAGCAGTTGCGGGCTTTACCGTGCCCGGCCAGAATTTTGTTTACGGCGATATAGACGGAAATATCGGATATATCTGCGGTTCACGGCTGGCAGTCCGGGGCGGCGCTTCGCCTATGTTCGCGATGGACGGCAGCACCTCCTCTAATGACTGGAGAGGGTTCGTCCCTGCGGATCAAATGCCGTCGCTCTTCAATCCGCCGCAGGGATATATTGCATCTGCAAATAATAAAACCATTAAATCCTTTCCGCACTACATATCTAATCTGTGGGAACCTGCTTCGCGCATAACAAGGATCCACGAATTGCTTCAGTCAAAACCGGTGCATTCTCCCGGCGATTTTATGGAGTACCAGATTGATATTACTTCGCCATACGCGAGGTATCTGACCGGTTATCTTATTAAATCATTTGATAATGTTAAAGTGAACGACAAAAACCTCAGCGCCGCAATTTCGCTTTTGCGGAACTGGGATTTTTCTTTTGACGCGTACAGCCAGACTCCGTCCATATACTCAGTGTTCTTCAAACATCTCCGGAAAAACATTTTCGCGGATGAAATGGATAAGCAGCTGTACAATGAATATATGTACGTTGCCAATGTGCCATACAGGGTTGTTGAGCGGATAATCTCAGACAGCGCCAATGTGCTTTTCGATGACCGCCGGACGGAAAAGATTGAAACAAGGGAAACGGTCCTGCGTAAAAGTCTCTCTGACGCGGTGATCGAGCTTGAGAATAAACACGGAAAAGATATGTCAAACTGGCAGTGGGGAATGCTTCATAATGTTGAGTTCAGGCATATGTTCAGTTCACCGGGATCGATCGTCAATACATTTCTTAACATCGGCCCGTACGGTATCGGAGGAGACGGCACAACAGTTATGAACGGCGAATATACAATGCGGGAATATGACGGCCCGGCAGAGATGCTGCGCACGGAAGAGTTTAAGAATATCCTCGGCCCTTCAATGAGGTTCATATTCGATTTCGCACGGCCTGATGAATATTATTTCGTAATGCCCGGCGGTGAATCCGGGAATCCTTTCAGTACCCATTATAGAGATATGACGCTGAACTGGGTGCGCGGAAAATATTATAAGATCCGAACCGATCCGGCCTCGATAAAGAGAAACGAGAAACTGTTGATACTTACTCCCCGGAACAAACCGGATTAATAATTTTCAGATGGCGAACTGTACTAACCACCCGTTTGAAAATGCGGACCGGATCTGCTCTGTATGCGGCAAAGCATACTGCGCCAAATGTATTGTCGTAGCCAACGGCAGGAATTACTGTCCCCGCACCTATTGCAGAAATCATATTCTTGCAGCGGCTAAGTCGAGGCTGCAGGTAAAAGAGAACATTGATCCGGCGTCCCGCGAGAAATCTGTAAAGTTTATCCGTAAAAGCGCACTATCGCTCATAATCTGGAGCCTGATCAGCCTTCTTATATCCTACTCCGGCTGCAACCGGGTTGAAATGAATCCGAAAGATCTTGAAATGGCCGCCGGGCTTATGAAGCAGTTTGGCGCGGCCGGCGGACAAGCCGGACAGGAGTTTACGGGGTATATTGAGGAAATGAAAGTGATGACGGAGAATATGAACAGTATGTCGGCGGCCGGAGATGTTCTGGCGGCGCTCTCCCTGATTGCCGGCGTTGCGATGCTGACCCGCAAACGCTTTGGGAAATTTGCTGCTACAATTATTCTCGTTGGGAGTGTGCTGTATACGGTGTATTTTTCTTATCTCAATTACCTGATGATGAAGAAGATAAACAACCTGCTCGCGTCGTCGGAACTGCTGTCGTCAATGTCGGGCGGGTTTAATATAATCACTATACTCACCGCTGCTTTTGCGGCGATCACAGTAGTCTATTTTTCATATATTTTAATACGCATAAACACCCGCCCGGCTAAGGATTGTTTTGAGTGATAATCCTCCCCTCTCCGTCAGATGAAGAGGGGACACGGTTTATACCGAGGGTCTTTGAAGGAAGCAAAAGAGCGCGGGTCACAAATCAGCGCTATGGGGTAAAAACTTAAATCTTCCCGGAGGCTTATGCATTCCGTTCAGCCGTCCTGTAATATTCAGTATCCTGTTCATTCCTTTCTCAACCGGTTTCATATCGCTTCTTGTAAGCATAGAAAGCATTTCCTTGTGTGTTTCTGTTGCCGCGTAGGAGCCGCGGTTCTGCAGTTCAGTCGTGAGTGTCTGCGTAAGTACCGCTTTGGAGATTTCACTGTTCATGAATTCAAGAAAGGTGCGGTAAGCGTCGATTGATGCGCCGGAAGGAAACGAAAGGATCTCTATAGAAGTATCATCGGGAATGACAGCTGCGTTGCTTAAAGATATGTCCTGCAGCTGGGAGAGGAAAGTATCAGAATCGCTTTCCGAAGTTGTGCGCGGCTGTTTGCCGATAATGAAAGGCATTCCGTACTTCTCTGTAAAATTGACCCAGTACTCCAGCCCGTTCCTTTTGAACATCACGGGATAGTAGCATCTGCTCAGCGCCTTTTCGCCGTATGGGTTCAGGTATGTCGCGTTATTCTGAATGAGGATAAATTTATCCGCAGGTACTGCCTGCGGCACGGAAGATTCTCCCTGATACAATAATTCGTTATTCATTCCGAATGTGAACCACTCCTGCGGCTTCTCCTCTATCTTTTTAGGAAGAAGCAGCGCCGAAGAATTAAAGCGTACCGTTTCCCAGACTATCTCAAGGACAGAAAAGCCGTACAAAGGCGCATTAAGCATTTGTGTAATGATATTGTCAATATCAAGTTCGTTTTGAAGATGGCTGATAATGTATCCGGCCGTTCCGGAATTCTCCGTTGGTTCAATCTTCCTCTCCAGCCCTACGATACCCGCCTTACGCTGCTGAATATTTGCGTAAAGATGCGGATCGGTTGTAAGATCCCTGTAACTGTCAAATGCTTTTCCTGTCTTTATTAGTATCGGATCAGGATCGGGGAGGGTGTTATAGAATTTAAATAGTTTTTTCATCGCGTTGCCGTAGTCCTGCCGGACAGCAATTTCTTTTGTCAGTTCATTAGCGCTCATTGGGTGCTCCTTTTATCTTAAGTGAAGAATTTCTGTTTCTATCTTTTCAATTATTTCAGGGGAGACATTCAGCGTAACCCCCGATGCATCCGGCGGAATGAAAGAGGAGATAAGTTTATATGCCGTCAGCGCTTTATTTAGGCAGTTCAGGTTATAAAGAAGGTCCTTATCAGAACCGCCGTCAGTCAGCCCTTCAATAATGGCGATCAGTTTTTCCCTCTGCTCTCTCATTCGCTGATTTACTTCTTGTGTTTCCATAAAGTTTTTACGCAAAGTTATTTCAAACCGGCGCCGCAGTCGAACGAACGGTTCCGCGAAATATTCGCTGAACCGTTCGCCGAATACTGCGCCAAACCGATTCAGGAACAGTTCGCGAGACTGTGCGCCCGCGGAGAATTAGGTTTACGTCCGAACTAATTTTTTTATGAAAGGAAAAAACAATGAACGACTGGTTTGAAATTTTCAGGACGGGCGAGCATACAGATTCCGGCGGCAACAAGCGGAACTGGAGCGAGGCGGACCTGGATAAGATTGCGGAGAGTTATGACCCCGCAAAGCACGAAGCGCCGATTGTTATCGGGCACCCCGAATCAAATTCGCCCGCTTACGGGTGGATTGATAAACTCAGAAGATCCGGCGAAGCGCTGCTCGCGCTGCCCAGCAGTGTTGTGCCGGAGTTTACCGAAGCGGTAAAAAACGGACTCTTCAAAAAGAGATCTGTCTCGCTTTATCCCGACGGCACGCTCAGGCACGTGGGTTTTCTCGGCGCGGCCATCCCGGCGGTTAAAGGGCTGGCAGACATCGCGTTTGAATCCGCCGGCGAAACGATTCAGTATGAATTCGATCAGCAAACTGATGATTATAAGGACGCGGAGTTGAACGCTTATCTTATGAAATTCAGCGAGGCTGAAGAAAGGAGAAAGCGCGCTGAACAAAAACTCGGCGAACTGGAGATGAAACTCCGCCTCACCGAGTTCCGCGCATATCTTAATGATAAGGCCGCGCACGGCAGGCTCACACCCGCGCAAAGCAATAAACTGATGGCGCTTGTTGAGTCGGCGGAGAGTTCTGATTTCGCGGAAGTGAAAAAAGACCTGGTCCCCGCATTAAAAGAATTCGTTGAGACGCTGCAGCCGCAGTTTTCAACCGATGAGATAGCGCTGAAGAAGAAAGAGAACACGGAGAGCGTATTCAAATCACCTGCCCGGATTATCGCGGATGAGATAATCCGGAGCCAGGCAGTTTACAGAAACATTCAATATTAATCTAACAAAGGAGAAAAAATGAAGATATATCAGATTTCACAGGGCGACGCAGTTACGCGCCAGGTGGTAATGAAAATGGTACAGTCGGCAAGCGTGCTGAACTTTGCCGAGTTTTACAAAATGTCCGGCAACGCGGATTACCTCCGCAAAAATGCCGGCGCTTCGGGAGGAAAGTTCAGGGCGCTGAACAGCAACTATCCCACGAATGTTGTTTCACCCTCATTCGCCAATCCGGCGCTGAAGATACTCGGCGATAAAGTTGAAGTGGATAAAGCGCACGAAAGGCGCGGTACGGACATCGCGAGCGTAAGGGCGGCGGAACTTCTTTCGTTCGCGGGAAACCTCGGCAAGCAGTTCCAGAATTATTTCTTCAACGGATATACAGAAGACAACTCGGACGCATTCGACGGGTTAAAATATTTAATACCGTCTTCGCAGCAGATTACCGCGTCGGCTAACGGACTTTCCGTGGATCTCGGCAATACCGATGCCGCGAAGAAAAAGCAGCAGCAGTTTCTCGAACTCATAGACGAGTTGATTGGAAGTATTGACGGCGGGGCGCAGGTCATCTTTATGGACGTGAAAACGCTGAGCAGGCTTACATCCGTGGCGCGGGACCAGATAACTACTGCAGCGGATGAATTCGGCGCGCCCCTTTATTTCTACAATCATATCCCGGTGGTCACTTCAGGGTATGACAATTCGGGGAACAGGGTCCTGCCTCACGATGAAGTTGTCGGATCTTCCGGAGCTGTATGTACAAGTGTTTACGCCGTGCGTTTCGGTGAAAGGGTTGACCTTACGCTTCCCACCAATATCGGAGTGGAAGTGTCCGATCTCGGGTTGTCCGGAGTGCATTATGTACACGCAGTCGAGTTTGATACGGCGCTTGTGCTGGCGAACAGCAAAGCGGCCGCACGGCTTGAAGGGGTAATAATCAGTTAACCGCATCTGCCGTGCGCCGCGGCGCAAACCGGGAGAGGCAGCGCGTACGGCAGGATATTTTTCAGGAGAAGTTATGATAAAAACGGGTTCGCGAAAGTTTACCGCTTTCTTATTTACGATAGTTCTATATTCAATAGCTGTGCTATTCTCTGTGTTCATTCTTAAAGAAAACACGGGCGTACTTCCTTCGCTTGCATTTCAGCTTGCATCCGCCTACGGAATACTGTGCGGGTTGTTTTTCGGAAGCAATGTGCTTGAGCATTATTCGAGGAAGGGAGCAGACAAGGGAAATGAACAGTAAAAGCAACAAGGGCATTACCGCCGCCTGCATACTTCTGTTGCTCGCCTCACTTTCTGCGCCGTACATTTTTAAAAACGAAACCCGGTATGTTAATGAATATAAGAAGGGAAAGGCGGAACAGTCGTATGCGACAGGGAAAACGGACACAGTTATTCACGCGTTTAAAAAGGAGCGCGCCAATATACTGCTACCGTCTTTTACTGATACGGCAGGAATAAAAACATACGCCGGCACAGCGCGTGACACCGGTTTGTCTTTTCAGTATAAAATCGAAATTGACCCGCTGACCGATTCCGTAAAATTCGATTATTCCCTCGAAGTCCGGAGTGCGCAGCTGTTCCGGACCGATACGCTTAAGACGGTCAGGACAGATACCGTTATTGTGTATCCCGCCAATCAGGGAGAAACGATATCGTTATGCTCGCTCGGCATAGGCGTACTAATCGGCGTGATCATATCAGCCGTAATAATCGTTTCCGCCGGATGATATACTCCTCTTATCCGCTTACGCGGGCGCCCGGCCTGGCGCCCGCGATCCTTACTGATCTGGTAGCGATTTCATATCGCATTATGTGCTGCTCTTCTGCCCGCAGGCAAATAAAACGACTATTCGCACCGAATAATCAGAGGTTGATATTCGCTGCAAGTCTGAGAAGAATAACAACTATTCCCGACGCCGTGATGCCGTAAAGCGCCAATACCGCCTTCTGCAGCCTTTCTTTGTGTCTAACAATCTGGTTTATGCGTTCAGTGTAGATGTCTTCAGTTAACTGATAATCACCGTGTGAAATGTTCCAATTATAAGTGATTGCTGCGTTCTTCATACAATGTTCCTTTTTCAATTAATTAATATTTTTTTAGTCATTTTAATTCAGGTAACCCTGAAAGCGGGCGCCCCGGCCGGGCGCCCGCGATTTTAGTGCGCCCGGCATATTCATTAACTCGGAGGTGAAAGTCCTCTGCGAGCATGGTAGTGGGAATCGCAAGTCAAAGGCAAGGGTGTCCATCGTGAGATGGAATCTGAAGGAAGCCGGAGACAAACTCTCGGTCTGACG
>CAIMOS010000257.1 GCA_903843135.1 uncultured Ignavibacteriales bacterium | reverse complement strand
ATGGATGAATTTGAGCACACTTGGAATGGAAGCTCCGTAGCTTTGGCATCCGTACATAAAGTTGGTGAATTGTTCGGGTGTCATTAAGGGAAGATGGAGGTTCGCCTCAAGATTTGCCGGATATATAACAGCGCCGAATATTTCATACTTGACGGTAAACAAACCGGTACTCTTTGCCTGGAATTTTATTTCCCTTTTGATCCGCGCCGGTTCTGGGTTATACACGCTTTCCAAAAAATTGATATGCCGCTGGGCCATTTTCTCCAGGTATTTGGTAAAGCGGATAAAGAGTTTTACGCGGTTAATTGTTTCGAGGGGTTCGTCCAGCAATTCAAGGAAATTGGCGACTGCAGTGGGACGGTAATTTTTATCGAGACGGAAAAATCCGCCCAGGCATTCATAGGCAATATCTTTAGCTGAAAGTCCTTCGCTCTGCAAGTACTGCACAATCGAACGGTTATGGGTATAAAAATAATTCTCAAGTACCTTCAGGCAAAAACCGATGAACTCATTCAGCTTCTGCCGAGACATTGTTGCGCGATGAGTCTCCCATAAAAAGTCAAATAATCGCTCGACGCGCTCAGATTTCATACTGACAGGAGATTAATGCAGTGAAAAAACCGTAAAACAAATACGGAGGGAAAGTACAATACCCCTTGTATTCCTTGGTTAGAAACGGACGGAAAAATAAATCGTGATGATAAATTTGGCGCACTGATCTCCAGACCTGGTTTATTTGAATGCTAATAATGATAAAAGAATAGTATGAAAAATAACAAAAAGATGTGAGCAACCCAATTAGTAAGGAGTTATAGATATCAATAATTAAACCCTTAAGTTCCGGCATATGCGGCAGGCTCCATCTCGTTTTGTTGGTCACCACCCAATTCTATGCTCTGCACGGATGATGCATTCAGGATGTCCAATTCAATGATCGTTAATGTATTTGCCGGATAATATACGGAGGATTGGGTGGCGCGGAGTATTGCCACCCAATATTAAACTTCAAATTCTGATAAATTATGCTTTGTTAGAACGCTCTTTAAGTAAGGACTTAATTTCGTGAACATTTGTGGCTAAATGCACACTTAGTCCCAGCAATTCGATTACCAGCCCCGCACCCCAGATAAATGCAATATATGCCAAAATGTGGAGAAACCAGGATAAGAACATAGCATTAAAATTGTATTTCAATTCATCTTTCAATTTTTTCAGATATACGTTTCTATCATTAAGCCGTGTTTCTATTTCCATGACTCGCGATGCAATGTAATGATATTCCGGCTGGACTGTAAATCTTATAGATTCTTCATTAATTGTGTTTGAATTTAACTGGGCTCTTTTTAATTCTACCCATTTATTAATCAGGTTCTGCAGCGGATACTTTACGGAATATTCAAGATAGTACTCATTGTCCAGGTAATAAAATAAAGAATTCGAAACATTATTAATCGCATTCTCATCGGTCGATGAAGCCGTTTTTCTTAGAGAGTCTTTGACGGCCTTAACATATACTGATTGCGTTTCATCCAGGTTGTTTAATTCAGATGCAATCTGGTTATATTCATTTTGCAGGGTTTTAATCTGGTTCGCCATATTCTTTTTATAGTCATTAATTGCCTGTGCCTTTTTGGACTCCCACTCCGCATCGAATGCTGAAGTTTTATCTTTCGTTTCCGTCAATATACTGTCGAGATCGCTTATTTCATTTTCCAAATATTCGATCTTGTCTCTTTGCCATTGGGGAGGTAAAAATTCGTTGCAGCCGGCTATAAAAGCGCTTGAAATGATCGAAACTGATCCTGCAACAAGCAGAATTTCAAAGAACAGTATGGCCTTATGCAGAAGGTAATGGGGTTTCCCTTCAAATTCCTTTTCCTTCTGTTCTCCGAACTCAGTTAACCGAAGAAATTTTTTCTGCAAATACAGAAATGGTGAGTAGAAAATTGAGACCAAACCAAGGAAAAAGCCTACTATCGTATTGACAAATTTTTCCCGGGCAAACAGGTAACTAAGACCCAGAAGAACCATCAGAAATATCCCGATAAAGGTTTTTGTATAATTTTCTAATGACTGAAGTATAAGGTTATCCATTGAGTACCTCGCAATAAATTGTTTGAATAAATTTTATGGAAAGAAATCGAATATGATTTATCGCAATTAAGTTAGGCGATAAAAAGTAAGGTGATGTCAACGACCACGATATTCCCCAGGTAAAGACGTAAAAAAACCAGATTAATCCCCAGTCACAGGATCATCTTATTCCCCAGTTT
>CAIMOS010000256.1 GCA_903843135.1 uncultured Ignavibacteriales bacterium | reverse complement strand
GACAGGCTCAGTACAACGCCCACCCCTCCCCTTTGTAAAAAGGGGAGGGGATTTTGCGGAGATGTGGATATTGCGTCAAATGAAAGATATAAATGGATTTGGTTCAGGTCAGCCGCGGCTGTAAAGGCGGCAGAAGTAATGATTATTAAATAAAGTTTAAGGAGTTCTTATGCGCCTGTTATACATTATCTGCCTTCTCCTGGCAGCAATGATCGTTTTTACCGCGGAGGGAACCATCCGCCGCGTGCCCCAGGATTACGCAAAAATCCAGCTTGCAATTAATGCCGCCGTTAACGGCGATACTGTCCTCGTTTCGGAAGGGACGTACTTCGAAAACCTAAAAATAAACAAGAAAATTACTCTTGCCAGTCTGTACCTGGTGGACTATGATACAGCTCATATTTCGAAGACGATTCTTAATGGCAGCTCGCCCGCTCATCCCGATACAGGGATGACGGTACTGCTTTACGCAGGCACAGACACAACGACAGTACTGACCGGTTTTACCATAACGGGCGGTAAAGGATTGTACCTCCCTTGGGGTGGGAAAGCAGCGTATTACGGCGGAGGAGTTGTAATAATACGTTACGGTAGCGGGAAAATAATTAAGAATATTATTCGCGATAATATTGTGACAGCGCCTGCCAACGGATACGGCGGCGCCGCCGGAATATGTGCGATGAACTCCAACTTACCAAATAACCCGATGACGGTGATTATTGAGGATAATGTAATTGAAAATAATCAGGTAAAGCCAACAAGTTCGACCAGCGGAACTGAAGCTGCAGGCATCGGAGCCTGGGCGAGCAACCTGCGAATTTCGGGAAATATAATTCGCAATAACAGAGTAGAGTGGATCGCTGCTGTATTAAGTACCTTAGGGGGAGGTGTCTTGGTCGGGAACGACTACTCATTTACAATCAATGCAAAATTAACTAATAATATACTTGAGGGAAACAGAGCTTACCACGGAGGAGGAATTGCTTTATACGGCAATGCTACAAGGTCAGTTGTATCAGGCAACAGGATAATCAATAATACAGGGACTTCTTCCGGCGGAGGAATTTGGATGGGGATAAATTTGAGCAGCGGTGTGATTTATGGGAACTACATAAGAAACAATACATCTCAGTTGTGGGGTGGCATTTTTATGAATAATGTCAGTTTCAACGATATTTCAAACAACATTGTAGCAAGTAATTTTTCATCGGCGTCAGACGGAGCGGCTATTTATATAATGAATGCAGTGGATACTCGTTTGATTAATAATACTGTGGCATTTAGTTACGGCGGAACAAAGCGAGGCCTCGGAATCTATACAAGCCTCTATACAAAAGTAATGAACTGTATTTTCTGGGGCGACTCCGGCCCTGCTATTGCGATGGATATTCCTTCCTCTCATTATGTTACTTCAAGTACTGTGCAGGGCGGTTGGGCTGCAGGAACTGATATATCCACTGCTGATCCAAAATTCATCCAAAACGATACGCTTTACCGCTTAAGTAGCACAAGCCCAGCCCTTGGGGCAGGTGTGACTCAGGCAACACTGGGCGGCATTACCCTGAATGCCCCGCTGTTTGATTTTACTGGAAGCATTCGGCCTAATCCTTCACTCTCCAAACCTGACCACGGTGCAATAGAGAGCCCTCTCGCTTCACCAAGTACTGCAACAATTATCAGGGTACCCCAGGACTATCCCCAAATACAGCAGGCAATCAATGCTGCAGGCGAAGGAAATATTGTGCTTGTTTCGGAAGGTACATATCTGGAAAACCTGAAGATAACAAAGAAGATAACTCTCGCAAGTCAGTATCTGATTGATAGCGACACGTCGCATATTTCGAAAACAATAATTGACGGCAGTGCGCCCGCCAACCGTGATTCCGGGGCAGTGATTACGATTGAAGGACAGACAGATACAACGCTGATTATTATGGGATTTACTTTGACAAAAGGATCGGGCAACAAGAGATATGTTGCATTACAGAGCCGGTGGTGGAGATGGGGCTCGGCAATAGATCTTTATCAGGGCGGAGCGCGAATTTCTCATAATGTCATGCGTGAAAATTACGTTTCGGACAATCTGTGGTTGTCTGGGGCGGTCAACGTATGGAATCCCGGAAGCCAGACGGGAATTTCATACTTTATTCTTGAGAATAATGTTATCAGAGATAATAAGATAATAGCACCCCTCCTTGCAGAGGGTGCCGGGATTGTAATCGGTCATAACGGACGAGTAATAAACAACGATATTTCACGGAATGAGATTGTTAAAACCGGAACGACAAACTGTTACGCGGGGGGAGTGAGTATCTGGCACGGAAATGTTTTATTATCAGGTAACAGGATTACAGAGAACAAAGCAAATTCAGCAGGCGGCGTTAATGTTTACAGCATTACTATCGGGAGCATTGTCAACAGCCCCACAGTAACAATGGAGAATAATATCATTGCAAAAAACACCGCTACAAACATCGGCGGGGGAATATTGCAGGAAGGTTCATTATCAAAAATCTATGCAGTGAATAACACGATTGCCGATAACGGAGGTAATGTAATTGGTTCTGGTCTTTACATTAGCACTTCTGGCCGGTTTCACAGCGTGAATAATATTTTTTGGAATCCTCTTGGGACGGAGATTTATACCATAACCGGGGGACTGCTCTATTCCTCCTACAGCTGTATCCGCGGAGGATATACCGGAACGGGAAACCTGAATATTGATCCGCAGTTCGTTACAGGTGACAGTTATTACAGGTTATTGAGCAACAGCCCCGCACTCGGTGCGGGTGTTATGCAGGCAACTTTAGGCGGCTCAACTTTGTCAGCGCCAAGATACGACTTCTTCGGTTACCCCCGTCCTAATCCCTCGGGATCAGCGCCGGATCTTGGAGCGACGGAGCATATATTAACTGATATTCAATATGAGGAAACTACTCCGACCGAATATAATCTTTCACAGAATTACCCCAATCCATTTAATCCCTCAACAATAATCAATTACCAATTACCAATTACCAGTAAAGTGCAGCTGAAGGTTTATGATATACTTGGTAACGAAGTTGCGATGCTGGTAGATAAAGAACAGGCGCCGGGGAATTATGAAGTTGAATTTTCCGGTGTAGGGACAGGTCTTGACTTGTCCGGTGGTGTTTATTTCTATCAACTCCGCACTAATAATGTTGTAATTACAAGGAAGATGCTTTTACTAAAGTAAGTTAGTTTTTAAGAATCACTATATAATTTATATTGGAGATATTATGCGCGCTTGTCTCATTCTCAGCCACCTGATATTTATGTTCGTTTTTACCGCGGAGGCGACAATCCGCCGCGTGCCCCAGGATTACGCAAAAATCCAGCTTGCTATCAGCGCTTCCACCGACGGTGATACTGTCCTTGTTTCGGAGGGGACTTACACAGAGAATCTGAAAATTTCTAAAAAAATAATTGTCGCGAGCCTCTTTATCAACGACGGAGACACGGCGCATATTTCACGTACAATAATATCCGGCGCATCGCCAACACATCCCGATTCAGGGTCAGCAATTCACATATTTGGAAGCTCTGATACAACAACCATAATCAAAGGATTCACTATCACAGGCGGAAAGGGGACTATAGCGGTTTTCGGCAGTTCTGTTTTTGCAATGGGCGGGGGTATCTATATCTCAGCCGGCGGCGCCAGAATCAGTTATAATATTATTGCATAGAATGCCGTGAATACCTCCTACGGCGCGGAAGGGGGAGGGATCTGCCTCTACAGGCAGAACGGAGAAATCTACAACTGGATTATTGAGAATAATAGCATAAAAAATAATCGCGTCAGCTCGACTGCATCAAGCACTTACCGCCCGATCGGAGGCGGCTGTGCATTGTACGGAGGCAATGGCATCGTCAGAAATAATATCATAGAAGGGAATGATTCATACGGATACTATTTATTGGGCAGGGGCGGAGGCATGTTTTTTGGAGGTGAATCCGGACTCTCCGCCTACATCAGAATAGAAAATAATATCATAAAAAGTAATACGGCCAATCAGGTAGGAGCAGGAATCACCATTTGGAATCCGACAACGACGTGGAATCACAGTTACTTTATAAAGAATAATATTATTGCTAAAAACTATGCACCGCAGGGAGGAGGCGGAATTTATACATATCGAAGAGCCACAATACAGCTTATAAACAATACCATAGTGCAGAATTATGCTCCGTATGGTTCGGGTTTATTTTGTGCGGTGTCTGTTTCGACGACTTGGGCGGTTGCGGATGTCTACGGATTTAATAATATCTTCTGGAACCACGGACCATTTAAAAATGATATTGATGGTGTTATGTGGGACAGACTGTACAATAATCTAATAAAAGGGGAATCGTCCCGAGGCATTGCTAATATAAAAGGTGATCCGCGATTTATCGATACAGTATCATACAGGCTTTCCCCGGAAAGTCCGTGTCTTGGCAGCGGAACGATGTGGGCAACCATAAATAATATAGCGATGGAGGCCCCACTAAAAGACATATACGGCGCTGACCGGCCAAGAGACCCGTTCAGTAATCCGGATTTGGGAGCTATTGAAGAGGATGCATCTTCCGGCTCTCAGCCTGAACTGCCCAGAGCAATTATGCACAGTTTTACTCACCAGGGGCTGCAAAGGAATTATGTGGTTATACCACCCAGGTTTTTTGCTTCGGACAGCGGCCGCCCTGTACTGCTGCACCTGAATTGTTACGGATGCGGAATTGATTGGGAAATGAACATCCTGGAATTATTTAAAAATTGCGACAGCCTGGGCATATATACCGTTTACCCGGAAGCATATCAGTTGGTCTGGAACAGCGGCATAAGCGCAAATTCGGGATATCCAGCCCCACCCACGGATGATGTCGACTTTATTTTGAAAATGATTGATACGCTGAAAGCAAAGTACAGGATTGACCCGCAGAAGGTTTTCTTATTCGGTTTTTCTAACGGGAGTTTTATGGTTCAGAAAGCACTTGCAGCAGCCGGGGACAAATTCAGAGGGTGTATTGGGATCGGCGGAGTGCTTACATCGCTAAGTACAGGAGGGGTTCTTTCCAATTCTGTGGCACCGATTATGCTGGTCCACGGAAATGCGGATGATCAAGTCCCTTTTTACGGAGGCAACGGATTTTGGAGCGTGCCTCAAACTGTAAACTGGTGGAGAAACAGAAATAAGGCAACGGTACTATTTGACTCAGTACGGATTAACGGGAACGGGAGCGATGGCTCAACCGTTGACAGAATGATGTATAATGACTCAACAGGGAGAGAGATGGTGAGGTTTTACCGGGTAAATATTGGCGGGCATAACTATCCGGGCGGCCCGGAATATTTTGCCAGTGGAATTGTGAACAGAGATATTGATATCAGGGTCGAAGCTATGAATTTTATTAATCGGATAATCGTAGGCACAGAAAATGAAACGCCTGCGCAGGCGCTGCCTGAATCTTTTTCGCTGGAGCAGAACTATCCCAATCCTTTTAATCCTTCAACAATTATCAGATATTCAGTTCCGGTTTCTGCAGGGGCGAATGATTATTCGCGCGTACAATTAAAAGTATTTGATATTCTTGGTAATGAAGTTGCGGTGCTTGTTGATAAGGAGCAGGCGCCGGGGAATTATAAAGTCGAGTTCTCCGTAGCGCGGAATAGCATTCCGCGGCTGACAAGCGGAGTGTATTTCTATCAGCTTCGCGCTGATAATGTTGTAATTACAAGGAAGATGCTGCTGATGAAGTAAGCTTATGCTAAGCCCCCTCCCCTTTAAAAAGGGGAGGGGGATTGGAGGGGTTAGACGAAAAGAAAGGAACATTTATGAACTTAAGAAACTATATTATCGTTTTAGTCCTGCTGTTTACTAACTGCAGCAGTGCGCAGTGGTTCTGGCAGAATCCTCTGCCGCAAGGCAATAATTTGAATTCGGTCTATTTTGTGGATTCAAGTACGGGTTGGGCTGTTGGGAAAGGGGGCGAAATTCTTAAGACGACTGATGGCGGAGCAAGTTGGATAAATAGGATAAGTGGAACAAATTTGGAATTAAATGCCGTAAATTTTGTAAACTCAGATATTGGCTGGGTTGCAGGAAATAGTGGAACGATATTAAAAACAAGTAATGGCGGGTCGGAATGGATTCTGCAATATAGTGACGCGGATTATGATTTAAATTCTATCACTTTCAAAGATGCCAGGAACGGCTGGACAGTCGGTGAGGATACTTATAGTCTAACTAACAGGCAAGTTATTTTAAGGACAACTGATGGAGGTGAAAACTGGGTGTATTATGAGCCAAGTGGAGGTGCTCTAAGTTCAGTTTGTTTTATAGATACTATTGTTGGCTGGGCTGTTGGAGAAGGTGGAATGGTATTAAAAACAATAAATGCCGGAATTACTTGGAATCAGCAGTCAATCGGATTAACAGTTAAATTGAACTCCGTTTATTTTATTGACTCAAACACCGGATGGGCGGTTGGTGACAGCGGAAAATTTTTGAAGACAAATAATGGAGGTGCGGATTGGAATATTCAAACAATCGGGCACGACCAACCTAAGTTAGCCCTGGTTTATTTTGCTGATGCAAATAATGGGTGGGTCGTCGGAGATTACTCTGTTTACTATGGCACTATTCTAAAAACCACAAATGGCGGAAGTTCCTGGACAGAAAGCATATTTTCAAGCGGTTTGGCATCAGTGTGCGTTAAAAATTCATTATACGGATGGGCGGTGGGAAGATATGGAACAATCCTTAAGACAACCGACGGAGGGGTCGATTGGACCACTCAATCAAAAGGAACCACGATCCCCATTAATTCCGTTCATTTTATTGACAAAAGTAATGGATGGGTTGTGGGAGGTGACGCAGGAGGAGGTGGCACGATATTCAGAACAATTAATGGCGGTGAAACATGGATAAAAAAATATGAGGAGGTGGATCATATCTTATATTCAGTCTTCTTCACGGACATCAACTACGGCTGGGCAGTCGGAGAGGACGTTTATAGCCCAGGTACTCGTCAAGCGCTTCTGAAAACTCGAGACGGAGGGGAAAATTGGAGTAATGTACCAACGTCTTCAGGAAACTCCTTGAAATGTGTACATTTTACGGATACACTCAATGGATGGGCGGTGGGGATTAGATCAGAATTTCACTCGAATATATATCATACAACTGACGGGGGCACTACCTGGACCGAACAGGCATCTCTATCTTCGAAGACATTAAACGGTGTATACTTTACAGACGTTAATACGGGCTGGGCAGTTGGAGACAGCGGAACAATTCTAAAAACAATTAACGGAGGTGTCCAATGGAATTTACAAGTAAGCGGAACTATAACGAATTTACTATCGGTCAATTTTATTGACGCAAATACAGGATGGGCAGTGGGTGAGGTCTGGCAAAGTCGAGGCATCATTCTAAAGACGACAAACGGAGGTGCAACCTGGGTTCTACAATCGAGTGGTGTGTGGACTGATTTGAATTCAGTTCGATTTTTGAACTCAAATAATGGTTGGGCTTGCGGCTCAGGCGGAAAAATTCTTAAAACGACTAACGGAGGGTTAGACTGGAGTTCCCAGACATCCTGGACAACGAATGAATTATTCTCAGTTTACTTTGTGGATTCTACTACGGGTTGGGTTGTCGGAGAAGGAGGTACAATCCTCAAAACCACAAACGGCGGTGTGACCTTCATTGATGAAAAGCAACAAAGCGAAACCCTGACCTCATTCGCTCTTTCGCAGAACTACCCGAATCCCTTTAATCCTTCAACAATTATCAAATATTCAGTTCCGGTTTCTGCAGGGGCGAATGATTATTCGCGCGTACAATTAAAAGTATTTGATATTCTCGGCAACGAAGTTGCGGTGCTTGTTGATAAGCAGCAGGCGCCGGGGAATTATGAAGTTGAGTTTTCCGTAGCGCGGAATAGTATTCCGCGGCTGACAAGCGGAGTGTATTTCTATCAGCTTCGCGCTGGAACTGTTGTAATAACAAAGAAGATGCTGATATTAAAATAAACAACCTCACCCTGTTTTCCTCTCCTTCAGTAAGGAGAGGAATAATGGAAGAGGTAGCAATCTAACAACCATAAATACGAGCAAATAATGAAAAAGTATTTTTATGTTTTGTGGATACTTGTTATTAGTCATACATTTGTTTATGGCCAGAGTTACCCTCGCCTGCTGGAGAAAGTTGATCGATCTTATGCTGAGAGTTTAATAAGGAAAGCGCTTCCTTCAGTTAATCAGAGTTATGATTCAACTATCGCTAATATTATCGGCCAGGTTAACCGGGATTCACTTATTTCATTTGTACGGATACTCTCAGGAGAGGATTCTGTGGTGATAGGTGGTAATAAAGTAATTATTCGCCACCGGGATGAGACTGGGCGAATCCTCGCGGCAGAATATATCAAACAAAAGCTCTCTTCTTATTACCTGACTGTTTACGAACAAAACTATTTTACCGGCAGAAACGTTTATGCGATACGAGAGGGATGTATCTACCCGGAAAAGAAATATATAATTTGCGCTCATTATGATGCGGTTGATGTATATTGTGCGGATGATAATGCCAGCGGAGCGGCTGCCGTAATAGAGGCGGCGAGAATACTCTCCCGCTATACAACACAATATTCAATAGTATTCGCATTTTGGGACGAAGAGGAGATAGGACTCATAGGGAGTGATTATTATGCATCACAAGCATCAATAAATCAGGAACAAATAGAAGGTGTTGTAAATATGGATATGATCGGGTGGGACGGGAATAACGACGGCTTGCTGGATATTCACTCGGCAAATATCGCAAATTCGAATCTGCTCGCTTCAATTCTGGTAAGTACCGACAGTCTGTATGGTTTGTCTCTTTCTCCGGAGGTATATGATCCGGGCACCGGCGCAAGTGATCATTCTTCCTTTTGGAATTACGGTTACGGCGCTGTATTGTTGATAGAAGCTTATTATGGCGGGGACCTTAATCCCTACTACCACACAATAAATGACAGGATAGATAAATTCAATCTGAACTATTTCCACAAAATGAGTCAACTTTCGATTGGCTCGCTTTCGTCGTTGGCATTAGCCTCGCGGGATACTTTTTTAGCTTTTGTTCAGCCCGTATTTGGTTATCAGTCCTATCCTGTTAATATTGAAATCAGAGGGTTTAATACACATTTCGTTGGAGGGACACAGCAAGTGTGGCTTTCTAAAGGAAATTCAATAATCAGCGCAGACAGTTTTAGAGTACTAACTAATAATCGATTGAATGCACATTTCAGGATTCCTTCTGTGTGTGACACGGGTAAATGGAGCATAAATATTGAATGTTCATTAGACGGAATTCTTACCAAGACCGATGCCTTTTCAGTACTCAGGCCACCGGCAATAATTGCTGTTCAACCCGACTCGATTGTAGTCACAGTCCCACTTGGTTCAACAACTTCAAAAAGATTAACAATAAGCAATCAGGGTGAGACTGAATTGTATTTCAGGTCATTTGGAGGATTCAGTTCTACAAACTTTGCACTCAAATTTGATGGGATAGATGACTATGCCGAAGTTCCGGACAATCCGGAGCTAAGTGCAATAGGATCTGCTTTTACGATTGAATTCTGGATGAAAATTAATCATTTACCTTACAACACACAGGAGGTGCTGGGTAAATGGGGCGCAGGATATACTGAGGATGATGAATTTGGTGCAAATATTTATGAGTCAGGTACCATAGATATTGGTATTTCAGGTAACTCAGGGCAGACCATCAATGCAGGAGTGCAGTCTGAGCCAATTCAACCGATGACGTGGAATCACATAGCGATGGTTTTTAATTCTTTAATCAGTTCGCTAAAACTGTATGTAAATGGCTCTTTAACAGATGAGGAGAATACTAATACAATAATTATGGATAGAGATACTGATCAACCATTTCGGATTGGGACATATGATTTTCTTTATGCTCCATTCTTTGAAGGCTATTTAGATGAAATCAGAATTTGGAATATTGCGAGGACCCAGACCGAAGTTACAAAATATATGTATAGGCAACTAGCGGGTACTGAATCGGGATTAATTGGTTATTGGAATTTTAACGAAGGAAGCGGTAGTTATTTATATGATAAAACGATTAATTCAAATTATGGATTGTTATACGGTTCTCCATTATGGGTAGATTCAGACGCACCGATACAACCCGGATGGATATTTATTACTCCTGACTCGGGTGTATGCTCACCTCACTCATCGTTCGAGTTAGATCTGGTCTTTGACGCAACACAACTTGATCCAGGTGATTATAATGCTTCAATAATAATAAATAGCAGCGATCCGTTTAACCCTACGGTAACAGTTCCGATACATTTGATCGTTGGTTCAGGGTCGGACACAGAAAATGAGACCCAAGCACCTAAAGAATTTAAATTGTTTCAGAACAACCCCAACCCTTTCAATCCCTCGACAATTATCAATTACCAATTACCAATTATCAGCAGAGTGCAGTTGAAGGTGTATGATATTCTTGGTAACGAAGTTGCGGTGCTTGTTGATAAGGAGCAGGCGCCGGGGGATTACGAGGTTGAGTTTTCCGTAGCGCGGAATAGTATTCCGCGGCTGACGAGCGGGGTGTATTTTTATCAGTTACGTGCTGATAATGTTGTAATTACAAAGAAGATGCTGCTGATGAAGTAAATTTCCCCTAACCCACCCTCGGTCCCTCCCTTTGCAAAAAGGGAGGGAAGGGGAAGGGAGTGTTTTTAGGTTAAATGGCTACGTGAGAAACGGAGATCACGTTCGGGTTTTCGCGGATGAGTTTAAGGTTGTCGCCGGATACTTCTGACATAAGCTTCATAGTGCAGGTTGCGACAACGCCTCCTTCGAATATGATGTTCTCGATCTCTTCGATGTTGATGTTCGCGTCGCGGATGACTGCGAGTATCGCGGCGAGCACGCCGGGACGGTCGTAATGTTTTACGACCAGCTGGAATTTTGCATCGGTGATCTTGGCGCGGTTTACCCAGTGCGCGATCACTCCGCTCGTCATATAATCTTTGATGATCCTTACGGTTTCTTCCGCTACCGCGTTCTGTGCCTGCTCGGTCGAAGCTCCGATATGGTGTGTTACGTAAACATTAGGATTATTCATAAGCACCGAACTGACTTCTCCGGTTTTTCCTTCCGGCTCGCCTTTGAAAACGTCAAGCGCTACGCGGATGTTTTTCTCTTTGATTGCTTCGAGCATATCCTCTTCAACAATAAGGTCCTGACGCGCGGTATTGATGAGGAACGCATTAGGTTTCATATAACCGAACATCTTTTTATTAAAAAGCCCTTTTGTCTGAGGCGTTGAAGGCATATGAAGCGTGATAACATCACATAGAGGGATAAGCTGGTCCATCTCAGAAAAATCTTTGATTGCAACGCCTTCGATCCTTGAAATATCTTTTCCGTATACATTCATCCCGAATGCCTGCGCGCGCTTCGCTACTTCTTTGCCGATGTTGCCTACTCCGATGATGCCGAGCGTTTTGCCGTAGAGCCCTTCAGCTTTAGAGTACTCGCCTTTGTTCCATTTTCCGTTTTTGAAATCGATTACGTTATCGGGAATCCTTCTGTCGAGCGAAACCATAAGCCCTATTGCGAGTTCCGCCACCGCGATAGAATTCATACCGGGACAGTTGGCAACATAAATACCTTTCTGATTTGCCGCAGCGATATTGATGTTATTAACTCCCGCGCCGGCACGGATGATCAGGTTTAGTTTTTCGCTCTGTTTGATTGTTTCCGCGTTGACAACTGTGGAACGCACAACAAGAATATCCACATTCTTCGCGGCTTCCGGAAGGTCGTTCTCTCCGAGTTTGGGTGAATATATTACCTCTAAATCGAGGTCCTTCATCTGCTGAATGTACAGGTCAGGAAATTTATCCGCAACTAAAACACTAACTTTCATTTGAACACCTTTATTGGATTATATCGTGATTATTTTTTTAACATAGGAATTTTGACGCCCTGGTTGACGGCGTTATCAATAGCCCTTTCATACCCGGCATCAGCGTGGCGGACAATTCCCATACCGGGATCGTACGTAAGCACGCGTTCAAGCCGTTTTTCCGCTTCGGGAGTTCCGTCGGCAACGACCACCATACCTGAATGGATTGATTTGCCGATGCCCACACCGCCGCCGTGATGGACCGATACCCAGCTCGCGCCGCCGATGGAATTCAGCATCGCATTGAGTATGGGCCAGTCGGCAATAGCATCGCTTCCGTCTTTCATTGCTTCGGTTTCGCGGTAAGGGGAAGCAACTGAGCCGCAATCGAGATGATCGCGTCCGATGACTATGGGCGCGGAGACTTTGCCGTCCGCGACTAACTTATTAAATATCTTTCCCATCTTCGCGCGCTCGCCGTAACCGAGCCAGCAGATGCGCGCCGGAAGCCCCTGAAAGTGGACTTTCTTCTGCGCCTGGGTGATCCAGTTGGTGAGCAGTTTGTTTTCGGGGAATGTTTCGAGAACCGCCTTATCAGTTTCGTAAAGGTCTTTTGGGTCGCCGGAAAGCACAGCCCAGCGGAACGGCCCTTTGCCGTCGCAGAAGAGGGGACGGATGAATTCCGGAACGAAGCCGGGAATGTCAAACGCGTTCGCAACGCCGTTTTCTTTTGCCTCGCCGCGGATGTTGTTGCCGTAATCGAACACTATTGATCCGCGCTTGCGGAATTCGAGCATCGCATTTACGTGTGCCACAACAGTTGTACGCGCAAGTTTAATGTAATTATCGGGATCGGTGACGCGCATCTTTACCGCCTGCTCAAACGGCATTCCCATCGGGACGTAACCGTTCAGCATATCGTGCGCGGAAGTCTGGTCGGTAACGATGTCGGGGAGAATCCCTTTTGCGAGTATCTGCGGAAGCACTTCTCCGGCGTTGCCGGCAAGCCCTACAGATAACCCGGTTTTATCTTCTTTGGCCTTTTTTATGAGACTTAGCGCTTCATCAAGATCTTTAGCAAGGACGTCGAGATAACCTGTGTGGAGGCGTTTGTTGATCCTTTCGATATCAACATCGATGCCGAGGAAAGCGGCGCCGTTCAGCGTTGCTGCTAAAGGCTGGGCGCCGCCCATACCGCCTAGCCCGGCAGTAAGTAAAAACTTACCATTCAGAGAACCGTTGAAATATTTATTTCCGCACTCCGCGAATGTTTCATATGTGCCCTGCAGAATACCCTGTGTGCCGATATAGATCCAGCTTCCCGCGGTCATCTGTCCGTACATCGTTAGGCCAAGTTGTTCAAGCCTGCGGAACTCATCCCAGCTTGCCCAGTGGGGCACGAGCATTGAGTTTGAAATTATCACACGGGGCGCATCGGTATGTGTTTTGAATACTGCCACGGGTTTACCTGACTGCACAAGGAGGGTCTCGTCGTTTTCAAGTTCGCGTAAACTTTTTACTATGGCATCAAAACATTCCCAGTTGCGCGCGGCTTTCCCTTTTCCGCCGTAGACGATCAGCTCAGCGGGATTCTCGGCAACGTCAGGATCGAGGTTGTTCATCAGCATCCGCAATGCCGCTTCCTGGATCCATCCCTTGCAGCTTAATTCAGTTCCGCGCGGCGCCCTTACCGTTCTTGCTCCTGAAGACATATATCAGTCCTTGAAGTGTGTTTCGAAAATATTTGTGTACTGAGCCAACAGTGATTTGTAGATCCACTTTTTAATGAAGAACCCTTTTGAACTCTGTTCCCTGATAAAGCGCATATTATGGGTCAGGTTATATTTCAGGCGCGTGAGTTCATCTTTAGTAAATTTTATTGTCTCGTCAGATGAATTTAATTTCTCGACAATTGAAGAGAACGCTTTAACATCGGTGGGGCTGTTGCTCCCTTCAAACTGCTTAAGCGCCTGTTTTGTGAAGTTGAGTAATATTTTTTTTTCGTTTTTTGTAAACTCGAAATTATAGTTTCTGAAGTCTTTGCGCATTGCTTCCTAGTGATTTAATGATAATAAATTTTCTCTCATCTTCTGGTAGCCCGGCTTTATTACGTTGTAGATATAATCCAGGCGTTCGTGGTGATGAATAAAAGCGGATTTCATAGAATTGATCGTAAGTTTTTCTATGTCGTCAACAGAGAGGCCGAAAACTTCCGCGGCTGTCATAAATTCTTTTGTCATTGTTGTATCGCTCATAAGCCGGTCATCAGTATTTATGGTTACCCTGAATTTTGAGTGGTACAGGGTCCCGAAAGGATGGTTTTCGATTTTATCAACCGCGCCGGTATGTACATTGCTCAGGAGGCAGACTTCAATCGGCACGCGTTTATCAAGTATATATTGCGCGAGTTCACCCATCGCGACAACATTGCCGTCGGCATCAAATACGAGGTCCTCAATAATTTTTGTTCCGTGGCCGATCCTGTGCGCGTTGCACCATTGCAGCGCCTGCCAGATGGATTCTTTTCCGAAGCCTTCACCGGCGTGGATGGTGATATTAAAATTAGCGCGCTGAATAAACTGAAAAGCTTCAAGGTGTTTTTTAGGAGGATAACCGCCTTCTTCGCCCGCGAGGTCAAATCCGACGACGCCGTCATTCTTGAAATCAACCGCAAGTTCCGCGATTTCTTCGGTGTTCTTCATATTTCTCATAGCGCAGAGTATCAGGCCGTATCCGACTCCGAAATCTCTTTTCCCTCTCTCCAGCCCTTCAAGCACAGCGGAAACCACATCAGTATGGTAAAGCCCCTTCTGAGTATGATAAACAGGCGCAAAGCGGGTTTCGACGTAACACACGCCGTCTTTATACATATCCTCCATCATTTCGTAAGCCACTCTGATCAGGGCGTCTTTGGTCTGCATAACCGCGCAGGTATGCTCGAAACCGCGGAGGTATTCAGGAAGCGAACCTTTATTCGCTCCTTCGTGGAACCAGGCGCCGAGTTCACCGGCGTCGGTAGTAGGAAGTTTTTTATAGTTAAGATCTTTAGCTAAGTCGATTACAGATTGTGGCCTCAGTCCGCCGTCGAGATGATCGTGGAGTAAAACCTTGGGTATGGAACGGATAATTTCTTCTTTTGTCACAATTTTCTCAATAGTTTATACAAAAATAAGAAGAATTCGAGAACAATGATCAATTAGCAATTATCAATTATCAAGTATTAATTTTTTGGATCGGTAACGGATCCTTCAATGCTGATGAATGTTCAGGTCTTTTTTAGGAAAATCTGTGATTTTGGGGCAATTTTTACACTTTTCCCCTCGAAATAACATCGAAATTTCAACATCGAACAAAGTTTGTTCCTGTTTTATGGCTGAAAATTGATCATTGGTCTTTGATAATTGTTCATTGAATTTGCTAAAACAGCCGATAACTCGTAACTTTAAAGATATATTTTTTTAAAAAGGAGCCCGGATGAAATCCCCTGTTAAATTATTTATAGCGTTAGTAACTGTTGTGCTGGTATTCTCTGGTTTTCAGTGCGCGTCCACTGAAATTACCAGCGCGAAGCTCTATATTCAGCAGAAGAACCTGGTCAAGGCTGAAGAGGTCTTAAAAAAAGAAGTTGAAAAAAACCCTAAAAGCGATGAAGGCAATTATCTTTTAGGTTATATTTACGGCGAGCAGGAGCAGATCGATAAAATGATCGAATCCTTTAACAATTCACTTGCTATCAGCAAGAAATTTTCGAAGGAGATTAACGGACAGAAGAAATATCACTGGGGAAATTATTTCAACAGAGGCGTTGCCTTCTTCAATAAAGCTTCTAATGCCGGCGCTCCTGATTCAGCAAATATGTATTTTGAAAAAGCTGCCTCAGCGTTTTCCACTGCAGCGAGAGTTGAGCCGGATTCAGCAGATACGTATAAAAACCTCGCTTTCGTTTATCTGAATTTACAGCGTTATGACGACGCGATCTCTCCTTTTGAAAAGCTGATTGAACTTAAAAAAGCCGTTGAAGCTTACCGTTATCTCGGTGAAATCTATTACACAAAAGGAAGCAACCTTAAAGACAGTTACGAACGCAGCAAAAAAGTATCTGACAGCACCGAAGCAATGATGAATTTCGAAAAAGCCATCAAAGTGTTAACCGAAGGAAAGAAAATCTATCAGGATGACAGTGAACTTCTTGTTTCACTCTCAAACTCTTACATCGCTTCCAATAAATTAGATATTGCCAAATCAACCTTTGAAGAAGGCGTTAACAGGGACCCGAACAATAAAGCCTACAGATATAACTACGGAGTTGTTCTGCTCGGCTCGAATAATTTTGAAGCCGCCGAAACCCAGTTCAAGAAAGCGCTCGAACTCGATCCGAATTATATCAACGCAACTTATAATATGGCTGTAACATACATTAAGTGGGGTGCGGTTATCCAGAAAAAAGCTGAAGACGAAGGGAAAGACAGTCCGGAAGCTAAGGCGAAGTATAATCAATCAGTACCATATTTTGAGGCTTATCTGAAAGCAAAGCAGGACGATGCAGCCGTATGGGAACTGGCAGGAAAAGTTTATTCAATTCTCGGCAGGATCGAAGACGCAAAAGCAGCTTTTGCTACAGCCGATAAATTACGGAAATAAGGAATTAAGGAAATCAGATGAGTCAGCAGAACCCTCCTCCACAGGAACACCAGATCAATATAGAGATCGGTGAAAAAGAAGCGGAAGGAATTTATTCCAATCTTGCTATCATCACACACTCACAGGCTGAGTTTGTTCTTGATTTTACAAGGATAGTGCCGGGAGTGCCGAAGGCAAGGCTCCTGTCAAGGATCATCACAACTCCCCAGCACGCGAAGATGCTTCTCAGGGCGCTGAAAGACAATATCGATAAATTCGAGGCCCGCTTCGGAGAGATTAAACTTGAAGGGGGCGGGGATGCTCCTTTCGGATTTACTCCGGTCAAGCCAAACGAAAAAATTAATTAGTAATTATTTCCCGTTATTTTTGAACGGCTGGTCCTTAAAAAGGGTCAGCCGTTTTTTTGTTTATAGATGATTGTTGCAATATCGGAATCCGGCCAAAACAGACGATGTAATAGAACACAGATGACACAGATTCGACTGATTGCCGCTGATGGTTGTTTGTGGCGTATCCGGGGATGATTGCCGATAACACAGAAAGTCACCGCAACGGGACGGAGGATAGTGCCGAAAGTGAAAAACCGGCGGATTTGGGGCGGAATATATGTGATATGAAATACTTTTATATGATAGGATTGATAATTATATTCCTTTGAAAATAACGTTCAATTTTACGGAGTCTTGTTTTGCGTTTTGCCTTGCCCATTATTTCAGGGAGGAAACTGAATTTACTGCTGAGTTTTTCCTTTGCCGCTGCTTTGATTTTTTTATTCTCAGGATGCGAAGTTAAAGAGCCATTTTTGCCAAATTACGATGTTGATCTCGTGATGCCGGTTGTGGACCACACGAGCACACTTTTTGAACTTATTGAAAAAGACAGTTCGGCGCTCCGGGCATCTAATGATCCCGCGTCACTTGGGCTGATTTACTATGAAGATAATAAACCTTTGAATCCGGTGCTGGTGGATGATAAACTGGTTATGAATCCCCTCGGCGTCGGAACTGCCGTAAAGACCGGAACCATAACAATAAACAATCCTGATCCGATTGTTTCGAATATCAGTGTTTCAAAAATTGTACCTGCCGCGGCGGGGGTGGACAGCATAATCTTTCCGCCGGTGAACAATTTGGCTGTAACGCAGAATCTTCCCAAGATAAATCAGTTCAGCTATGCAAAATTTGAATCAGGTACATTCCAGTTTAAGTTCACAAATAATAACGGATCAGATATTGTTATAAACAGTATCAAATTTATTAACCTGTATAACGCGCAGGTTATACCGCAGATGCAGTCTACGGCTCCGCTCACGATTGCGACAGGCTCGACTAAACAGACCGATTTTAATCTTGCCGGGGCCACGCTTGTTGACAGTATGCGTATTGAACTTGTGGTCAGCGCGCCGGGCAGCGGATTTAATTTCGTAAAGCTTCCGCCAAACGCGGGAACATCCGTGGAGGGAAGGATACTGAACTTTACGGTAGAAGAAGTGAATGCAGTTCTGCCGCCGCAGGATCCTATTACAATTGACAGCACCTTCGCCCTTGATGATTCCACGCAGCTATCAGAAATAGTAATTAAAGACGGATCGCTGGTTTTTGAAGTTAAGAACCACCTTGATGTGGATCTTTCCGCTGTATTCGTTTTCAAAAATCTCAGGGACCCTTCAAACAATCCTTATACCGCAAATTTTGTTTTACCGAGGAAATCAAATGATATCAAGACAATCAGTTCATTGCTCGATTACAGGATCGTTTCGTTAGTAAGCGGGCAGTTAACGAACAAGCTCGGTTATACAGTGACGCTGACTCCGAAGTCATCCTCAGGAACGAGGACACTGCGGAAGGATGACAGTATTTCGGTCAACATCAATATGAGCGACCTGGTGCTTAAATCCATAGACGGAAGGATAAAGCCTACCGCGCTGGAATTTAACGCGACATCAATCCCGGTTAAACTGGGTTCTATGTCCAATTTCAACGCTGCCTCGCTGAAGTTTAAGGAATTCCTGATGGAGTTGTTTATAAACTCCACTTCAACTGAAGAACTGGGCTTCAAAGGAAAGATCAGAGGGAAAAATAATAATGTAACGTCAGTTATAAATATTCCTTATACATCCATCATTGGCGGTTCCTCTGCAACCCATATAACGCTTAGTTCTGCGGAGCTTACAAATTTTATTGATGCTTTTGCCAGCGCCCCGCCCGACAGCGTTACCTTTGAATACAGCGCGATAGTGAGCCCTAATTACCTTGTCGGGAAGATTACCAATACTGACAGCATCTTCGGTACAGGGCATTTATATACGCCTTTGAAGCTGGGGATGAGCAACGGCCGCTTTGTTGATACCAGCGAAGTGAACATTGCCTCCTCAAACCAGGAGCAGTTGTCCAGCCTTCAGAATGCATCACTGAATCTGATAGTCGAGAACCATTTGCCTATCAGTATAAATTTCCAGGCGGTGCTTCTGGATGAATTTGGCGATACAACCGTTATACTTCCTCCGCGTTACGCACCGAATACCGATACTGTCATAGTAATCCCCGGAGGCATAGTGTCCGCTTCGACCGGCCGCGTTACACAACCTGCTGTTGACAGTATCTCGATTTCACTCAAAGGGGAAGAGTTTACCAAGTTCTCGAGGAGCAAGACTTTCCGCTCCTATATTACAATGAACACATCTCTTGCCGGTAATGCACCGGTCTCCTTCTATACATCCGATTATATAAAAATAAGAGGATTCGGCCTTGTTAAATACAGAGTGAAACCGTAAGGAAGGAGACAAAAATGAAAAAGATTTTATTATTAGCAATTTTCACGGTGACATTTTCCGTTAGCTTTGCCCAGGGCGGCGGCTCTACAGGCTCGACAGATCCCTGGACAACCGGAACAGGCAAAACCTATGTTACGCTTCCCAAGGGAATCTATGCCATCGGCAAGAACCCCGCGAATCTCTATTTGTCCGAAGCAAATAAGATCGAAATCTCGACCCACTTCCCGCTGCCAAACCTGAATGTGAGAATGGGGACCGATTTCTTAAGCCTTAACGAGTACAATTATTTCTTCGGCGGTGAGACTGATGCTTCCGGCCAGACTGCCGGCAGATTTCTTACCGACAGCGACAAAGACCGCCTTCGCAATGTGTTTGAAGGAGGCGGACTGATATTCGCGGACATAGCTATGAACGATTTTGCATTATCGTATAAACTGAATAACGAGAAAGGCGTGATTGCGTTCTCCATCAACGATTATATGATGCAGAAGTTCAACATACCGTCCGGTATCATCGATCTTTTTGTTTCAGGTAATCCCCCGGGAAAGACCTACGACTTTAATGATTTCAACATCAGTGTCAGCTATCTCCGCGAATACACTCTTAGTTACGCGCGCCCGCTTAATTTTATGAAGCCCAAATTCATTACCAACCTGTACGGCGGCGTTACTTTGAAACTGATTCAGGGACTCGCGTATGTAGGGGTGGACAAAATGAACACCAGCCTCACTACTCAGGGCGACGGTATAATTACCGGGAAAAGCGAGATGAGGATTGTTACGGCATTCTCGGATAATGTGGGTGTTGAATACGGGTTTGATTCCGCCGCAACGAAAAAGAATTTCGCGTTCGCTATTTTCCCAAAACCGGTCGGCTCCGGCTTCGGATTCGATTTGGGATTCACCGCCGAGATTGGTGAAAGATGGAAAATCGGACTTGCGGTAACGGATATCGGATCTATGAAATGGGAACAGAATGTTGCTGAATACACAAGCAACAGGGAAGTAAGAGTAACTGAAATGATCGATCCCGAACAGCGTGATACTCTCGTTACACTTCTAAAGGGTGAAGGACGCTATACGGACGCGTTCACAACACAACTTCCGACAGTATTCAGGCTTGGCGCCTCTTACCTGGTTTGGAAAAGCGATTACAAATATTTTATTCTTGCGTTCGATTATAATCAGGGATTTAATAATGAGCCAAGGAACAGTAAAGAACCCCGTTTCTCATTAGGCGGCGAATGGAACCAGTCAAAATGGCTGCCTTATATGCGCGGCGGATTTTCATTCGGCGGCGAAGTGCCTTTTATCTGGTCGGTGGGTATAGGATTTAATCTGGGTCCGGTTGAAGTTAACCTTGCAACGCCCGACTTCCAGTATATCTTCACCCCCGGAGATGCACAGCGAATATCCTTTGCAATGGGAGCCCGCTGGAAGTTTTAACGGAACTTAAAGTTATTGCCTGAATCTTGCCAGGTTAATAACTGAAGCGAAGAAGAAAAGAAAATTCACAAGCCAGGCAGTTAAGAACGGATCCATTGCTCCGTTTTTACCAAATGCCTGGCTTATTTTCATAAGGACAAGATAGATAAAAGTTATAAGGATATTGATACCTACCTGGATTGCCAATCCCCCCTTGCGCTTATTCGCGGAAAACGGAAGCCCGAAGAGAACCACTACAAACGGCGTGATAGCAAAAGCGAATCTGGAGTGATACTCAATCTCCGTTCGTGAAGGGTCCGTACCCGCCCTCTTCTGGTTTTCGATAAGTTCTCTCAGTTCGCCAAGGTGCATTTCTTCCGGTTTCATTTGTTTGGATGAGAGGTCCCCGGGACGGAAATAAACTCCGGTCAGTTCCTTTTCAGTAAACTGCGAAAGTGTCTCAGAGTACTCAGAAAAAGTCCTTTCGGTTCCGTTCATCGCTACCCATTTATTTTTGAGCGTATCAAATTTCAGGCGCTGAGCATCGAGGCGGTTTACCATTCTCGTCAGGTCCTTAGGATCGAACTGCTGAATTCCTACTCTCATAGCCATCAGGTTTGGCTCATCGAAATATGATATTGACACAATTTTTGTCGGAGAATCCTGAAAGAAAATATTACTCCCCGCGAAACTGTATCCCCTGTTCAGATATTTCATTTCAAAACTCAATTTTTGCTCATTCGCTTTAGGAACGATGTAGCCGCCGAAATAGACCGAAAACGCACAGACCATAAGCGTGACAATAATAACCGGAAGCATAAATCTGTAGAGGCTGACCCCCGCCGCTTTGATGGCTGTCAGTTCATTCAGGTTAGACATCTTACCCACGGTAAACAAACTTGCAAACAGGACAGCTACCGGCATCATCAGGCGTATTATTTCCGGCATAAATACAATGTAGTATTGTATGATGACTTCATTCGGGACATTCATATCGATGAAATCATCAAGGTTTTCCATCAGGTCGATCACGACAAAGATCAGAGTAAATGCCAGCAGCCCGAAGAGAATGGACTGAATAAACTGTTTTATCAGGTAGCGGTCAATTATTTTCAAGTTAAATCCTGCTGTGTATCCTGGGACTGCCAGTTTTTAGGTATAAATTTCCTGAGGAAAGAGAAGTCAATGGTTACGGTCTCTTTAGCTGTTTTGTAGGTCAATAAAATTCCCACGGCACCGAGAAGTATGTTCGCGGACCACATTCCGACGAACGGTGTAACGAAACCGCGGTCTGCAAGTTTCTCCCCGCCGATCAGGAATGCCCAGTAAACGAGAAAAAAGAATAGACTTACGCTCGCAGCGACTCCGAATCCGCCTTTACGCGTCATCACTCCAAGCGGCCCTCCGAGAAGGATGAATACCACGCAGGCGAACGGGATAGAATATTTTTTATGTATCTCGACCATATATTTATCGACTTCATTCTGCATCATTTGTTCCCGTACGAACGCGCTGCCGATACCGTTTTTATGAGCGTGGAGCGTGTTCAGCAAATTCCTCTGCCTGATGTTGTAATGTGTGATATTTGGCCGGACCGGTTTCAAACCGGGATCACCGTAAAAGATCCTGCTGATTTCATCGTTGTACATATTTTCATATGTGGATCTGATCGCATTGAGGCTGTCCACACGCATTCTCATATCCGCGGTGCTCAATTCGCGGTCACCCCTCTGGCTACTCCCGGGGGTGCTTTGCTGAAAGAGGAACTGCTCCGCGTTCATTGCAATTCTGTGATGAGTGAAACGGAGTTTTCGGTATAGGCCCGACTGGGAAATATCGGCCTCGTGGATCTCTCCGTCGTTCAGGTCCATTATCAGTTTTGTCATATCTTTTGAAAAATAGATTTTCCCGTTCACCGCGGTGACCACATTTACTTTATTCGGATCATTGTAATCGTAAATCGTAACCCCGTAAAGTTTATTCGATTTCTGGTCAATATCCCGGACCAGGATTGCGTAATTTGTGACCTCCTGCGAAAAGACGCCCGGTTCAAGGGACAGGGTCGGTTTTTTTTGGGAAATATCGAACATCAGGGTTTTGGCGGCGTGGTTCGCATCGGGGAGGACATCATTATTAAAGACCACGAGGCCATAGAAGATGACGGCCGAAAAAAGCACCGGCGTTACCAGCATTCTGTAAAGGCTTATTCCGCTCGATTTCATAATTGTGATTTCGTTGTTCTGGGACATCCCCCCAAAAGCCATCAGGGTTGATATCAGAACAGCCATAGGAACCACCAGAACCACCATCCAGGCAAGGTTATAGGCAATTAACTGGATAATGACGAGGGTGTCCAGGCCTTTCCCTACCAGCCGGTCCGCCGTTTTCATCAAAAACTGGAGCAGGAATATCCCCATCAGCGTGATTGACGAGAAAATGAAGGGGACCAGGTGGTTGCGCAGTATGTACCGGGCTAAAATCATAATGTAAATATAAATAGGAGGGGGGAGGGATACAATTTTTAAGTGCATAAAATTGCAAACTTATTGATATTTTAAGGTTCAGAATTTTAAAATTATGGCACGGATATTACTTATAATTTTTGCGGCCTGTATCGCCTCCTACGGGCAGCAGGAGTGTAAACCCGAATACTCGAGGTGGCTGAGAGACAGTTTATCATATACTGACCAGACCAGCGGAATAGCGTTTATCGGCAGAAGCGAGGACTCGTCAAAACTTTTTTTGCTCGCGGATGATATCGGAGATATTTACCTGTTAAGGATATCGAAAACCGAATCATATTCACTCAGTAAATATTCTTTTTCGCCTGAAGTGAGCGCAATACTTGATAAACTTCCGAAAAAGGATTTTGAAGAGATTTCTTACGACAGATACACAGGCGAGGTTTATTTATCCGTTGAGGGGAATATGCCGTTTCCCTCCGCGACCGTAGGAATTTACAAAGCCGGATTTAAGAACGGTGACATCCGTTCAATGGTGATTGAGAGCCTTTCGAAGATGGAGTTCACTCCGGAGGAGACATTTCTCGAGAATGTGAAAAACAACATCGGATTTGAAGGGATATGCGCAGATGAAAATTATTTCTATCTCGGCCTCGAAGGATTTCAAAAAGGGAAATTTTTTGGCGACAGTTCGATAATTTATGTCGCCGACAAAAAGACATTGGAAATTAAATATGCGGTCAGTACAAAAACGGCAGGCATCGGGACGGTATGCGGACTGTACGCGGAAGGGGGCGGCTCTTTGTGGGTGATGGACAGAAATGCCGCTAAAATTTTCAAGATAAAAATTACCGGTAACCGGATCGAAAAACAGTATGACTGCCAGGTTGTGAGTAACATACCCGGTTCCGGCGGTCAGGGGTACACTATGGCGCTCGAATCGATCACGCTGGATGATGAAGGCTATCTATATTGCGTTGATGATCCGTGGCGGACTTTTTATATTCCGGGCCCGGATGTTCTTAATACGCTGGACGCGTCCGCGGCTGATAACTTTAAGAATTATATTCCAATAATTTATAAATTCAGGATAATAAAATAAACGAAAGGTACTTTTATGGATGCTGTACTTAAGCATATCAAGAATAATCATCTACTCTATATTGAGGAGCTAAAAGAACTGCTCCGTATACCCAGCATAAGTACACTGGAAGAGAACAAGGGGGATATGCAGAGATGCGCCGAGTATGTTGCTGCTAAACTTTCGACAGCAGGGTTGGACCGTGTGGATATCTTCCAGACAACCGGACATCCTATCGTTTACGGAGAATGGCTGGGAGCACCCGGCAAGCCGACTATCCTGGTTTACGGACATTATGATGTTCAGCCCGTGGATCCTATCGATTTATGGGAATCGCCGCCGTTTGAACCTACAATTAAAGACGGTAAAATCTACGCGCGCGGCGCCACGGACGACAAGGGCCAGATGTATATGCACATCAAAAGTGTTGAGGCCCTCCTGAAAGAAACGGGTAAACTACCGGTTAATGTTAAATTTTTAATTGAAGGCGAAGAAGAGATCGGTTCCCCCAGTCTTGAACCTTTTATAAGAGCAAACGCGCATTTGCTTAAATGTGATGTTGTGCTCATTTCGGATACATCTCTCTATTCTCCCGGCGTGCCTACTTTGACCTACGGCCTGCGCGGGCTCAGTTATCTGGAAGTTGAACTTATCGGCCCTAACCGTGATCTCCACTCAGGCACATTCGGCGGCGCAGTTGCCAATCCGATCAACGCACTGGCCAGGATAATTGCCCAGCTGCACGATAAAAACGGAAAGGTCGCCATCCCCGGATTTTATGATGATGTGCTTAATCTTACTTCTCTCGAAAGGAAAAATTTCGCACGGCTTAAATTTTCAGAGAAAAATTACGCGAAAGAACTGGGCGTTGCTGAACTGCAGGGTGAAAAAGGATTTTCCACGCTTGAGAGGACCTGGGCGCGGCCGACATTAGACTGCAACGGAATTTTTGGCGGATGGACAGGACAGGGAGCCAAAACCGTTATCCCTTCTAAGGCAACAGCAAAGATAAGTATGCGCCTCGTACCGAATCAGGATCCGAAAAAGATCGCGAAATATTTTGAGAAACAGATCAGGCAACTGACTCCAAAGAGCGTTAAGATAAAGGTTACGAGCCTTCACGGCGCTTATCCTGCAATCACGCCGCTCGGCCACCCGGCCACAAAAGCCGCCACGAGAGCGATGGAGAAGGCATTTGGAAAGAAGATCGTTTATATGCGCGAAGGAGGCAGCATTCCGATTGTGGCTACATTTGATAAATTGTTAAAAGCTCCTTCAGTTCTGATGGGACTCGGGCTTAATACCGAAAACCTTCATTCGCCGAATGAGCATTTTAATCTCACTCATTTCGGACTGGGAATTCAGTCATCAGCGCTGTTCTTAGAGGAGATGGGAAAATAATTTTCGAAGGGCTGCCGCGTATTTGGCAGCCCTTCTTTTTTTGTCAGTTTGTATAAAATGCTGCAGGTTAGTGTCGTATGAAGAAAATGATTTCAGTTGTGGTGTTCCTCGTAATTGTAGGAATAGGGGTATTCTTTAAATTTTATTTCAGCGATGATCTGGGTGGTTCTTCGGAAGGCAATAAACAGGACCAGAAAGAAGTGGCATTTGATTCAACCGCTGATCTTAGTATCCAGGAATACACGCTGAGGGAACGCAAGAAACTCGCCCTGCACCGTTTCCCCGGCGATACGCTCGACCTGATGGAATTCATCCTGAAAAACTATGAACAGGGCTCTTATCTGCTTGATGTCGACAAAACCTACTCTACAAATGCGCCAAGGTCCGCGGTGATTTATTCCCAGACAAAAGATTCTATGAGGGTGTTTGCCCTTATCGCCCGCTCGAAAAAGGAAGATGAACGGACGATAGAAATAAAAAATCTTATCGGGTATGATGCCAGTTTTATAGATATGGACAGTACCGAACTTGGAACTGCTTACTTCTGGCTGACGCAGTTTATTTCTGCCGGAGGCACTTTCGCAAAAGTCTGGGAAGCGCCTGTCCCTACTCACGGCGGATTCAGTTTCCTCTCCCTCGAGAAATGGGATAAACGGGGAACCCCATTCATTAAAATTCTGTTTTATGATGCACAGGATATCGGCCATATAGATTACAATTATTTTTTGCTTGGAGGGCTTGACTCGCTGCCGCATCTTATTGTAACCTATGAAGGTATCAACAGCAAAAGGACATTAGCTGATGTGAATCGCGATAAATACCCTGACTATTATGAGTTCGTTTTTTATGACACGGGCCACGAAATAAGGGCAGTTGACTCGGTTGCGTTTATTTTTAAGGACAGCCTTTACGTGAACACCCGTTATCCAAAACAAACAAGGAAATATTATGATATTAATTTTGAGAAAATTTCTAATAAATAGATGAGTATAATGCTGGATTATTACCTTTCGGAGGGATTACTTAAAGACAGGGAAGTAAAGCTGCCTGTTCCATATTTCACTGATCAGAAAAACGAATACGATTTACTTATGCACGGCGTCGCGATCAGGGACACCGGTGATAACACTTTCCTTAAACTTACCGGTAAAGATGTTCAGGATTTTCTCCACAGGATCTCGACAAATGACCTGAGGGAATTTGAAATTAACAGTGTGAAGAATACTGTTTTTTGCACCGAGAAGGGCCGGATTATTGACAGGGTACAGGTCTGTAAAACGGAGGGGTCTTTCTGGCTGATGGGAAACAAGAACAGGGATGATGTTCTCAAACGATGGATTCAAAAATACATCATCACGGATGACGTCGCGATTGACGGTAAAGACCAGCTGTCAGCATTCGAAATTCTTGGCGCACAGAATGAAGCTTTTATTAATTTTAAGTTCGGAGATACTGCAGGCGCCCTCCCCGCTAATAACTGCACGGAAATTGAGTGGGAGAATCATTTCTATCTTTTGGTAAAATTATCTGATCCCGCAAAAGGAACATATTTCAGAATAATAGCGACCCCCGGCGCGCTCAAACATTTTATCACCGACACTTTACAGAACAGTTTTATATTTCAGATCGGCCTTGCCGGGGAACTGGCGTATGAGAGATACCGGATTGAAAAGGGGATACTTTCGGTTAATGAGTTGAATGATGCTTTTAATCCGCACGAAGCCGGAATAATTGAGGATGTCAGCGGGACAAAAGGCTGTTACATAGGCCAGGAGGTAATTGCCCGCCTTGATACTTATGATAAAGTTCAGCGGCAGATCCGGAAGATAAGCGTGGAGGGAAATCTTGATATATCTTCCGGCGTGCAAATAGTCGATGAAAGCGGTAATGATGCCGGAACTATTACATCAGGTTATTTTGTTGAATCTGATAATAAGACAATCGCGCTTGCGTATATCAGAAAGCAGTTCCTTGACGGACATACGAAATTGGTTACTGCTTCTGAACAAGAGCCGAAAAACATCAGATTCAGAAATTATTAGATAAAATGACCAAGATTTACACAAAAACCGGCGACAGCGGAGAAACCTCCCTGTTCGGCGGAGAACGAGTGCCCAAAGATCATCTCAGGCTCGAGGCATACGGCACGCTGGACGAATTAAATTCCTGGCTTGGATACTCCATCCGGGCAGTGAAAAGTAAGGAAGTCAAATCCCTTCTGCTTGAGTTGCAGAACCGATTATTTGATGCCGGGTCCGACCTTGCCACACCTCTGACATACAATAACCCTGGATTCACAATTCCGCGTATTTCTTCTGAAAATGTTACGATGGTGGAAGCAGCCATCGATAAGTTCGATGCGGAGTTACCGGAATTAAAGAACTTTGTCCTGCCGGGGGGATGTAAATCAGCTTCAAGACTGCACATAGCGCGCGGCGTATGCCGGCGCGGTGAGAGGGCAATTGTTGCCCTGATGCACAAAGAGGAGATCAACCGGAATTTGCTTATATTTGTTAACAGAATCTCAGATCTCTTATTTGTTTTAGCAAGATTTGAGAACAAACTGTCCGGTATAGGGGATGTAAACCGGACAAAATAATTCAAGGGGGTGCACTGGTTTCGACGGTGTCAATACTGCTTTGAATGGCGCGTCGTGTTTCCCGGAAGCACGTTAAAAAGTCGGGAAAAACATTAACTGGCGAATCTAATTACGCCCTCGCTGCTTAATTAATAGTTAAGTAGCCGTCTACCGGTTGTTTGCCTGTCGGCCACCGGATAGGCGACGTTAAGACAGGATTGCTGAGCGTGGTACCTTTGAACGCGAAGTGAAAAAAACAAAAGGAAAGTCTGTCGACCCCTTGTCAGTTTGGTAATAACAGACTTAACAAAAACTGACTACACGCGTAGAGGTTCATCGTGGATTTTCATCGGACGAGGGTTCGACTCCCTCCACCTCCACAAAATTTCTTATTAAATCATTATACCAAATTATGGAAACAAATATCAGAATTACTGTTGATCCGCAGCGAATGGGAGGCGTTCCCTGTATTCGTAACCTGAGGATGCCTGTTGCTACAATTTTGGGTATGCTTGCTGACGGCCTGGACGAGGAAGCCATCTTAAAAGAGCATCCTGAATTGGAAAGAGAGGATATCAGAGCTGTACTCCGGTATGTTGCTGAATTCTTCAGACTGAGAGAATTTCCGCTTGCTGTTTGATGGATTTTTTAATAGATAATAATCTGTCCCCATCCTTATGTAAATTTCTCATCGAGACAGGTCATTCAGCCGTTCATACGAAAGAACTGAAAATGAGCGGTGCGTCAGACGATGAGCTTTTCCTTTACGCCTACATTAATAATAAAATTATAATCTCAGCTGATACGGATTTTGGATTTATTCTAAGTAAGTGGAAACAAAATCTTCCTTCGGTAATATTGCTTAGATTCATTTCGACCATACCTTCAATTCAAATCGAATATTTGAGAAAAATAATCCTTAACTATGAAAGCGAATTAGTTGAGGGAGCGATCATAGTCGTCGACAGTCAGAAAGTTAGAATTAAAAAGTTACCGTTCTGATTTGTTACTCTTTGCGATGATGAAAATAATCCTTCGGGAACTGTTCTTTGTGATCTCACTGAGAATGAATCTCGTTCTGTTAATTGAAAAAAGGCAAAATTCGATATTTTACCGCAAATATTTTTATGAATTTGTGTAGTGTAATGCACAAATTTCTATGAATTTTTGTATTAGCTCTTTCTTCCAGGGGATTAGATTTGTTTAATAGATGGAAGGAATGATTCCTGATAAGCTGAAATAGATCACAGATGACACAGATTGTACAGATTAGCTCAGATTTAGCGTCTTTGCGGCTTCGCGAGAGAATTTCTCGCAAAGACGCAAGGGCGCAAAGTTATTTTATTGTTCCGAGCAGCATTATGGGCTCTCCCAAAACAAAACCGCACCTATTTTGTGTGAGCTACTTGTTCGCTCCCGAATATCGGAAACGGCAGTTTGTTAAATTGTAAGAATTTGGCAAAGATTATGCCCCACGATGTACGGATTCTTCCCGGAATTAGTCTAATCCCAAACTGATTCGATAGTTCGCCGAAATATTTCCCGAGAATATTATTCCCAAAAAATCAAAATGGGGTGTAATTTTTATATATATAAACGTTATATCCACCCAGGATATCACAACGATTGTCAAAAACCACATTATTCCCCAGTTTCAGGATCACCTTATTCCCCACCTAAAAATTAGTTTAGCGATTCAAAAGATAGCATAAAAACTACTTTGCACCGCTTAGTTTTAGAGCCCATTTTTC
>CAIMOS010000255.1 GCA_903843135.1 uncultured Ignavibacteriales bacterium | reverse complement strand
GATAATTTTCCATAATAACCCCTGTGTTATAAAGGGCAGATTTGATTATATCCCGGCGCATCAGTCCATCGCATAGCATAATTTCCAACACTCCCCCTGATACTGTTACTGACACTGATTCTGAAACTGACACTGATTTTGACCCTGTTACCTGTTTTCTGCTTGCTCAATCATCTCTTCACTAAGCTGCCACAGTCTCTTCTGCGCGGCGGTATCGTAGGAGAGAGGTATTGATCTGATCTCCTTTTTGTTGGAGTAGTATTTGCCGCTTACGCCTTTCATCGCCCGCGACTCTGCAAGCCAGATGATTGCCTCTGCGCCCTTCTTCGGCCCGCGGAGAAAGAGGCGAATTAAACGGAAGAGTATTCCGATAACGCCCCTGTATCCGGAGCCGAAACCTGTCTTTAACGTACCGGGGTGTAAGCAGTTTGCAGTTACGTTTGTTCCCGCAAGCCGACTCGCGAGTTCGTACGTAAATACAATATTTGCAAGTTTCGACTGGCAGTAAGCTTTCACCGGATCGTATTTACCTTTAAGATTTATGTTGTCAAAGTGCAGTCCCCCCGCGCGCTGTGCTTCTGAAGCGACATTAATTATTCTTCCTTCCGGCGCGCGCTTGATGTTTTCCAACAGCAGGTGCGTAAGCAGAAAATATCCCAGGTGGTTTGCCGCGAAAGTGGATTCGTATCCGTCCTCTGTTTCGGTGTAGTCATAGATAATCGATCCTGCGTTATTGATCAGAAAATCAACAACGGGATATCTTTCCGATAGTGTATTGCCAAGTTGTCTTATCTGTCTGATGGAACTGAGGTCCGCGATAAAAAGTTCGATATTCCGGTTGCCGCTCTCCGCTTCTATTTTTGCTTTGGCCGCTTCTCCCTTCGCGCGGTTTCTGCAGACCATCGCAATTGCCGCTCCTGTTTTGGCGAAGTGATGAGTTGTTTCGAATCCGATGCCTGAATTCGCGCCGGTGATGATTATAGTTTTATGTTTCATACAATTTCCTTTTATATCTTAAAACCGGAATTATAGGTGATTAGCTCAAAGAAGTTGCCGGGAACATATTTGCGACCTTTTTCACAAACTCATCCGTTAAAAATATCGGCCTGTCCGGTTTTTTGGAATGCTCAAGTTAACTATATTTCCATTAATAATATTTATGATAAAATTGTGAACTCCAATGAAATGGCAGAGCTATATTACTTCAGATGAAAAGATCCTGGCGGGAAAACCGGTGATCAAAGGAACGAGGGTTAGCGTTGAACTTTTTATGGAACTTTTGTCAAAAGGATGGTCAATCGAGGATATCAGAAAGAGCTATCCCCACCTGAATGACGAACAGGTTCTTGCTGTTTTTGCATATCTGAAAGATTGTATGCAAACAGAACTTTATTTTCCCAAGAGAGAAACGCTTTAAAAATTTATGCGGGACAAGAAGAAATATCCATCAAAGGCGGGAGAAACACTGGTTGATTATATGAATCAAGGTCTGGAACTTAATAATTTTTTTACTGTTTTTGATTCGGGGGGAGCAAGACAAAGAAAATTGAGGTAGCGTTTTAAGAAGTCTCACAATTATTAAAGAATAAATGTTTAAAGTAAACGTCCGCTTAAACACAACCTTCCAAATTCTGGTTCTCCTCGCACTTGCGAAGTTCATTCTGCTTCTTCTCTTCGCCGGCAACTACGGCATTTTCCGCGATGAATACTATTACCTTGAATGTTCAAAGCACCTGGACTGGGGCTTCGTGGACCATCCGCCGCTGGCAATGGCGATACTTGCCGTTTCGCGTGTGATGTTCGGAGAATCACTGCTCGCGATAAGGATATTCGCTTATATAGCCGGCGCGGCAATTGTTATGATAACAGGTTTTATAGCGAAAGAAACGGGCGGCGGAAAGTACTCGCAGGTTCTGGCTGGCTTTGCTTCGATGTTCGCGGCAACCGTTCTCGGCAACAGCGGATATTTTTCAATGAATGTTTTTGATATTTTCCTGATAAGCTTATTCTTCTATTTTCTGCTGCGGTATATAAACAGCGGTAACTTAAATTTTATTCTCCTTCTCGGTTTGCTCGGTGGGCTCGCGCTTCAGAATAAGCTTACATTTCTGTTTGTCGCGGCCGGACTGTTCGTCGCCTTGCTGCTGACACCGCACCGCAAATTGTTTATCAAGAAAGAATTATGGCTTGCGGGCGCTATTGCGTTTGTGATTATCCTTCCGTTTCTTATCTGGCAGCTGTCTAACGGAATTCCGACGCTGGAGTTTATGCGAAACGCCTCGCAAAGAAAAAATTTAAGTATGAGCGTCCCGGAATTCATACTTAACGTAATGATAGAATTCAATCCGGTATATATCATATTTGTTCTGCCCGCTCTTTATTACGGCTTGATCGATAAGGAAGGGAAAAGAAATTTCATTCCGGTGATGACATTTGTTACCGTTCTCTTTATCTTTTCCGTATCAGGCGGGAAGGCGTACTATATGGGTGTTCTGCAGCCGGTGATTATTGCGGTCGGCGCTGCAGCGATTGAGAGATATTCATCGTTCAGGAATATGTTCTGGCTTAAGCCGGCAGCAGTTGTTCTGGTTGCAGCATCAGCAGTTTTGGTAGTTCCGTTTGCCGTTCCGGTTCTTTCGCCTGACAGAATGGTTACCTATACTGAATTTCTCGGCATCAAACCCTCTTCGGGTGAAAGGGTGAAACTTGGTTTGCTTCCGCAGTTCTTTGCCGACCGTTTCGGTTGGGAGGAGATGGTGCAAAAAACCGCTGAAGCTGTGAATCAGCTAACGCCCGGGGAGAAAAACAGCTATATAATATTCACACAGAACTACGGAGAAGCCGGAGCGATAAATTATTACCGGAGCAAGTATAATCTCAAACAAGCGTATTCATTTCACAACAGTTACTGGTACTGGGGCCTTCCGGAATATACGCCGTCTGTATATATATTAGTAGGCGGAGATTTAGAAGGGAACCGTGAATTTTTTGATGAGGTTATAATTGCGGCACAGCATCGCAACAAATACGCAATGAGTTACGAAAATCTTGACATTTACATCTGCCGCAGACCGAAGGTAAATATTAAAGAAGCCTGGCCGAAGCTGAAAAAGTTTATATAGAGTCTCTGAATATTAAAAACCGCAGCGCGGCCGTGAGCCGCGCCGCAAAGAATATTTACTTATTAAGAACCATTTTCTTTACTGACTTAACCGCGCCTGCGTTAAGTTCGTAAAAATAAACTCCGCCCGGTAAACCGGATGCGTCGAAGTTCACACTATATTCCCCGGCCTCCTGATAGCCGCTGAAGATCAACGCGACTTCCTCACCGCCGATATTGTAAATTTTTATTACTGCATTGCCCGCCGCGGAAAGTGTATACCTTATTGTGGTCGAAGGATTGAACGGATTAGGATAGTTCTGCGCAAGTTCAAATCCTGAAATGTTTGTAATATCAACTTCGCCCGCGAGATCATAGATCCGCGTGCTGCCGTCATAATCAGTCTGCACCAGCCTGTACCTGTAGGAACCCGCGTCAAGATTTTTATCCGTGAAACTGTAAAGATGTTTCTCCGCCGAGGTTCCGCTTCCGGCTGTAAACCCGGCACTCTCCCATTTGTCCTGGTTCCCCTGGGACGCCGGATTGTTCACTCTCTGCTTCTCAATAAAGAATCCTTTATTATTCGTCTCGGTCGCGGTTGACCAGTTGAGTGTAACATCGTTTCCGCTTACGGAAGAAGTGAACGAGGAAAGCTCGACGGGGATTACATTCGTTACGTTGACAGTTTTATTCAAAGCAAAGTTCCAATTATCGCCGTCATTGCTGCCGTTGTCATTAACACTGTTTCCGTTGGCATAGAGCGTCACCGTTCCTGCCGAGGCCGGAGCTTTGTACTGGAAAGAAAATGATACTGTTCCGCCCGAGGGTGACATTGGTGAAATGTGTGTAAGCTCAGAGCTTAAAAGCTGTAATCCCGCGCCCGCTATAAGCGTGCCCGAAGAAGCGGCGATGTTTGTTCCGGCTTTGACCAGCGGTCCGCCGGAAATTGTGACCGTGAAATCCGCGGTCTGATTAACCTGCATTGAGGCAGGGCCGCTTATTGTTACCGTTACTCCGGCGGCGCTGCTGCCGTGGCAGGTACAGCCGTCACCGTTCTTGAGTGTCCGCCCGGTGATTCCGGTCGAGTAGGCGTGGAAAATAAACGACGCAAAAACGATGAACAGAGTCACCGTTACGTGCAGCCTTTTTGATAAGGCGTAGAATTGGGACATAAGTCCTCCTTATATTGATGATTAATAATGTAACACATAAAGAGTTTTGTTTCCGGTTCATTACGGCCGGCATCCGCGTCATCCGCGACCGGGGCCCTCTCCGGTATGAATGCGACGATGAACCGATACTTAACTCACAGCAATTGAAAGATAGTTAAAAATATGTAAGAATTAAAAATTATTAATCATTTTTAACAGATATGGAAACGGGTTTAACTTTGCAAAGGTGTGTTTGGGGAGGGAGGAAAAATATTTTTGCCGTGCGAAGTACAGTATTAAACAGGCGTATTCAATGCATAACAGTTACTGTTACCGGGGACTTCCTGATTACGAACCTTCGGCATACATAATTATCGGCGGGGACGACGAGGTAACCTCGAATGGTTTTATGAAGTTCTCGTAGCCGCTGAACACAG
>CAIMOS010000254.1 GCA_903843135.1 uncultured Ignavibacteriales bacterium | reverse complement strand
GAACTTGAAAAATATAAGAATGTCTGAGTTACAAAACCGGCCTCAAAAGAAAAAATTAACAAAGAAAACCAAAACGATAATTCTATCGGTTTCCGCTCTTTTCTTACTTGCGTTCTCGATATATATCTATTCGGGATTGCCCTCTCTTGAAGAACTGGAGAATCCGGTACCTTATCTTGCCAGTAAGGTTTACAGCATCGATGGAGAACTGCTTGGCCAGTTTTACATCGAGAACAGAATCGAGACGGATATTGACAGTATACCTTCACACATCATCAATGCCCTTATTGCGACAGAAGACAGGAAATTCTATACCCATTGGGGAGTGGACCTTGACCGTTTCGCAAAGGCAATGATAAAAAATGTTTTCACTTTCTCGCGGGAAGGCGCAAGTACAATAACACAGCAGCTTGCGAGAAATCTATATAATCTTAAAGAAAAGAATGAATCTGATTTCGGGACAGTTATCCGCAAGATAAGGGAATGGATAACAGCGGTACAGATTGAGAAAAACTTCACTAAAAAAGAGATACTTGAGATGTATCTCAACATTTCTTATTTCGGAAAGAGCGCATACGGAATTGAAACTGCTTCTAAAATCTATTTTGACAAGAAAACCAAAGATCTTACTGTTAATGAGGGCGCCTTACTGGTTGCGTTACTAAAATCTTCGGTTGTATATGATCCCGAGAGAAGGATGGAAAATGCTTTCCGCCGCAGAAATGTCGTACTGAAAAACCTTCTGGATACAGGATATCTCACGGAGGCACAGTTTTATAAGTTAAAACAAGAAAAAATTGTTCTTGCCCGCGGGCAGAAAGTTCGTTCAAAAAGCGATGCCCCCCATTTTATGGAGTATATCCGGCAGCAGATGGAGGATATGAGGGAAAGATACGGTTATGATCTTTACAGGGACGGATTAAGCATCTACACGACCATCGATCTTAAAATGCAAAAGATTGCCAACAAGGTTGTGGCTGAACATCTTGCCGAATACCAGGAGGTGTTCAAAAAGAACTGGAGTTGGGACCGCAACAAAAGTATACTTAATACATTAGTCGATAAAAACATCAAAACCTCTCCTGAGTATAAGGAGCTCGCGAGTGTCGCAGAAAAAAACAGTTTTTATTATAAGCTTAAAAATAATCCCAGATATGTTGACACGATAAAGGCAATCGAAAGCACAATTCAAGCCGGATTTGTGGTTATCGATCCGAAAAACGGGCATATACGGGTTATGGTAGGTGGGCAGAACCAGGAATTTGCTTACGGACTTAATCACGTAACTCAAATCCGCAGACAGCCCGGTTCATCTTTCAAACCATTGGTATATACAGTTGCAGTCGATAACGGTTATTTCCCTGCGTTCCCTTTATTAAATCAGAAATTTGATTATAATGGCTGGTCACCGGATAACAGTGATTACGAATACGGCGGATATATGACTTTGAGAGAGGGTTTGGCAAAGTCCGTGAACGTCATTGCGGGAAGACTGACAACAACAGAACTAGCTCCGCCGAACCAGGTGGTGAAATATGCCAGAAAAATGGGTATTACCACACCTCTGAATCCGTTTCCGTCAATCGCATTGGGAACATCGGAAGTAATTCCTCTTGAATTGGCCTCAGCATATGCCTGTCTTGCCAATGACGGAATTTACGTAAAACCAATTTCGATATTGCGAATTGAGGATAAAAATGGTATTTTGCTAGACGAATTTAATCCGGAATTCAGCGAGGCAATTTCGCCTCAAACTGCGACAATCGTCACAAATATGATGCAAGACGTTGTCAGTTATGGAACCGGAGCAGGGGTTAGAAGGTATTTTTACCGCCCCGCGGCAGGGAAAACAGGTACTACTCAGGATTACGCTGATGCCTGGTTTGTAGGGTACACTCCGCAACTCGTTGGTGCAGTCTGGGTAGGATTCGATGACCGGCGGGTTAAATTTAACGGGTGGTACGGACAGGGTGCTCGTGCTGCCATGCCAGTCTGGGGTAAATTTATGGGACAAGCTTACGCACAAATCCCTATGCCTCTTCAATACTTTGAACTGGCAACGGATGTCGCAAATTATGAATTTTGTAAAGAATCACTTGACAGAGGGGAATATTCATTAGCAAATGAAGGCTGTCCGGTAAAAGTGATTGATTTAGTAAATGTTAATAAATTGCCGGGTAACTGCACCCTTCACGGAGGCGCAGCAAGGCAAAACAGGGAAAACAAGGGTGAATCGAGTTGGTAATTTAATGCCCGGATGGCGGAATTGGTAGACGCGCTAGGTTCAGGGTCTAGTGCCGGCAACGGTGTACAGGTTCGAGTCCTGCTCCGGGCACCATCTTCTATAACGATTTCCTGATATGCAGAATGAAACTGCATATCAGGAAGCGTTAAAACTTTCAGCTTCCCACTACGAAAACTTCCCGGTTTCTTCATTCCTAATAAAAAAAGAACTCCGCAAGGATGTTGCAATTATCTACTGGTTCGCAAGAACAGCTGACGATATTGCTGACGAAGGAGATATTTCATCTTCGGAAAGAATCCAAAATTTGGATCAGTTCGAATTCCGGTTTAATGAATTACTAAAGGGCAATTTTTGTAATTCTTTTGAGCAAGCCCTACATTCAACCATTATTCATCGCAACCTCACTACGCATCTCTTTTTTGACCTGCTTAGCGCTTTCAGGCAGGACATAACCAAGACCCGTTATCAATCTTTTGATGAATTGCTGGATTACTGCAAAAGATCAGCTGATCCTGTCGGACGTTTGATACTTGAACTGCACAATATCAGGAATCAAGAAGCATTTCTTTACGCAGATTCTATTTGTACCGGGTTACAGCTCACTAACTTTTATCAGGACATTGGTATTGATTATAAAAAAGGAAGGATTTATATTCCCTTAAATGAAATTCTGGAGTTTCGGGCAGACGAAATCGATTTCGGCGGGTCAAATTCATCAATCAATCTGAAACGCCTGATTGAATTCAATGTTAAGCGTAATAAAAAGATGTATATTGAAGGAAGAAAACTTCTTCCTTTTTTAACTGCAAGATTGAAATACGAGATAAAATGGACCATTCTCGGTGGTGAGCAAATTTTGCAGGAAATCGAGAATAACGAATATGAAGTACTCTGTAAACGGCCGAAACTTAGTAAGTTGAAATTTATTAAACTTTTATTAAAATCATTGTTATGAGCATCGAGTTCGCAAAAAATATTTCCAGGAAAAGTAAAAGCAGTTTTTATTATGCTTTTAGTTTATTGCCGACGCCGAAACGCGATGCGATGAATACTGTTTATGCTTTTTGCCGTGAGACTGACGACATTGTTGACGAGGGGGTTGATTCAAAAGATTCGAAATATCAGAGACTCCTGAGCTGGAGAATTGAACTTGAAAGCGCAATGGAAAATCGCTCACAGTACTCACTTCTGAATACACTTGCCGGAACCATCAAGCAATTCCATATACCTGTCCATCATTTTTTCGATCTGATTAAAGGAATGGAGATGGACCTGAGTAAAAACCGGTATGAAACTTTTGATGAGTTAAAACTCTATTGTTACCGCGTAGCTTCCACCGTCGGTATGATGTGCATCGAAATTTTCGGGTACAAACACGAGAGCGCGAAAGCTTTTGCTGAAAATCTTGGTATAGCCCTGCAACTTACCAATATCATCCGTGATGTAAGCAAAGATGCAGAAAAGGACAGAATTTATATTCCTCTTGAAGACCTGAGATTGTTCGAGTACAGCGAGAAGGATCTTTTCGGAAAGGTTTACAACGTGAAATTCATAGAACTGATGGAATACCAGGCGGAGCGCGCAAAATATTATTTCGATCTCGCGACTGAAAATCTTTCCCTTGAAGATAAGGGCTCTATGTTTGCGGCAAGAGCAATGCAGCATATTTACTACCGTACACTTGAACGTATCATTCAGGCGAAATATGATGTTTTCAACAAAAACATCAAAATTTCTAAATTTGAAAAAGTTGGAATTTCCCTTGGAGTATGGGCTAAGTATAACTTAGTCTACTGATGCGTAAATGCCTTATCATCGGCGGGGGATTAGCCGGCCTCTCAACTGCCGTACACCTTGCGAAAAACAACCACAGAGTCGAATTAATTGAAGCCTCGCCAAAACTTGGCGGAAGGGCTTATTCGTATTTCGACCGTTCTTTGGGGCTTGTAGTGGATAACGGGCAGCATCTTATTATGGGATGTTATCATTCGACGATCGAATATCTGAATATCATCGGCGCTTCTTCTCTTTTGGAATATCCTCCGACACTTACGGCACTCTTCAATGACGGATACAATAACTACAACCTAAAGGTTCCATCCGCTTTACCTTTTCCCATTAATCTGTTGACTTCAGTTTTATTATTTAAATATTTGAGCATCAGTGAAAAGAACCGATTGGTGATTTTCTTTATCCGGCTGAAAACCGGACTTAACAATTCTGAAGGCGGAAATGCAGAAGATTGGCTGGTCTCGGAAGGACAGTCAACGCCCCGGTTATTGGAATTCTGGCGCCTGATCGGAGTAAGTGCACTGAATAGCGAGATTTCGTCAGTATCGGCGATTATGTTTCGCAAAGTGTTGCTGGAAATGTTTATGAAAGGCACATTCGAAAGTACTCTCCTTGTTCCGAAAAGAGGATTGACTGAGGTTTTTATCAATAAAGCAATTGAGTATCTTGATGAAAGAAAAGGAATAATCAGCACAGGGGAGAAGGCAGTAAACTGTGAATTCAGAAACGGCAAAATAGAAAATGTTCTGACCAGTCAGCGGAAGATTGACGATTTTGATGATGTAGTACTGGCATTACCGACATATTCACCTTTTCTCTCTCAAATAATTCCGCCGGGAAGTCTGGACAAATATCAGTATTCGACCATAATTTCGGTTCACATTAATATAAAGTACACTCCTAAGGGGCATAAGTTTGTTGGTTTTTTCAATTCACCAATTCATTGGGTTTTCTTTCACCGGGATCATATCAGCCTTGTGATAAGTGCAGCCGGGAAACTTCTCGAATTGAATTCGGCTGAATTACTATCGATAGTAAGAGATGAACTGAAGATGAGGCTTGACATTTCCGGAATCAAATCTGAGGATATCAGGATAATCCGGGAGAAGCGCGCAACATACATTTCTTCCCCTGAGCTGGATGTAAACAGAATTTCTCAAAAAACTAATTATTCTAATTTTTTCTTAGCCGGAGATTATACAGATACGGGACTACCGTCAACAATTGAAGGAGCCATCCTTAGCGGAAAAAATGCTGCCGGAATGGTCCTGAATCAATCATATCAGTGAGCATCCAGCCAGTTATCACCGGTTCCTGTGTCAACGACTATCGGAACACTAAGGGGGAGGGCATTCTGCATATTCTCCACGACGAGCGCCTTAACTTCAGCCAATTCTTCTTTCTTAACATCAAAAACAAGTTCATCGTGCACTTGAAGAATCATTTTTGACGTCAGCCCTCTTTTGTTCAACGCAGCATATATTTTTATCATCGCCAATTTTATCATATCGGCCGCGGTACCCTGGATAGGCATATTAATTGCCACACGCTCTTCAAATTGCCGCACAACGAAATTGCTGCTCCGGATATTCCTCAGATATCTTCTGCGTCCAAGCAGGGTTTCGGCATAACCTTTTTCTCTCGCCTGTTTCACGGAGTTATCCATATAACTTTTAACACGCGTAAATGTCCTGAAGTAGGTATCAATTACCTCCTTAGCCTGCTGCTGAGTAATGCCAAGCCGGGTCTTTAATCCGAATGCGCCAATTCCATAGAGAATGCCAAAGTTGACCTCCTTTGCCTTTCTTCGCATTTCCGGGGTAACCTGTTCAGGAGACACCCCAAATACCAAAGCGGCCGTACTGCGGTGGATATCGCCTCCTTCATTGAAGGCTTTAACAAGAGCTTCATCTTGGCATATCCCGGCAAGAATTCGCAATTCAATCTGGCTATAATCGGCGCTCAGAAGAATATGTCCGGTATCTCCGGGCACGAATGCTTTCCGTATCTCTTTCCCAAGATCAGTCCTGATTGGGATATTCTGAAGATTAGGGCTTTGACTGGAAAGTCGCCCTGTAGCGGCAACAGTTTGATTATAAGAAGTGTGCAATCTCCCGGTTTTGGGGCTTATCAGATTCGGCAGTGAATCAGTATAGGTTGATTTTAATTTAGATAGCTGTCTGTAACTTAATATATTATCAATAATTACGTGCTCACCCTTAAGATTTTCTAAAGATTGTGCATCCGTTGAAAACCCGGTTTTTGTTTTCTTTGTACGAGTGAGTCCAAGTTTATCGAAGAGAATTTTCTGAAGCTGCTGATTTGAATTTACATTAAATTCTTCACCGGCTTCTTCGATGATTTTGGAAGTGAAGCTAATGGCAGCAGTTTCCAATTCGTCACTCAGCAGTCTTAGCGCATTGGTATCAAGGCTAACTCCGGTTCTTTCCATATCCTCCAAAACATTAACTAATGGAAATTCAACCTCAGTCGCTAATTTATCCAGATTCTCCTTAGCCAATAAACCGGAAAAAACTTCAAACAATCTGAAGGTGACATCCGCATCTTCAGCTGAATACTCAGCCAGTTTTTCAAGGTCGAGATCGAAAATTTTTGTCGGATCAATTTTGTCACCAAGCAGGCTCTTAAGAGGAATCGGCTCATAGTTCAGGTATTTTCTGGCAAGATCATCCATACCGTGTTTCTGATCGGGATCTAGAATATACGATGCCAGCATAGTATCAAAAAACAATCCTTTTACTTCAATCCCGTAGTTACGGAGCACGGCAATGTCATATTTTGCGTTCTGGCAAACCTTCCTGATGGATTTATTGTTGAAGACAGGGG
>CAIMOS010000253.1 GCA_903843135.1 uncultured Ignavibacteriales bacterium | reverse complement strand
TTCAGGAGAAAAAATGCCCTCTAAACTGAACAGACAGACAAAGATAAAAGAGTTGCTCTATGAGCAGGATATAACCAGCCAGGAACAGCTCGTATCTTTATTGGCGGAACACGGTATCGAAGTTACACAGGCAACTCTCAGCCGTGACTTTGCAGAACTTGGCGTGATCAGACACACTACCGATGGCGGTATGAGATATGTGCTCCACGCAGATGAGACAAGCAGCAAAGTTTCAAAACTGTTCGGTTATGAGATAGTGAGCGTGGACCATAATGAATCGCTTATCGTTATCAGGACGCTCGCCGGCAGGGCCCAGGGAGTTGCGTATTATATCGACCGGCTGAACAAACCGGAAATTCTCGGCACCGTTGCCGGGGATGATACAGTACTTGTGATTCCGGACAGTCACGGCAACATCCCGGCGGTCGTGAATTTTATCAAAGAATTAATGTTACATATACCGAAATAATATATTCAAGGAGCTCTAAATTGTCCCGTAAAAAAATTGTTGTTGCCTACTCAGGCGGATTAGATACATCAGTGATGGTAAAGTGGTTATCAGAAAGATACGATGCGGAAATTATTACAGTAACCGGTAACCTCGGCGAAACTGCCGAACTCGAAGGGCTTGAAGAGAAAGCAGCAAAAACGGGCGCGGCTAAATCCTACGTTGTTGACCTCAAAAAAGAATTTATTACAGAGTATGTCTGGAGCGCGCTGAAGGCAGGCGCTTTATATGAAGGATCGTACCCGCTGGCAACGGCCATCGGCCGTCCCCTACTCGCGAAACTTCTGGCGGATATCGCGCTTGCTGAAGGCGCCGATACTGTAGCGCACGGCTGCACCGGCAAAGGAAACGACCAGGTAAGGTTCGAAGTCGGACTGCAGACACTTGCTCCTGATCTTTCGATTCTCGCACCGCTTAGAACCTGGGAGTTCAAAAGCCGTGAAGAGGAAATTGATTATGCCATTGAGCATAACATCCCCGTTAAAGTAAAAAAAGATTCACCTTATTCAATTGATGAAAACCTTTGGGGTATCGCCATCGAATGCGGAGTGCTTGAAGACCCGACACAGGCCCCGCCAGAAGATGCTTACCAGCTTACCATTAATCCAAAAGACGCGCCGGAAACTGCCGAAACAGTTACGATACTTTTTGAAAAAGGCGTCCCTGTCCTACTAAACAACTCAGTTTCTGATCCTGTTCAGATTGTAAGCACATTAAATAAGATAGCCGGCAAACACGGCGTGGGGAGGCTTGACAACATCGAGAACCGGGTGGTTGGCATTAAGTCGAGAGAAATATATGAAGCTCCCGGCGCAACAGTTCTGCACAAGGCACACCTTGAACTCGAGAAACTTATTCTCGACAAAGACTCTTTCAGATATAAGCAGCAGGTCTCCAACACCGTTGCAAATCTTATCTATGACGGATTATGGTTCTCACCGCTGTTCAAGGCACTTATGGCGTTCGTTGACTCGACGCAGGAAAACATTTCAGGCGAAGTTGTCCTTAGCCTGCACAAAGGAAATGTAACCGTGCTTTCAAGAGATTCCAAATTCAGCCTCTACAGAAAAGACCTCGCGACATATACTGAAGACGATACTTTTGACCATAAAGCCGCTGAGGGCTTCCTTAAAATTTACGGCCTGCCGTTCAAGACGCAGTCCCAGATCTTCGCAAAAATTGAAGTGACTGTATAATGCTTTGGGGAGGAAGATTTAAGGAAGAACTTAACAATGAGGCTTTTGCTTTTTCTTCCTCCATTCAGTTTGATATTGCCCTGTTCGGCGAAGAGATTCTATGCGGGAAAGCTTACGCGAAAATGCTCAATAAGATCAGAATCCTGACTTCCGCCGAGAAGGACACGATCCTCGCAGGATTAGAAAAAGTTAAAGATGGTTTTGAGAAAAATCCGTCCGATTATGACCTTAAAAAGTATGAAGATGTTCACTCTTTCATTGAATCGCGTTTGTATGAAGAGGCCGGAGAAACTGCCGGTAAATTAAGATCCGGCAGAAGCCGCAATGATCAGATTGCCACTTCATTAAGGATGTGGATAAAAAAGAGCATAAAAGAAATCATTGAACTGCAGATTGGACTTCAGAAAACTCTTCTTGCTAAAGCTGAGAGTGAAGCTGATACCATAATACCCGGTTATACCCACACACAACACGCGCAGCCTGTAACGGTGGGACACCATCTGCTTGCTTACGTCAATATGCTTGAACGCGATAAAGAACTGATGTCCTCTGCCTATAAAACAGCCGATGTTCTTCCCCTCGGCGCCGGTGCGCTGGCAGGATCAACATTGCCGCTTGATATCGAATATCTGCGCGAAGAATTAAACTTCAGTTCAGTCTGCAGAAATTCGATTGATGCTGTCTCTGACC
>CAIMOS010000252.1 GCA_903843135.1 uncultured Ignavibacteriales bacterium | reverse complement strand
CTAAAAAAGTCCTCGGGTTATAAAAACTTGACGGGAATATTTTTTTCATATATACTACACTTGTTTTGTAATCTGTTTAATGTATTAGAATAATCTTCCTTACCTGTATGCAAAGATCATTGCATAAATAATAAAGATAATGATCAGGAACCCGAGTGTTAAGGCAGTAAATCCAAAAATTCTGATCGCTTTAATAACTATCGGCTGATAGGGTTCAACCAGGTACTCATCCAGTTTTCCGCTGTCCACAATTTTTTTAAATTCTGCCGGCCTGTCTAGTTTATATTCCTCAACCGGAACTCTGCCGGTGAATATCACGATATCCATCGGAAATTTTTCGGGGCGGAGATGCGTATTGAAAAAGTGCACGGTGAATATGAATCCTGTCGCAAGCAAAGCCTCATCGCTGTGTATAATAGTTGCAACATTCAGAAACCACCCGGGCACAAAGTTTGTAAAGAATTCAGGGAACCACAGTGTCAGCCCTGTGGAACCGATAACGAAGATACCCCAGAACACCGCGAAGTAATCAAACTTCTCCCAGTAGGTCCATCTTCCGTAATCAGGCCTTTCTCCTTTACCTGCAAACCACTTCAGCGACGCTTTCAGGTCCTGCCAGTCTTTTTTATTGAAGAGCATCGAATTCTCACCGAGGATCAATGACTTCCAGGAACCGTGCTCTTTTTTCTTTACGGTTACCAGGTTATAAATGTGTGCGCCGAAAACAGCCATCATCACAACCGCGGCCATTCTGTGCACGCCGCCGGCAGATTCAAATCCGCCGAACAGACGGGCAACAACTGCTGCCCAGGGGGTGTATGAAAATTTAAGGCTCATACCTGTCAGCGCCAGGCTTATGAAACTCACGATCATCATTATGTGAAGCGTCCTGTTTAAGCGCGAAAACCTTTGGAATTGTTTCCCTTTATATTCATTATTGCTCATTTACATCACTCCTTCCGGATTTATTTTCGGCATTACCTGAATCATCCGGCTTTTCTTCGTTTGCTTTTTCTTCTTCTTCCATTTGTTTTAATTTTCGTTTCCATTCAAATGACCTCGGCAGCCACATTAGTGTATGCGCTCCCGCGATAACAAACGTACCAAGCAGCAGGCCGGTCATTCCCCAGAAGGCCCAGAACAGGATCGGATACTTATCCGGGTCGTGGTGCGTGGCGTGCGTAAGATAGCCGGCAAACTGGCGGTTGGCCGACGGATGGCACTTCTGGCACGTCTTAACTACGTTATGCCTGTTGAGGTGCGACCTTGAATCAGTGATGGGATAGATATCGTGTGCGCCGTGGCAGTCATAACATTTTGCGGTCTTCGAATATCCAAGCTGCGTAACTTTTCCGTGATAAGTATCGAAGTAAGTCTCAGCGATTTTTTCGTGGCACTTTCCGCAATTGTCCATCACGGCAAATTTAAAGTTATCCTGATCGGTCCTTTTAATTGTATGCGATGAATGGCAGTCATTGCATACGGGCAGTTTTTTATCTGTCTTCGTTACGTCAGGCGAATGAATACTCTGCCTGAACTGGTCCTGAATACCTGTGTGGCAGGTTCCGCACGTTGCCGAAATATTTTTCGGATTGATTGAAGAACGCGGATCTTTTGCCGGCAGTTCTTTGTGTGAAGAGTGGCAGTCAGTACAGGTTGCTGTTACGGTCAATCCGCTTTTCAGCAGGCCCTTTCCGTGAATACTTTCGGAATAGTTACTGATGATATGCTGCTGTGAACTCTTCAGTCTCAGCGCGGCTTTCTTTCCGTCCTTGTGACACTGTCCGCAGAGCGTCGGAATATTTGTGGGATAGATCGGTGAATTGGGGTCACGCTTTCCTAATATTGCGTGGTCACCGTGACAGTCAGAACAAACAGGAGCGTTTTTGTCTTTCGCCGCGTGAAGCTGCCCGTGTGTGCTGATCTTATAATCTTCCCCCACGGCAGTATGACACGAAGAGCAGTCAACTTTTTGAGTAATTGTTTCGCAAGGCCTGATCTTCGAAGGATTAACTTCGTTATGACACTGGCTGCAGGCGATTTTTGCGTGTCGAGATTCAGATAACTGTACCCGTTTAACGAAAAGGATCCTTCCGTCTTTGGACGATTTCAGATCTGTTTTCGAGTGGCATTTCATACAGTCTTCATCCGCCATCCCCTGCTCATAAAACACCCTTCTCACTTTGTGAGGCTGATGGCAGTCAACGCAGGCAGGAAGTTTATGCAGTTCTTTTTCCCACATCTCGCCTTTAATAATTTTTCTGTGCACCTGTTCAATCGAAACGTGGCACTGAGTGCAGGTGGCCGCGATATTTTTCCTGGCGATGGTTGACCTTGGATCGGTGTGAGGTAATATTCTGTGAGGTGAGTGGCAGGATGCGCAGGTGGCCGAAACAGCCAGGCCTTTTTTCAGCAATCCTTCACCGTGGATACTTTCAGAATAATTTTCGAGTATATGGTCCTGCGGAATGTTCCTCTGCAGCTGTACAGGCGATCCTTCCCTGTGGCACTTGCCGCAGAGATACGGGATTTTTAATGAAAATACGGTTGATCTTGGATCTTTAGCTTTCAGAATTTCGTGTGTGCCGTGACAGTCCTGGCAGCGGGGAGCGAGCGGATCTTTTCTCGCGACCGCTTTAGCGTGAAGGCCTTCATCGTACATCTTCTGGGCTTCTTCGTGGCAGCCTTTGCACTGCGCTTTAGCAGGATTTTCATCGTGCGGAAACTCTGCATCTTTCAGATCTGCGTGGCAGGCAATGCAATTTATCTTGCCGTGGGCCGAATTCGAAAATTTCTTTTCATCTACAAATATTGATATTGTTTTGCCGTTGCGCGCGCCTTTTGCTGTTTTGTCCTCGTGACACATAAGGCAGTCGCTGTTGTCCTGGGCAAAATTTTTGCCTGCGGCAAACAACAGCAGAAGGAAAATTACTTTGAAACTATTCATAATTGAAGTTAGTAATATTAATATACAATTAGGTAAAAAATCTTTCTATGACAGTCAGAAAAAAACCGGCCCCGCGATCAGAAAGAAGCGGGGCCTGATATAAATTATTCAGGATCTTTTTGAGATTCTTCTTCTTTTGCTTTTATGCGCTCGAGTTCAAGCGGATGTTCCTCCGCCATTTCTTCTTCTGTAATGGTTCCTTTCAGCCAGGCAAGGCTCATCGGGTAAATATCCGGATTAAAAAGGACAAAGTAGAAGTGCCATACAACAATTGCCAGGAAGGCAAGCCAGGCTTCGTAATAATGAACAGTGCGCGCGATGTCCCAGCCGATTTTTGTAAAAAGGTTCATAAAAGTATTATCGAACCACATAATCACGCCGGTAACGCTCATTACAACCGTACCCCAGATCAGCGCCCAGTATTCCGCTTTCTCTATGTAACTGAACCTGTCGAGCTTAGGTTTGTCATTCGATAAACCAAGATTGAATTTCAATACGCCGACAGCATCTTTTGCGTCCTGTACTCTTGGCAGGAGATCGAAGAAAAGCTGCCTGCCGCGCGGGACGAACGCGAGGTAATACATATGATACAGGCTTACCAGTACCATCACAACAGCGGCGATCCTGTGTATTATGCCGCGCGCTTCAAACATTGCCGGGCTGATATCGTTAATACTTCTTACCCACCAGGCCTCCGGAAAGCGGAGCGCAAATCCGGTAATTACGAGCGTGAAGAAACTTGTAAATAGAAATACGTGCTGGATTCTTTCGTTGACAGACATACGGAGATAAAGCGCGTGGCCGTGGTGTTCGGTCTTGATAAGTCCGCGCTGCTTCATCTTTTTGATTTTTGCTTTTTTAACAAAATCAATAAAGTTGTGGAAGAACATTCCGCCGATCGTAACGCCGATCAATATCAGGTAAATCGTAGCGATCCAGTAGAGCCCCGGTTCTTCTTTTTCAGCGAGTACGATATGTACAGAACCTTTTGTAAAATTCTCGTTCGCGCCCGGATGGCATTTACCGCAGGTTACCGCAAGGTTTGCTTTACTGACTGTTGAAGTCGGATCGCTTGACGGTTTGATGTTATGAACGCCGTGGCAGCTTCCGCAATTTGCCACGTTAGCCGAACCGCCTTTAATTGCAAGTCCGTGATATGTGTCTTTAAATGTCTTAAATCTGTCCGCGGAAATTCCGTATTTCGCTGAAAGTTTAACTGAACTGTGGCAGGGGGCGCAAACTTTCTCAGCTACATTCCTGAATGATACCGGTGAATTCGGATCGTTGGCCCTTAAGATATTATGTTCACCGTGGCAGTCTGTACAGGCGGGCGCATCAATATTCCCTTTGGCGAGCGCTGTGCCGTGAATACTTTCGCCATACTCCCTGGCTATATCCACGTGGCATTTGCCGCAGGTTCCGGGGATATTAAGTTTTGCTACGCTTGAAGATTCTTCCCTGCCCGGAAGGATCCTGTGCGACTGATGGCAGTCGACGCAGTTGGCGGCTTTGGAGTTGCCTGAATTGAGCACCCTTGCGTGAACGCTCTTTTCATAGGAGCGGATAAAGTTTGCGGTAGGGGCAACCTGTGATTTTACGTTCGGGTCATCAAGGTGGCAGCTAAGGCACATTTTCTCCTGCGCGATTTTCACCTTGAGAGTGTCGGTATTCTTCGCGTCAAGAACAATGTTGTTTGAATGGCATTTAAAACACTCCGGCGCGCCTTTTACGTTATTAACATAACCTTTCGCGTGGATAGATTCATTATACTCACCGGTTTTGTCCGGATGGCAGTTTCCGCAGGCGTTGATTTTTTTTGGTCCGTAGAATGCGAACAAAGGTGATTTTACTTTTCTGATTTCGTGAGTACCGTGACAACCCTTGCAGTTTACATCTTTTGTTCCGTTTGTCCCGTTTGCTTTCAGCATCTGGGGATGGAACAGATGTTTTACGGCCGCATTCTTGTGGCAGGTAAGGCAGTTGACCGGAGTAATATTTTCTTTGTGAGGTAATTCTTCCGGATTGAAGCCGGTATGGCAGGATGTACAGTTAAGCTTTGCGTGGGTAGAAGCCGAAAACTTACCGTTATCCACGAAAATCGAAATCTGCTTGCCATTTTTCTCCATCGTTAATTCATTATCGCTGTGGCAGCTAAGGCAGTCTTCATTCGAGACTTGCGGCTTTGCGGCCATTTCGGTAAATGAACCGGTGATCAGGAATATCAGAGCCAGGAGTAAACTGCTTTTATTAATCATTTTTTCTTTAAGTATTAATGAAGGGGTCATCAGGTGTTATCCGTTAAAAGGTTTTTCGGTAATCATCCGGAGCTTTGATTTTCTGCAAAACAAAACCCCGGACAACATCACAATTATCAGAGCCAAGAACTTAATTACTTCTGTTTTAAGGTGGCGAGCCAGGTAGCAAGATCGGTAAGGGCTGTTTCATCGCCTTTGAAAGTTGCAGGATGCGCCTTGCCTTCAATTTTTTCCTTTTTCAGCAGATAACTCTTGATGAAATCTACTTTGAGTTTTCCGCCGACGTTCGAAAGGTCAACAATTTTATCTTTTTTCTTTGATTCAATGCTCTGAGAAGTAACTGAGTGGCAGCTCGCACACTTTGAATCAACGAATATTTTTTTACCGGCAGGATCAGCTGCAGGAACATTTGAAAACGCGAAACCATACATAGCAACTATGAAGGCCAGAAACAGAACGAATGAAAAAACATTTTTCATATAAAGTACCTTTGTTTGAAGTTTGTTAAAATCCCGGTGATTTTCAGCCGGAGATCATTTAGTTATACTTTTAAGGCGCTCCTTTTGATCCGGGGAAAACCTTAATTTTTCGCTTTTTTGAACTCCCGTCCCCTTTTTTTAGTGATGATCAACTCCAGAACATGACTTTGATCACAGTTTTTGACGGGGATATTATAGTAATTGAAACACAGTTAATTATAGCAAACTGTATGCCAATTAATAAGTTTTGCTAATCATTAATTATTTTGCTCTTTTGGGGTAATTATCCTCAATTATGAGAATAAAAAAAGGGGTGTTTTACCATCATTAAGAATAGCCAAAATGTACAAAAAATGAGAATTCCTCTGATAAAAAGGACGTCGGTTCACCAAAAAATATTCTGTTTTGTCTTTAGGCACGGGTCTGGATTTAATGTTGATGGAATGTAAGCCGGGTTTGTCAATATTTAATAACTTCTGATCCAGAGGCCAAAGTATCCATTTAGAACTCCCCTCTCCACTAACCGGATAGCGGCAACTCCTGCCCGGCACTGTATCGTGAACACAACATCATTGAGTCAGGCATAAAATCTGAGAATATTCCTCCGCAAGAGACGGCATCGTTATTTCCGTTTCAGGAAATTCCGGTTATTCGAAACACCGGAGATCTGAGTAATTTATTCCGTATTTATTTTATGCACTTTCGCGAGGGATATTTTTTATTACCATTTTTTTTATTTTGCCGCCGCTATTATCTTTTATTTCAAATATTTCAGATTTATGGAGAAAATTTTAATGACGACAGATATGAATGAATTGAATTTGTCGGATGATTTATTTAACATTGATGACGAGAACTCTGTCCCGGATAATAACTTCCCGTTCGGAGATGCGCTGAAAAACGAATTCGCAAAATCATTTGATGACAGCGAAGATCTTGCCGATGACGATGATGATGATTTTGACGATGATGATTTTGATGACGACTTCGATGATGAAGAGGACGATGACGAAGAAAGCGAAGAAGAGTTTGATGATATTGAAGATATCGATGACGAAGCCTTCTATGAAGACGAGTACGATTTTGATGAAGATGAATTAGATGACCTTGACGATCTGGAGGATGAACCGGAAGACGACGAAGAAGATTTTTAATCCCTTCAAAACTAAAAACTCCGCACGCGCGGAGTTTTTTAGTTAAGGGGGTATAAATTTATTTCTGCTCTCCCAGGTAATATCCCTTTACAAGATAATTCCTCACATAATCCGCGATCGCTTCTTCGAGAGTGAACTGCCGTTTGTTATACCCGGCGTTTCTTATCTTCGTCATATCAGCCTGAGTAAAGTATTGATATTTTTCTTTCAGGTGACCGGGCATATCGATATACTGGATATTCACCGGTTTATCCAGGGCCACGAACAGCGCGGTTACAAGATCATTCCAGGACCTTGCCTGGCCGGATCCCACATTAAAAAGCCCGTTGATATTCGGATGGCCCAGAAAGAATAGCGTCATCTCAACGGCGTCTTTCACGTAGACGAAGTCGCGCATCTGTTCGCCGTCCTTATATTCGGGATTCGCGGACTTAAACAACTTAACATATCCGTGGTCCCGGATCTGCTCAAATGCCTTATGAACGACAGAGCGCATATCGCCTTTGTGCCCCTCATTCGGGCCGAACACATTAAAGTACTTTATGCCGACGATCTTGTCAAGGACCCCTTTTTTATACGCGCGGATATCAAATAAATTTTTCGAGTAGCCGTACATATTCAGCGGTTTAAGTTTCAGGCCTTCATCGTTGTTATCATTAAACCCAAGCGCCCCGTCGCCGTATGTTGCCGCGGAGGAAGCATAAATAAATCTTATGCTGTTCTTGACCGCGTAGGAAGCGAGCTTCTTGGTGTATTCATAATTGTTTGAGATCAGGTGGTCCGCGTCTTTTTCGGTAGTGGAGGAGTTCGCGCCCATATGTATAATGGCTTCGATTTTGTAATTGATCGCGTTCTTTTCAATCTTATCGATAAAATCCCATTTGTTCTGGAAATCTATGTAATCCAGACTGACGAGATTTTTCCACTTCTCATCCTTGCCGAGTTCATCGACGATTATTATATCATTCTTCCCTAACTGGTTGAGGCGCCACACTATCGCGCTGCCGATAAATCCCGCGCCGCCTGTTACTATTATCATCTCGTACCTTTATGCAAAAGTGAATTTATTCTGGACTTCAATTTAATTATATTTGCAGTTCGTTCAAATTAATGTGCATCCGGCTTGAAGAATAAATCCGTGCACTCCGGCAAACCCGGGACCGTGTTACATAAACTATACATCAGAGCAACAGATGAAAACAATTTTAGAAAAATTACTCAGAGAACGGATCCTAGTCATTGACGGCGCAATGGGCACTATGATCCAGCGCTATAAACTGCAGGAGAGCGATTTCCGCGGCGAACGGTTTAAGGACCATCCCTATGATCTGAAAGGTAACAACGACCTTTTAAGCATCACGCGCCCTGATGTTATTAAAGAAATCCACACCGCTTACCTTACGGCGGGTGCGGATTTAATCGAGACAAATACTTTCAGTTCTACCGCGGTGGCACAGGCTGATTATCACCTTGAGTCACTCGCGTATGAATTGAATTATCAGTCAGCTAAGATCGCGAAAGAGGCAATCAATGAGTTCACCGGTGATAAAACAAACAAACCCCGTTTTGTTGCGGGCGCGCTTGGACCGACGAACAAAACCGCTTCCCTCTCCCCTGACGTTAACGATCCCGGTTACCGCGCAATTACATTTGATGACCTCGTAAAATATTACCACGAACAGGCAAAAGGCCTTCTTGACGGCGGCGCCGATATACTCCTGATCGAAACGATCTTCGATACCCTTAACGCCAAGGCGGCAGCATACGCGGTATCTACAGTACTGACAGAAACCGGCAAGAACATTCCTGTAATGATCTCCGGAACTATCGTCGATATGAGCGGAAGAACTCTCTCGGGACAAACCACCGAAGCGTTTCTCATTTCCGTCGCTAATGTTAAAAACCTTGTTTCAGTCGGTCTGAACTGTTCCCTCGGCGCAAAACAGATGAGGCCGTTCCTTGAAGAACTATCCAAACTCGCGCCTTTCTTTGTCAGCGTTTATCCGAATGCGGGGCTTCCGAATGCTTTCGGCGGCTACGACCAGACACCGGATGAAATGTCGCTCCTGATAAAAGATTTCGCTGATTCAGGATTTATAAACATAGTCGGAGGATGCTGCGGCACTACTCCCCCTCATATAAATAAAATCGCGGAGATTGTTAAGGGCCTTAAGCCAAGACAGATACCCGAAATAAATAATTATTTAAAACTGAGCGGACTCGAACCTCTTGTGATAAGGCCGGAAACAAACTTCGTTAACATCGGCGAAAGAACAAATGTAACCGGTTCGAAAAAATTTGCGCGGCTCATCACGACCGGCAATTATGAAGAGGCGCTGAGCATCGCGAAGGATCAGGTCGAAAACGGCGCGCAGGTTATCGACATTAATATGGATGAAGGAATGCTTGACTCCGAAGCCGCGATGACGCGCTTCCTTAATCTGATCACTTCCGAGCCTGATATCGCTAAAGTTCCGGTTATGCTCGATTCATCAAAATGGTCGGTGCTGCTTGCAGGAATGAAATGCCTGCAGGGTAAAGGGATCGTTAACTCCATCAGCCTTAAGGAAGGCGAGGAGAAATTTATCGTGCACGCAACCGAGATATTGAAATTCGGCGCGGCGGTTATCGTAATGGCTTTTGATGAATCGGGACAGGCAGACTCATTAAAGCGCAAGACTGAAGTCTGCGCGCGCGCATATAAAATTCTGACTGAGAAGGTCGGCTTTCCTCCGCAGGACATAATTTTCGACCCGAACGTCCTGACGGTCGCCACCGGGATTGAGGAGCACAACAACTACGCGGTTGATTTTATAGAAGCCGCGCGATGGATCAAGGCAAATCTTCCTCACGCAAAAGTCAGCGGAGGCATAAGTAATATCTCTTTCTCGTTCAGAGGTAATGATGTTGTGCGCGAAGCAATGCACTCCGCATTTTTATATCACGCGATCAAAGCGGGCCTTGATATGGGTATTGTTAACGCGGGGCAGCTTGCGGTATATGAGGAGATTGACCCGGAACTGAGAGAACTTGTTGAAGACGTGCTTCTTAACCGCCGCGCTGATTCGACTGAACGGCTGGTTGCATTCGCTGAAAATGTCAAAGGCAAGGCAAAGGCGGAAGTAGTTGCGGACGAATGGCGTTCGTTGCCGGTAGAGGAGAGATTAAAGCACGCGCTGATAAAAGGAATTGTCGATCATATTGACGCCGATACGGAAGAAGCACGGCAGAGATATGCTTCCCCGCTTGAAGTTATAGAGGGTCCGCTGATGTCCGCAATGAATGTTGTCGGTGACCTGTTCGGCGCCGGAAAAATGTTCCTGCCGCAAGTGGTAAAAAGCGCCCGCGTGATGAAAAAATCCGTGGCTTATCTGATCCCCTATATCGAAGCCGCCAAAGCCGCGAGTGATGCGGGTAAAATTCTTCTGGCAACCGTAAAAGGCGACGTCCACGATATCGGAAAAAATATCGTCGGAGTTGTTCTCGGTTGTAATAATTATAAAGTTATCGATATCGGTGTTATGGTCCCGGCCGAAAAAATAATTCAGACTGCGATTGAAGAAAAAGTTGATATTATAGGATTGAGCGGACTCATCACACCATCATTAGACGAGATGTGCCACGTTGCCCGCGAGATGGAAAGAAACGGACTGAAGATGCCGCTCCTCATCGGCGGAGCAACAACCTCGCGCATACACACGGCAGTTAAGATTGCGCAGAATTACAGTCAGCCTGTTGTTCACGTTCTGGATGCATCGCGCAGTGTGCCGGTAGCCGGCAGCCTGATAAACAAAAACCTGAAACCGGGTTTTGTAAAATCAGTAAACGAGGAATATGAAAAGATCCGCGAGGATCACAAAAGGAAAACCGAGAATAAGAAGTTTATCCCGATCGAAGAGGCGCGTAAAAACCGCTTCACCGCGGACTGGACAAAAGCAAAAATAAAGAAGCCTAATCAATTAGGAGTTCACACACTAAAAGATTATCCACTTGAAAAACTCAGGGAATATATCGACTGGACTCCGTTTTTTATGACGTGGGAACTTAAAGGTAAATTCCCGAAAATATTTGACGATCCTAAATACGGCCAGGAAGCCAAACGGCTCTATGATGACGCGAACGCTATGCTTGACAAACTCATAAGCGAAAACAAACTTAAGGCAAGCGGAGTATACGGACTCTTTCCCGCAAACAGCGTGCATTATGATGACATCGAAATTTATACGGACGATAGTCGCAAAAGCGTATTAACTGAATTCCACACACTGCGCCAGCAGTCGGATAAAGTTGAGGGACAGCCAAACTACGCGCTCGCGGATTTTATTGCTCCTAAAGAATCAGGCGTTGCTGATTACATCGGTGCGTTCGCCGTCACAGCCGGATTGAATATAGAACCTCTCGCAGAGGCTTACGAAAAAGACCACGATGATTACTCCTCCATAATGCTCAAAGCCCTTGCCGACCGCTTCGCGGAAGCCTTCGCCGAACATCTGCACGAGAGAGTGAGAAAAGAATTCTGGGGATATGCATCGGATGAGAATTTCAGCAATGAAGCTTTAATAAAAGAAGAATACACCGGCATTCGCCCGGCTCCCGGTTATTCCGCCTGCCCTGATCACACTGAAAAATGGATCCTGTTTGATCTGTTGAAAGTCAAAGAGAATACGGGAATAAGCCTTACAGAAAGCCTTGCGATGTATCCTGCTGCTTCTGTGTGCGGCATCTATTATGCTCATCCTGACGCAAAGTATTTCACGGTCGGGAAACTCGCGAAGGACCAGATTGTCGATTACCACCGCCGCAAAGGTATGAGCATAGATGAGATCGAGCGCTGGCTTGGCTTCGTGCTTAATTATGACGGCGGAGAGTAATTAACCGCCGATGGAACAGGAATATATCGCGGACAAGGTTTTCAGCAAAGCCGACTATACGGTTACTCCCCTTCCTAAGGGCGATTACGAATGCTGCAAATTTAATAACTGCGATTTTTCGAATTCCAATCTAAGTGATACTAATTTTATTGACTGTACATTCGATGGCTGCAACATCAGCCTTGTTAAGCTGAACAACACCGGACTGCGTGACGTCAAATTTCAGAACTGCAAACTTACCGGATTGAGATTTGATAACTGTCACGAGTTCGGGCTCGCCGTTGAATTCCGGGATTGTATCCTGAACCACTCCTCTTTTTTCCGGACCAAACTTAAGAAGACATCCTTCACCGGTTCCAAACTTCACGAGGTCGATTTCACCGAATGCGACCTGAGCGGTTCAGTCTTCAGCAACTGCGATCTTTCCCGCACCCTGTTTCAGAAAACAAATCTCGAAAAAGCTGATTTCAGAACATCATACAATTACACCCTCGATCCTGAGGCGAACAGGATTAAGAAAGCGAAGTTTTCCTCGGCGGGTGTGATTGGATTGCTTAATAAATATGAGATTGAAATTTCTTAGTAGGTTATAATTTCCCGTAGTTTAATTTGATATCAGTTCTTTAGTTTTATTAAGCATCGGTTTGCTCAAGAACCGCCCATCGTGCCTCTTTTCTGTGCCCGGAGCAAGTCAACATCATTATTACACTCCGGCTCAATTTCCTTTTGGTTTTACTCTGCAGACTGTAATGCTGTAAAAAACATATAAATCCTTATATTTTGATAGAATATTCAATAAAGGTTCTGCTAAGCAAAGTATTATAAATTCAAATTTATTAAGGACGATAAAAACGGCGAAAGTATGAGTAATGTCGAGAAGAATTATCAACTAAAGGCTGATTTAGCCCTTGAAAATAAATTAGCGCTTTCTGACAAATTGAGAGAAGAAATTAACACCAAAAAATCAATAGAAGGTGATCTCTGGAAGACCATTGAAGAAAAGCTCCTCATTGAATGGACCTATAATTCTAACGCCATCGAGGGCAGTTCATTGACTCAGGGGGAAACAATGTTCTTCCTGAAAAACGGCCTGACCGTGGAGGGGAAACCGTTCAAGGACTTTATTGATGCAAAAAACCATAGTGAAGCGATTGAGTTTCTTTATGACGTTATTAAAAACAATAGAGAAATTTCCACATCGCTGATAAAGGAGTTCAATGCCTTTTTACTGTCCGGGATTAAATCAACTCCGGCGATAGACAGATACGGAAATAAAACGGAGAAAAAAGCTACTCCGGGAGAGTACAAATTATTACCAAATCACGTATTGCAATCCGACGGGACGATTCATAAATATGCAGAGCCAACTCAGGTGGCCCCGGAGATGGAAACTTTGTGCAATTGGATAACCGAAAACATTAATAAGCAGCATCCGGTATTAGTAGCCTCACTTGCACATTATAATATGGTCCGGATACATCCCTTTGACGATGGAAACGGCAGGGGAGCGCGGATTCTAATGAACCTTCTTTTAATAAAAAAAGGGTTCCCCCCGGCAATCATCAAAAATGAAAACCGCAGGCAATACATCGATGCATTGGCCGAAGCAGACAAAGGTGACCTGTATAAATTCACAGATTTTATTGCGGAAGTCTGTCTCGATACTCAAAAATCTGTTTTGGACAACTATAAATAAATTGAAAAGAATTTTTTTGAGCATCATCATTTGAGGAAAATAGATTTTGATTTAGTAACTTTTTAAAATTGAAGATGCAAAGATTCAGCAGCACCGGTCGAATAAATAATAGTTCTGATTTCTTGGGGATACTTAAATAAAAACGAAGAGATAAGACCAGTGAGTTCTCCAGGATCTCAATGCCAGAAGAGAGATTCTCAAGGGGGACTTCTTCAGCAGAAGCATAGTAAAAAGTTTTTATGTCACGGGCAATAGTTTTCTAATCATTCGCTGCGCTCCGGATCGTTCCGCTCCAAAGTACCCGCTGGTATTTTCATTTACACAGTTAACTTTACACTTCCTAATTAGAAATAATATTTAGTTTCCAGAAAATCTTCCACACTTTTATAAAATTTTTGTGCCTTTACTTTTTGTTCCTCAGCTTCTTCTCTGGATACTGCAAAAAAATCCTGGTAATCACTTTTATTCCGGTCTGTTTCAGCATATTTAATGATTTCCCCGAGTTCAGGCTCAAAGAGGTTGGTTTTAATATAATTTGCGATAAAATATGAGATTACAGCTGAATGCTTTTTAAAATCTTTCTTTTCCAATGCCAGCATAACTCTTGCGGCGTGAAAAATCGCATAGTATGAACAATTAAGCGATTTAGAAAATTTTTTTGTGCTGAATACACAATTCCGCGAGTTCTAATTCATCTTTTGCTTTTGCAAGCCTGTATTTCACAAGCGCAACGGTATTCTCATCCATACAGTCGAATCCCGTCTTTATGAACATTCTGATAAAAAGGTATCCAGGAATACCGGTTAAAAAATTCTTTGGTCTCGGGTATTACGGAAATATAAATACCGTAATTTATCAGAATTTCATTCTCAATTCCGGCCAGCCGGGATTTTTCAGAAGAGTCCAGTTTATTAGCAGTAATCAATAGAATATCAACATCGGATTCTGAATTTTGTTCCCCCCGGGCGTAAGAACCATAAAGAACTATTTCCTTGATTCTATCACCCAACAATCCCTTCAGCCTGTCCTGAAATACGGTGAGGACGGCTGTTAGATTGACATTATTGATTGAGGTTAAAGTTGACATTTTTTATTTAAAAATTTTAAT
>CAIMOS010000251.1 GCA_903843135.1 uncultured Ignavibacteriales bacterium | reverse complement strand
CAGCCCGGATATAATAAAAATAGTAGTGAAGATACTTCACAAAACGATCAAGATAATCAGGCAGGAGGTCCTGCCGAAGGAGGATAAGTTATGAACTGGCTGATTCTTGTACTTGAGATCGAAACTGTCCTCCTGATAGCATTTTCCCAGGAGGATGACAAATGAGCTTTATCGAGGAGTTATTAATTGAAGCAGAGATAAAGGAAGAGGAACAGACGGAGGGGTACCACGACCTTCTGCTGATCCAGATAAGGACACTTCAGGAACAGATTGCGAAAAACTTCTTGCAGTCTGAAAAAGAGATTAATATTATCAAAGAGTGGGCGCTTAAAAAAAATACTTTGCTTCAGGAAAGAGTAAACTGGCTTGAGAAAAGGCTTGAGGCTTTTACCATTCAGAGAGGAACTAAAACCATTGACCTCCCCAACGGCGTACTAAAATTCCATAAAAAGCCTGATAAGGTGGAGATAACTGACCTTGATCTGTTCCTACAGAATGCCAGGCCAGAGATGATTACCGTCGTGCCGGAGCATTACAAACCTGATCTGAATAAAATCAAAGCATACCTGAAGTCACACTTAAACACTCCTCCGGGAGTGACAGTCACGGAGGGAAAGGAATTATTTACTTACAAACTAAAAGGAAAGGAAGAAGAAGATGGAGCGCAGGAAATTAGAAATTCCGCTTAACGAACCCGTGACGATTGAGCTACTTTATGATCAGCCGCAGATAGGGAAATCCTCATTCGGTGAATATTACCTCTACAGCGTAAGGAACGGCGACGAGATTACAAGTTATTCTCTCTTTGCGGCAAAGGAGGTTCACGAGCAATTGAAGAACTTCAAAAAAGGGAGTAAAGTAGTCATAGTTAAGACCGTCGAGCAGAAAGCAAACAAGATCATCACGCGGTATGATGTGAAGGCTGTTGACACGGAGGCTAATCAAAAAATATCACCAGGTGATACAGTTTCTCCCTCCACAGATAACTATTTTACAGCTATGATGGCGAGTTACCAGGACGCACTGAGGATACAGGAAATTCTCAAAATGGTCGATGTTGACAGATGCGCAATCACCCTATTCATCAGCAGAACTAAAACAAACGGTATCGGAATTTAACGGAGAAAAAAAATGAATACTGATGTTGAAGAACGCCTCTCAAGCTATTTCTTTCCTGTAAAGGAGAGCAGAGTATTTTTTGAAACAGACGACGTCACGACACTGTGCACCCCAGAATACAAAGCAATCACTCGCGCTGATAACGGACGGCTCATAAGTGTTATGAACGATACCTATGAGCTTGTGCCCAACTCTGAGATAATCAAACCGCTAATGGAGCAGCTCCATAACATGGACTCAAAGTGGATAATAGACCCAAGCCACAGTTATGTTGAAGACCACCGCATGCGCCTGCAGGTGACATTCCCTGACCTGACTTTCAATGATGGGAAATCTGATATTGCGCTTTCACTCTTCCTCCACAACAGTTACGATGGCAGCGAAGGAATCCGGATGTTTTGGGGCGCGATCCGTGGAATATGCTCGAACGGGATGGTGTTTGGCAAGGTACTCGGGAAGTACTACCGTAAACACACAAGCGGAGTACGACTCGATAATCTCGTTGAGCAGGTACGGCAGACGTATGACCAGCTACCGGTAATTAAGGAACGAATTGATATACTCCAGAATATCGGAGTAAGCAAAACACTGCAGGAATCAGTCGAGAAACAATTGGGTAAATCCATCGTAAAATACATTGAGGAACAACCCACGCCTGAATCACAATGGATATTGTATAACTATCTTACCTGGTACATTTCGCACAAAATAGATCAGCGTATGCGGGCGGCTTATCAGTTGAAGGTGAGTAAGTTGTTTGGGCTGTAAAACAGTTGATGCTTAAAGAAGCCGGTTAAAATTTCCCCAACAAAAAATTATAATTGGAAGCATACGGGGGTGCCTGAAAATGAAGGTACCCCTGCTTTTTAAGTATCAACTAGGGTCCTCTTGGCGGGGGTGGGGTATGGGACCCAAATCCTGAAAACGAGATTTGGGTGGATCTAACTCCATCCATTTTTTCGATTGCATTGATTTTGACTACTCTATTTTGAAATTTCGGTTAATAAAGCTCGGAAGCGCGTTCTAAAAGATTTTTGACCACTATTAAGTCTTACCTTAAGGCGAGTTTTCTTTCGTACAGACTTCACCAAACCTATAATTTATTAATTGCATTTTTATTTCGAATCAGTTAATTTAGCAATGCTGTTTCTACCCATAATTAACTGGATTCAGCCCCCTACTCCTCAAAAAGAGGGTGTTAGCGGCAGGATGACTGTCGCCACATATGCGGAGCCAGTGGCACGTATATGCAACCATAATCAGGAAACTGAAAATGGAAAACAGACAAATTATTCAGGATGCAGCAATTGTATTACCGAATGACATCAGAAATTATAGGGCTGAAATAATCTCTATTCTTGAAGATGCACGAGAAAATGGCGTTGAGCAAGTACTTGTACTTATTGAAGGCCAAACAAGTCGTGGAAATCTCGGTATTATAGCTGAACTAATGATGTCGAACTCTGGCTCAGTAGGCTTAGTGCCTATAGGTCAATTTGTCATCGAAGAATTCATAGCT
>CAIMOS010000250.1 GCA_903843135.1 uncultured Ignavibacteriales bacterium | reverse complement strand
ATGCTCCTTAATATAAACTTTGGTCCCGGAGAATTGTATTTTCCCGGACTCAAGCCGGTGTAATTCAAGAAGATTACTTAAGACGTGATTTACTTCCGTTGAATTTTCAAATATTTTTGCCGCAAGCCTTTTAATTTCATCACTGCTAAACCTTGACATTTCAGTATGCAGTAACTCAGAGAGGCCGGTTATTCCGAAAAACTGATTTTTTATTTCGTGTGTGAGCACTGAGAAGAGTTTTTCTTTATATTCAAGCTGTGCCTCAAGCCCGGCTATGAAGATTCTTTGTTGTTTTTCCTGCTCACGCAGCTCCGAGATTTCTTTAACAGTATTTACGGCAGGATGGAATGATGCCGAACTTTCTCTGTTTGAATGAACATTTCCGCTGCCGAACAGCGGGTGAATACTTCCGATGAACCCGGTTACATTTTGTATTTCGGTCACCGGAACAACCTTACCGGAAATCCAGTTATTATGTGTTCCGTCAAAACGGGCTTCGAAAAGAAACGGTTTACGTTGCTTCCGTGATTTCGTCCATTCCCTTTTTATTAAAATCCGGTCAGCGGGGATGAAAAGTTCATACCATTTTTTATTAAGGCATTTTTCAGGTTCGATCCCGGAAAGTCCGTACCATTCTTCATTTACGAAAATCAAATTACCGGCGGGGGATAACTGGAACACTCCCGAGGGGAGAAGGGACCAGTGGTGCATAACTTTAGAAAGACTGTCGAGCAGGTTATCACTTAATCTCTCATCACGCTTTTTACCGGTCCGTCCGGTTATTTCTCTCTGGGCAGAAGTCATTCTTCGGTTCTTTAGAATTATATTCACTGTTAGTTAACGAAACTTAATCAGAACAGCGGAATAAGAGAAGATATAAATCATACAAGAAATGAAATAAAATCGTGCAGAAGAGAGAAATTATATCTAAATTTGTATGATTCTTACTCATTGCTGCCCATCTCCGTTAATTTATATTCCATCCGGCGAAAATCCAAATTTGTAAATTTATGATGCAGTTTCTTGTAAGAGTATTTAAGCGGATCTAATATACCGTTAATGGGGTCAAATCTTTCTATGCAAAGCGAAACCGTTTGCCATATTAATGCCGCTGTATTTTGTGCGGAAATATAAGTTATGCTCCGATAGTACAAACTTCTAAATTATTTGAGCTGAAATAATCAGTGCGGCAGGTTTAAAAATATTATCCAAAAACCGGACGGGTCCGGTATCAGGTGAATAAAAAATATTTAATTTTGAGGTAGTATTTATTTATCAATATCAGCAGAATTAATCCTTATGGATACCGAACTTCTCGCAAGAATTCAATTCGCCTTCACTATAGCCTTTCACTATATCTATCCCCCTCTCAGCATCGGATTAGGAGTTATCCTTGTTATTATGGAGTTCAATTACATCAGAACAAAAAATAAGATGTATGAGAGAATGACAAAGTTCTGGGTTAAAATATTCGCGCTGACATTTTCCATCGGCGTTGCGACCGGTATTGTGATGGAGTTCGAGTTCGGAACGAACTGGGCGGCGTATTCCCGGTATGTCGGTGATGTGTTCGGAAGCGCTCTGGCGGCGGAAGGGATATTTGCATTTTTCCTGGAATCGGGCTTCCTCGCGATACTCCTTTTCGGATGGAACAAAGTAAAACCTGCAATGCATTTCTTTTCAACAATAATGGTATCATTAGGATCAATGCTAAGCGCTGTTTGGATCGTAGTCGCCAATTCCTGGCAGCAGACGCCTGCCGGTTATCATATAGTTGGAGAGGGACTTAGGGCCAGAGCCGAGATTACAGATTTTTGGGCTATGGTTTTCAATCCGTCCTCAATAGACAGGCTGAGTCATACTTTATCCGGGGCCTGGCTTGCCGGTTCATTCCTGGTGATGAGTGTATCCGCATATTACCTTCTTAAAAAACGGCACGAGGAAATCGCAGCGTCATCGTTTAAGACCGGACTTGGTGTGGCGCTGTTTGCTTCGCTCTTTCAGCTATTTACCGGGCACAGCAGCGCTGCGGGCGTCGCCGTTAATCAGCCGGCGAAGCTGGCAGCCTATGAAGCACATTACGATTCTTCCGCTGCCGGCGACCTATATCTTTTCGGATGGGTTGATGAACAGAACCGGAATGTTAATTTCGGAATTAAGGTGCCCGGACTATTGAGCTACCTGGTTTACGGTGATTTTAATACTCCTTTGCGCGGCCTAAATTCATTTGCTAAGGATGAGATACCTCCGGTGAATTTTGTATTTCAGACATATCACCTGATGGTTGCGATAGGATTCGGATTAATAGGTTTGACGCTGCTCGGCGTTTTCCTTTTGTGGAGGAAGAAGCTGTTTACGGCTGCGTGGTATCTTAAACTGATGGTTGTCGCGGTACTTTTACCGCAAATGGCAAATCAGTTAGGCTGGTTCTCAGCCGAGGTTGGAAGACAGCCCTGGATAGTGTACGGACTTCTCCGCACCTCTGATGGATTATCAAAGAGTGTTGAGGCCGGGCAAATATTATTTTCATTGGTTCTTTTCAGCATAATTTATTTGTTGTTATTTATCCTGTTTCTGTTCCTGCTTGACCAGAAAATAAAGCACGGCCCGGACGGAAGTGATCACATCGTTTCTTCAGATTTAACCGCAAGAGCATAAGGAGATAAAATGGACGCAGGACTTACACTTAATATAATCTGGTTTGTTTTGATCGGCGTTCTGCTCGCCGGTTACGCTGTCCTTGACGGCTTTGATCTTGGTGTCGGGGCTGTTCATCTTTTTAATAAGTCAAATGAACACAGGAGGATATCTCTGAATGCGATTGGCCCGGTGTGGGACGGGAATGAAGTATGGTTAGTGACCGGCGGAGGGGCTCTTTTTGCGGCGTTCCCGGTAGTTTACGCATCCGTTTTTTCCGGATTTTACACCGCGTTTATGCTTTTACTTTTTGTTCTGATCTTCAGGGCTGTTGCTATTGAGTTCCGTTCAAAAAGAGAATCACACAGGTGGAGACGGACCTGGGACGTGCTATTCTCCTGTTCAAGCATATTAATATCACTCATTATGGGAATCGCGATCGGTAATGTTATACAGGGACTTCCTGTAGGCGCGGACCGGGAAATACGGATCAGCTTCCTCTCGCTCTTTAATCCATACGCTCTGCTCGTCGGAATTACGACAGTTGCTCTTTTTATGATGCACGGATCGATTTACCTCGTTCTTAAGACCGAAGGAGAGCTTCAGCAGTTAGTGAGGAGCAGGGTAAACAATACAGTCATCTTTTTTGTTGTGAGTTATGTCTCGACCACAATGGCGACTCTTGTTTATTTCCCCCATATGGCGCAGCCGTTCAAGGATTATCCGGCACTGTTTCTTGTCGCTCTTCTGAATATGCTTGCAGTGGCCAATATTCCGCGCGAACTGCACCGCGGCAAAGAATTTATGGCGTTCCTCTCTTCTTCCGCCAGCATTGCGGCGCTGATGGCGCTTTTTGCCATCGGGATCTTCCCCAACTTTGTAATATCAAACATTGATCCCGCATACAGCCTTAATATATATAACTCCGCGTCTTCGCAGAAAACCCTTGGGATTATGCTGCGTATGGCGGTCATCGGCATACCGTTCGTACTTGCATATACAATAAGCATATATTGGGTCTTCCGCGGAAAAGTTAAACTTGACAGTATGAGTTATTAGAGAAATACCGGCCCCTTCTGCATCCCCAGCGTAAGCTTTTATCCGGCGCCTCCGCTGGATGCAACCGAAAAAAGTCGCATTACGGAGGTATTGACTTTGAATGCCGGATTTGTTATAATAGTGAACAAATGTTCACTATATATTATGCAAGCGCCAAAAAGTAATTCAGCATATTTAGACCTTTCGACTTACGTTCTGCCTAATGACCGCGGCAGGGACCTGAGCCTGACCAAAATCTACGAACCGATTCCGCGTAAAGGGAGCGGTGTGGATTTTGACATATATGATTATGAAATGCTCTTCAACGACGCGCCGACAGTGAGCCTGATAAGGGAGGGGAGAACAATAGGGTGCTTTTATATCGAGTCGCCGGGGATGCGTTCGCTGCTGCGCCGGCTTTCCGTGGATACGTTTGAAATGCTTACGGCGGCAAGTTCCATAATAAGGCCCGGCGTCGCGGAGAGCGGAATGATGCAGGAATTCATTCTCCGCCATAAAGACCCCTCGCGGCGGAAGTTCCTCGTGCCGGAAATGAAGAAGTACCTCGGCAGGACATACGGGCTGATGATCTACCAGGAGGATGTTCTGAGAGTGGCGCACCACATCATCGGGCTGAGCCTGGAGGAAGCCGATCTTCTCCGCCGCGCTATGAGCGGCAAGATGCGCTCGCGCGACGCGATGAGCAAACTGCAGGGGCGGTTCCGCGAAGTGGGGCTGAAGAGAGGGCTGAAACCGGATGTTGTGGCGGAACTATGGAGGCAGGTAAGTTCGTTCGCGGGTTACGCGTTCTGCAAGGCGCACAGCGCTTCATACGCGCTCCTTTCGTACCAGGTGGCTTACCTCAAAGCGCACTATCCCGCCGAGTTTATGTCCTCCGTGCTGAGTAACGGCGGCGGCTACTATTCGGCAGCTGTGTATATACAAGAATGCAAACGGCTGGGGCTTAAGGTCGCGCTGCCGTGCATTAACCGCAGTGATTATGAATACACCAACGAAGATGACACTGTCCGTATCGGGCTGATGGCAATAAAGCAGATAAGCGCGAACTATACGGAGCGCGTAATAGCAGAACGGGAAAAGAACGGGCGCTATGTTTCGCTCGCGGATTTTATTGTGCGGCTCCATCCGGGCCCGCAGGAAACAGCACTGCTTATTAAAGCCGGCGCAATGGACTGCTTTAAGCAGACGCGTCCGACAATGCTGCGCCTGCTTGATGTTTACCTGCACAACCGCCGGCTGCTTGACAGCCTGCAGAATGATCTTTTCGCTTCGGATTCATTTGAACTGGAGAGGACAATTGTAACTGAGCGCGATTACAGTCCCGCCGAACGCCTTATAATAGAAATGGAACTTCTCGGCTATCCCGCAACAAGGCACCCGCTTGAGTTTTTTGATGAATATATTTCCGCGCCGGATATTATTCCGGCTTCAGCGATGCACCGCTTCAATAACCGCACGATAAAGATGATCGGGTGGTATATGACTTCCAAGAGGATCAAGACAAAGAAAGGGGATATAATGAAATTCCTTTCGCTCGAAGACCTTACGGGGACTTTCGAAGCGGTCCTCTTTCCCAGGGCATACAGTATGTATGCGGAGGAGACAATGTCTATGGGGCCGTATATAATAGAGGGGAAAGTTGATATGGAAAACGGCCATAATATCATCGTTAATAAACTGGAACCGGTTTCTTCGGCAGCTATGAACGCGGCGAAAATGAATGACAGCGTTGAACACAACTTCTACGGCGATGATGAGAAGATCTTCTTTGAAGAAGAGTATTCTCTGGTTAATACACTCGGCAGGGAGGCGATGGCGAGGGCGTACGCTTAATCAATGATCAATTATCAATTATCAATTATCAATTATCAAATTTCAAATATCAGTATCAGTGTCAGGGATCCTGCGGCGGGGCTCGGGGCGAGTCAGGAAAAAGAGATTGGAGACAGTTTGGGGGAGGATTTAGTAAAATCTCTTATAAAATGGTTGTGCAATTATTTATATTAAATATATAGCAATCATAGTTTTTTAGAATCCATAGGAACCTGTATGAACTGGTTAGATAATGAAAAGTCAAGAATACGCAAAAGCCATATCGTAAATCTCATTTCACTCGCTCTTGCAGACGGGCAAATTGACAAAACAGAACAGGATTTGCTGATAAAAATCGCTACGCAGATTGGAATGAGCGCGGATGAATTCGAAGAAATTCTGGAATATCCCGACAAGATTAAGTTCAGCGTGCCGGAGACAAAACAGGAAATTGCGGTTCAGTTTCTGGATATGTGCCTGATGATGCTCGCAGACGGTAAAATTATGGACAGTGAAATGGTTTTCCTGAAAATTATTGCCCGCAAACTTGGATTCCCGGAAGATAAATTTGATAAAATCATAGGTGATGTTATTGACGACATTAACCGGAAAATTGAACGCGAACTGCTTCTGAGGAAAATTCAGCTTCAGTTAATCTAAAAATAAATTGCCCAAAAGCTGATCGAGCCAGTACCAAATCTGTGATTCTATAACCGCTCCCAACCTCGCACTGCGACATCGCTCAGTGCATCGCCTTTAATAACAAGGGGAGGAGCTTTGTTCTTATTTCCGCTTTACGAAGAATATTTTTTCTAATATCCGAATTGTGACACCGCGACTTTGCGTCTCCGCGAGAAATTCTTCAGCACGTGCGCATAGTTTTAATCTAAATAATACCTCATTATAGGCCGCGCGGCGGATCCTCTGGCGATCTCGGCAAATCCGGCTTTGATGAAAGCGCTGTAAAATCCAGTCCACGCAAAAGCCGCGGGCATATTATCTGAATAAGCAACTACGGGATATGCTTCAAGGATTT
>CAIMOS010000249.1 GCA_903843135.1 uncultured Ignavibacteriales bacterium | reverse complement strand
TCCAGCCGTAAAAATTGGCAGCAGCAATATTAGCGTCAACGATACTTCCATCGGTTGGCGAGATGATCAGTTTTACCGCCGAGTGGTTATTAAAGATATTTCTGAATTTTTCTTCGCTCTCTTTAAGGGAACGTTGTGATTCCCGAAGCGCTGCCTTTTCCTTTGCATCGTCCAATGCTCTTTTTACGGCGAAAGGGAGCCTGTCCGGCCTGTCTTTGAGCACATAATCCTCAGCACCCAACTTCAGCAACTCAATCGCAGTCTCTTCGCCGATTGACCCCGAGAAACAAATAAACGGAATTTCGGGACAAATTTGTGCTCTCAGGCTGAGCGATCCGAAGGCATTATACCCGGGAAGCTGAAAGTCGGATATAATGATATCATAGGCGCCGTTCCGCAATTCAAATTCATAATCATCTTTTTTCTCAACCCTCTTTGCAATAGGGTTATAACCGGCGCTTTCCAAACGCTCACAAATTATTTCGAAATCACGCGCGGAATCTTCAAGCGAAAGGACTTTAAGCCCGGTATTATCCATTTTTTTCTCATTCACCATTAGTTGTTTCCCTCGGAGGCAGTTCATTTAATATCGCCCAAAAAACGCCTACATGTTTAACTGCATGAATGAAATCAGTAAAATTAACAGGCTTAACCACATAGGCATTTACTCCCAGTTCGTAGCATCGCTTCAGATCCGGTTCTTCGCGTGATGAGGTAAGCATTACAACCGGAATCGACTTCAGTTTTTCATCGCTTCTGATGGCTTCAAGAACTTCTATACCGTTCATCCTCGGCATTTTAATATCCAGTAAAATTACGGCTGGGTTTCCCAGTTCTCTGGATTTGAATTCTTCCTCATATCGCAGAAAACGCATCGCCTCTACTCCGTCTCTTACTGTAAAAACGCTGTTCGCCAGATTGTTGTCCGACAATGCTTCAAGTGTAAGTTCAACATCTCTGGGATTGTCCTCAACTAATAAAATTTTTTTCAGTTTCATAATTTCAAACTCCGTTTCTGTGGTAAAGAAAAATAAAAAGTGGCGCCTTCGTTAACCGCGCTTTCAGCCCGGATATTTCCGCCGTGCTTGGTTATTATTCTGTGCACATTCGCCAGGCCGATGCCTGTGCCTTCAAAGTCCGTAAGGGAATGCAACCGCTGAAAAACACCGAACAGTTTACCGGCGTATTGCATATCAAACCCAACACCATTATCCTTAACGTAAAAAATAATATTTTCTCCCTCATTTTTAAAGCCGATCTGGATAATTGTTTCATCCATTTTTCTGGTGAATTTAACTGCATTGTCAATTAAATTAAGCCATACTAACCGCAGCATTGTGCGGTCCCCGGTTATTTTCGGCAAATCACTTACAATCCATTTTATTTTCCGGCTTCCTGTTACAGCTTGCAGGGTTATGATGACCTCATTCACAAGAGAAGAAGTTTCTAATGTTTCAAGTGTTAATTGCTGGCGCCCGGTTTTTGAATATTGAAGAAGTTCATCAATCAGAATTCCCATTTGAGCCGCGGATTCTGAAATCGTACTTAAATAATGACGTCCTTTTTCAGGCAAGGAATCATTGAATCGGTTAGCCAGCAACTCTACGTATCCGTTAATATGCCTTAGCGGTGCGCGCAAATCATGTGATACCGAGTAGCTGAATGCCTCAAGTTCTTTATTGGAAGCCTCGAGTTGCGATGTCCGCTGTTTCACTTTTAATTCAAGTGCGTTATTTAAAAGTTCCAATTCTCCCCGCAGCTTTTTTCTTTCAGTAATATCTGTTAAAATAATCTGTATGGCATGTTCGCTGCTATAAGTAAGTAACGTAGCCATTACCTCCACATCAACAGGGTTTCCGTCAATCCGCACATACTTATCCTCCACGGGATAAAGGCCCGATTCACCGTTAAGAAGACGCTGAATCCGTTCAATAGATTCTTCAGAGTTTTCGGGAATAATTATTGTAGAAAATTCCTTCCCGATCAATTCCTTCTCGCTTTGCGCGCCTAAAATTTTCATTCCGGCGTTGTTGATAAAAATTATTTTCCCGTTTTGATAAACCGCAATGCCAACAGGCGCAGTATCAATAATATTGCGGTATCGCGCTTCACTTTCAATAAGCAGCACCTCGGCATTTTTGCGATCAGTAATATCAACAATAATTCCGACAAAGTAGAGAAATTGATTATTTACACCATAAATTGGCGAAACGGTAAGTTGTGCCCAGAAAATTTGCCTATCTTTTTTTAGGTATCTTTTTTCCGTTCTATAAACATCCGCCTCGCCCGCGAGCATTTTTTTTACGTTATCAATATCTTTCGCAATGTCATCGGGGTAAGTAATTTGGGCAAACGTAAGTTGCCGCAACTCTTCCTCGCTGTAACCGCTCATCCGGCAGAAAGTACGGTTTACTAATAAAAACTTAAAATCTTTGCCTGCTGTAACCATTCCCGTAGCGCCGGCTTCGAATATTTTTCTGAAGCGGTTTTCACTCTCCTTCAATTTCTCCTCTGTCAGCTTGCGTTCTGTTATGTCAACATTAAAGCCATACCAGGTTATGCTGCCATCGGGTAATTTTTCGGGGCTGGATCTTGAATATATCCATTGAATTTCCTTCCCCGGAATTTTAACCCTGAACTCGCAGGTAAAATAAGTTAAGTGTTTTGCAGAGTATTCAATATCCTCGACAACTCTTGCAGCATCATCAGGATAAAGAACCTTCGCAATAGGAGTAAAATCATCGAGAACATCCTCCGGGGAACAGCCGAATATATTCCTGATACCTTCGGACGCAATCGGGACACAATATGAGCCATCCGGTTTCCTGGTAAACTGGAAAATCAAATCGGGAACATTGGCCGATAGTTTTCTGAATTGAAGGTCTTTCTCCCTGATTTTTGCCTCTGACCTTTTTTTCTCTGAAATATCCTGAAATCCTCCCTGCACCTTATAGATTTTTCCGTCCTCATCCCGTACCGCTTCGCCGATGGTTCTGACCCAGACCCGTTTTCCTGTTGATGTAATTATTTCCATCTCTTCATCATAGGGAACACCATTTACGGCACAATTTGTGAATACACTTGTTATCTTTGCGTGCCATTCAGGAGCGTAAAAATTTATTCCTTCGCTAACCAGGGGAGCGTATCCGGGAGGCATTTCGTGTATTGACGCAACTCCGTCCGACCAGTAAGACCTGTTTTCATTCAAAACCACATTCCATCCCCCCAGCTTCGCCTTTTCAGCGGCAATCCGGACGAGAGAGATATTTTCCTCAAGCCTCTTTTCCGCCATTTTGAACTCAGTAATATCCAGGCTATGGCAGATAAATCCGATGAATTCATTTTTACTGTTGTAACGCGGGGTACCGACACTTTGAATCCAGCGGTAATCGCCGCTCGCGTGCCGAATTCGGTAATCGCAACTGAATCTGTCGCGCGGATAAAATGCGTTCTCATAGATTTCAATATATTTTTGCAGATCATCCGGATGGATATCTTCAAACCAGCCATCTCCTAATTCCTGTTCCAGCGTCCTTCCCGTAAAGTCAAGCCAGGGTTGGTTGAAATAATCACATTTCTTGTCAGTCCCCGAAGTCCAGATAAGAGCCTGCCCTGAATTTGCCAGAGTACGAAAATGAATCTCGCTTTCTCTTAAGGCTTCCTCTGCCTGTTTGCGCTGCGTTATGTCTAAAAAAGTTACGGCACACTGGTTTGGAGCGGCCTGAAAAGCAGAAATTGAATAATAGCGCCCCAGAACTTCTGATCCCTGTTCAAACTGAATTGTTTCACCGCTGAGAGCAACCCGGGAAAATTTTACTATCCAACCCGCTTTGTCATTTTCAATTCCCGGGATAATCTGTGTCAGGCGCTTGCCAATGGCATGTTCCAATCTCACACCAGTTGTTTTTTCAAAACCCTCATTCGCAGCAACAACAATAAGGTCAAAGGGGTTACCGTGCTCATTAAACACAACTTCGTAAAGCGCAAAACCGGCGTTCATGTTTTCGAAAAGGGCACGATAGCGCTTTTCCGATTCGATAATTTTGTTTGCGGTTTCCCTTCGTTCGGTTATGTCGCGGCTTACGGTTGCCCAACCGACTAAAACACCACTTGCATCCCGCACACTGAAAAGGTAATAGTTCATCCAGATCGGTTCACCTGTCTGGAAATGTTGCAAACGGATTTCTACATCGCCGTGGCCTTCGCTCAATACGCGCGGGAAGAACTCCTCAGCTATAAACTTCCGATCTTCCGGGTAGAAGTAGTCTTCTACCTTGATGCTGCAAGCAGTGTCCATATCGGGTAACCCAACCAGGCGTTGACCGGCGGGATTGACGTAGAGCGGTCGCATGTCGAGGTCACACATACCGATGAAATCATTACTGCTCTGCGCAATTAAGAAAAACTTCTGCCGATCCAATTCCAATCGTTTGTGCTCGGTAACATCCCAAACGGTTGATATCATAAGCGGTTTTCCCGGTACGGGAACGTTTCTGGCAGCAATGAAACGCGTCTCTTCGCCATGGCGTGAGATAGGAATGTCAGACCAAATCATTCGTTCCTTGTCGCCGCTTGCCACATCATCCAATACTCTGTTTCGTATCTGTTCCCTGAAGTTCGGTTCTTCATAAACGCTCTCCCAAAAAGCATCCGGATCAGCCAGTTTCTCCCTGCTCGTCCGATAGAATTTGGGGAAGTTATCATTCATGTAATTAAAAACCACAGAGGGTTCAACCGAGTTGACAGCTACACCAATAGGCAGATTGTCCATCACCGCCATAAAAAAGTTCTCACTCTCCAGAAGCGCATTCTCTGCTTGCTTGCGCTCGGTAATATCGATCATCATTGTAAGATGATGCGGCTTAGAATCCACCTCTATCGGCTTCGATGAAAAAAGCACGACTACAATCCTGCCCGATTTTGTCCGAACACTGAGTTCAAAATTCCGCAACCCTCCTGCTCTGATCTGCGCTTCGATTATCTTTTCCCGTTCTTCTGCGGTCCACAGATTTAACTCGGTAGACGTATGCCCGATGATCTCATCCCGGTCGTATTCGAACATCCTGCAAAAGGCATCATTTGCATCAGTAAACTTTCCGTCATCAACACTGGTTATAGTCATCCCGACGGGACTGATGCGAAAAGCATTTGAGAACAATTGTTCCGATAGCCTCAGGTTATCTTCAGCATTCTTGCGCTCGGTGATATCAACTATGGTTGTTATAAAATGAAGAGGACTGCCGCTTTCATCACGTTGTATTTTTACACCCACGTCCGCCCAGATGGTTGATTTATTTTTGCAGAGATATCTTTTTTGGAACCTGGCTGAGTCTTTTATACCTTTCACCAAAGACTCAAGAGTTTTCTGAATAGCAGGTATTTCATCCGCCGGCGTTAAGTCCTGCCATTTTTTATTTTTCAATTCCTCGGGCGAGTAGCCCAGCATATCACAAAAAGCCCGATTAACATTAATTTCGCCGTTCGGAAGGGTTATTGATTTCCCAACATTTGCGGTTTCAAATATTACTCTGAATTTTTCTTCACTTTCACTCAACTCTTGTATAAGTTCAATCTGCTCCATCCTCTGAACAGTCATTTCATTTATGAAGTTTGTCATATCGAGGAGAAAATTCATGGCGTGTTTTACTTTTGATCTGGGTACAACAGGTACTTTCCGGACAGCTTCAAGATATTTTTTTTGATTGAACCCATATTTTTTTGCCTGCTTCTTGAAAAAATTCAGGTCGGGCTCTTTCATAAAAAACTGGCCTGAGAAGAGATTAGCTACATGTTCACCTTTTATCACAATTGGGACGGCAACATCAACCAATCCATTGAGGCATTTATAAAAATGGTACTTTTCTCCTTTTGCCATTTTGTTGGCAAGGATAGTATCGCTTACAGTACATTTTTTTGAGGTTTCAGGATGAACGCGATGAAATTGGGTGCATACTTTCCTCCAACCGGATTTTGAAAGAATATTTCCATCAAGATCGAGAATTGCGGTTACGAAGCCTGTCGTTTTGTTGAATCCTTCGAGCAGGCTATCCACTTTCTCGAAGTCTATCAGGTCAATAGGACTTCTTTTCATTTCCATCCATAAATAATGACTTTAAGTAAAAATACTTCATTAATAAAACGAGTAATACTTTATAGGATTTTCCGGTGAATGATCAACTATTCGGGCTGCCATATATCGCCACATCGAATAGTTCCTGAAAACCGAAGATAAAAAAACTTACCAGCGAACCGTGAACTTTTTTATGGTTAGCGTTAAATTATAAATAATTGATTACCGAACAAAGCACTTATTTGCATTATTGGCCCCCTTAGTATGTGAAACACTGAATTTAATTAAACAAATCTGTCCCAATGTTGAGCTGTAATCAACAGTATCCGGCTTCTAAAAGTGCATATACGTTTCCTGAACTCCTTTCATAGAACATTATTTTTTTGACCATGAATAATACCTTGCTCCTCGTTTCTTCTTAGCAGTAACCTCATAATCTTTCTAACCCCGATAATATGCAAAAGCCGGTCCCTTCTCAGAAACCGGCTTTAAGAAAATAATATTTAGATTTATTTACTTCGTCAAAATCATCTTCTTAACCAAAGTGATGGTTCCTGAGCCTGTCGAAGGACTGGTTCCTGAGCCTGTCGAAGGACTGGTTTTCAATTCATCAAATAAATTTCAAATTAGCCCACAATTTTAAACGCGCATCCTAAAGTTTTATTGTGAGCTTAACCAAAACGCATTTGCCGGAAACAATTACAAGCTTTTGCCCCGCACATCTCGCGGTTTGCAATATGTGTTATAATACTTTTTTCAGCACAAAATAGTTGTTATTTTTAGTCCCTCAGACAAGCAAGCGGCACCACTAAAACACCATCATTGCGACGATACGCATATTGCCCGCCTGTAATGATCATCAGAAACGAAGCTTCCCCCATTTTTTGTTCGTCTATCCGTGCTTTAAGGGCAAGGAGATTTCCGGCTGCTTCTTCAATTTGCTTTGCCCCCAGTTTTACTTCTATCGCAGCCCACCTGCCATCCCGGAGGCGAACGATCAGGTCGGACTCCAGACCGCTTTTATCCCTGTAATGAAATACATCGCCGTCGTTTGCCTGTGCATACACTCTTAGATCGCGGGCACACAAAGATTCAAACAAAAACCCGAAGTATTGGAAGTCCCGCAAAATACCCTCAGGATTTGTTCGCAGAACCGCTGTGGCTATAGAAGGATCAACAAAATGTTTTTTTTCAGAAGTACGAATGGCTGTTCTTGAGCGCAATGACGGCGACCAGGCGGGTAAATCTTCGACCAAAAATATCCGGCGCAGTGCATTTATATACGAACTTATCGTTCTGTCGGATATAGTAATGTCGGTGGCTTCAATGTCTTTTCTGATAGTCTGATTAGAGGCCGTAGTTGCAATGTTGCGCGCCAATGACCGCAGCAACAATCTGACTCTGTCCGGATTTTTTTCAACCTCGTCCACACGGGACACATCATAGTTTATAACAGCCTCTGTGTAATCAACAGCCGTTCGTAATGCTGCAGCGCCCTGAAGTTTGATACTTGCCGGCCAGCCTCCCCGGCACAGTGCGAATGCGATTTCTTCAATACTTAGATCCGACCGGGATTCAACATCCCGTTCGCCATTAAACAATGAGCGCAAGGATACTGTCCCATTCGATTCCATAGATTCAAAAAGGCTCATAGGGCGCATCCTTAAGCGAGAGATTCGACCGGTCCCCGTATGTGCAGTTACATTATCCAAGGGAACGGCGGAGCCTGTTAAAATAAACTGGCCCGTTTTTTCTCTTTTATCCACTTCGAAACGGACTGCATCCCATAAAACCGGGGCCATTTGCCACTCATCTATCAATCGCGGTGTTTCACCTCTGAGCAGTAAGGATGGTTTAGTATCAGCCAGGGCAAGATTTGAGCCTGCATTGTCGGGGTCTTGCATATATAATACGCTTTTTGAGGCATTGCCTGCGGTACTGGTTTTACCGCACCATTTAGCGCCTTCAATTAGTACCGCTCCGGAGGATTGCAGAGATAATTGCAAACCGCCATCGCATAATCTGGGTAAATAATGTTTTGTCTTCATCCGAAAATGCTCTTCTTTCGTTCCAAATATACCGCTATTTCCCGAATTGGCAAGTTTTTACTTCCGGGTTTGGCGCTATTTCACTTCCGGGTTTGGCGCTGTTTTACTTCCGGGTTTGGCGTTTCCAGAGAGAGAACCAATGATCAAATATTATTCTAATATCAGTTATCTTTTCAATCCGCAAAGTCTCTCCCCTGCTTATTTACAAATGGGAGAAACAATTATTTGAATTTGCTCCGGAAATCCTTTGCTCATAAGCCGGGCGGCCTGAGGATTTGACTAAACAACAGAAGAAAATTGTTGATCTCTCTGCGCTGGTGCAAAAAAATGACTCAATTATCGCCCATATAATCAACGACAACCTGACCTTAATAAAATCTTGGGGAGATCTGACTTCAGGCTGGGTAGAGCCGGACATCAGGAACAGTGTGATAGGCCATATTGATAAAATGAACAATCTTACCGCTATACCGGTACAGAACTTGCCGAATATCATCTCTTTACCTGAGAGCGCCTGCTACGGCCGGGTAAATAAGGCGGGTATTCCAAACCAACATAATGGAATGATTCCAAAGAGGCACCGGTCCCTTCCCCGGGAGAAAGAGCCCGGTTGTTATTCGCCATTTTTCTATTTATTTTGCAAATCAATTAATGGAACATCTGTAAATGTTACCGCCCTTTCTATACAATTAAACGTACAAAATGGGAAACTTTTTTTAATCGTAATTTTTCCCTGATTTTAGCTCGAAGCGAGGAAATACATTGGTTCAGTTACCAAATGGTTTTTTGAGGTCCGATTAAATATGGCAGAAGCCAGGATGACCTTTTTTTTCTTCTTCATTATTGCCGCGGCTTTACTTCAGGCGCAGAGCAGTGGCACACTCGAGGGCAGATTTGAATTTTACAGGTTAAAAGCGGACGAACGAATAGCCAACGATTTTATTACCGCGGAAAAATATATGGATTCTATGTTCTCCATCGCCCGCAGAATAAAAGGCCCTTCAAAGATATTCAACCAGTATTACTTTCTGAAAGCCAGCCTCGCGAGAAACAGGGGGATGTATATCGACGCCCTTAAATATTATCTTGAAAGTTATTCATTGGCCGCTGAACGGTACAATGAGCCCGGGAACGACAGGAAAGTGATTGAGACAGAGACGGGGCATATTCTTTCGGAGATCGGAAGTATGTTTTACTGGTTGAAGTCTTATGAAAACGCGGGGTTCTATTATCGGGAGGCTATTGAGAGATTCACCGGCGGCGAAGATGATTTTGGTATGTCGCTTGCGCTAAACAATTTGGGATTAAATTATGAAAAAAGCGGCAATCTGGACTCAGCCGAGATATGTTACGAACAGTCGCTCAATTTCAGAAAAAAAATTAATAACGGAAGGGATTATTTCACTCTCGGGCATTCCCGGGTTTACCTTGGAAGAATCAGGGCTTTGAAGAAAGATTACAAGCGCGCAATGATTTATTTTATGGAGGCAGACAGCCTCCTGAGACTTGTGAACACATTTCATTCCGTTGAAAGACAGAGTGAGAATCATTATGAGCGGGCGCTAATGTATGAACAAATGGGAGATAAAAATAACTTTGATAAGTATTTAGAAATGGCAATAAATTTAGCCGGAGCCAATGGTATCTACACCCTTGAATCATATTTCAATATGGAACTCGCGGGCTACTACATAAAAAAAAACGATGTTAATCCCGCCGCCAAGTACGCTGCAAGGGCCTGGGAACTCGCGGAAAAGAACAACATACTAAAAATAAAGCCCGAACTTTCAAAACTTCTTTTCCATATCTCCACAAAAAAGGGGAATATGAGCCGCGCGATATATTGGAGTTTTGTATCAGATTCACTTACCAATGTATTTGACAGACAGATATTAACAATGGATATTGAAACCGCGACGGAAATATTTGAAGGAAGGGGCCTGGTTTACAAAAAAAATAAGGAACTGATCGAATCCATACACAAGAACAATATGCTGAGCCTGCTTGGATTGTTTATTTTTCTGCTCTCTGCGTCCGGCGCGGGAATATTCATTTATTACCGCCGTAAAAGGATGGAATATGAAAGAGAAATTCTTGACGCAAAAGCTGAAGCGGTTTATGCCAATCAAATGAAAGACAGATTCCTTGCCGGCGTCAGCCACGAAATCAGAACGCCGCTCAATTCCGTAATTAGTTTCAGCGAATCAATCATTAATGACTCGGTTGATGAAACAGCAATTCGCTACGGACGAATAATTTCGAGAAGCGGCCGAAGCCTTCTTCGGATTATCAATGATATTTTAGACGCTTCGAAAATAGCAGCGGGCAGATTTACCGTGAACAATTCGCCTGTCAACATCGAAGAAATAGCCGGGGACGTAATCACGATTCTGCTGCCCAAGAGCGAGAAAAATAAAAACAGCATTACATTGAGCGTTGATCCGGATATGCCGAGGATGTTGTTTTCTGATCCCGCGCTTTTGAGGCAGACCCTTTTGAACCTCGCCGGGAATGCCGTGAAATTCACTCACAGCGGCTCAGTCGAAATCCGGATAGAGGACGTAAGGAGAAAGGGGAATAAAGTTGATTTCTCGATCACGGTCGAGGATACAGGCATTGGAATGAACGAGGAGGAACTTGCAAAAATATATGATATGTTTTATCAGGTCCAAAATAATTCTCTGGAGGGTTCCGGGTTGGGGCTTTCAATCGCGAGTCATTTCACCGAGCTTCTTGGCGGAAAATTAAGCGTTTCAAGTAAACCCGGGAAAGGGTCCTCCTTCAAAGTTGAATACAGGGAGATAATAATCGCGTCCGAAGATTCGCCTGGAGCGGATCCCGCATTCAGGCCGACAAAAATAGATCAATATTCAGTTGAGGAAGAAGCCGGACGCGGCGCGGCCGTTCCTGAAATGGATTCCCTGAGCAGTCGGACTTTGAATAATTTGCTTTCACTTCCGCTCGCGGACCTTTTACCCAAAATCAGCGCGGCAATAAAATATAACGATCTTGATTCCGCGAATGAAATTTTATCCGAAATTGAAGCCGCTGTCTCCGGCTCGGATTCGGATTATTTAAAGAATGTTCTGTCGAACCTAAAAGGAAGCCTCCGTTCTTTCGATTATCCGGAAGCCGCCTCAAGCCTGACTCTGTTAGAACGGCAAATTAAAAAAATATTGAACAAATAAATTTGCATTCAAATGAACACAAAGCGCTCCGTCTTACTCGTGGATGATAACCTGGAAAACCTTCAGGCTCTCTCCTCATTCCTTCATAAAACTCATAAATTATACCTTGCGGGCGGCGGTTTAAAAGCCATCGAAACAGCTTCGGATATTCATCCGGATATTATTCTTCTGGATATAGTAATGCCGGACCTCGACGGATTTCAAACCCTTAAACAACTTAAAAAGAACGCGAGAACAGCAGACATCCCCGTGATCTTTCTTACAGCCAGAGCGGCGGCAGACGATGTAATAAATGGCTTCAATGCCGGCGCGGTTGACTATATAACTAAGCCATTCAGCCAGACGGAAGTTCTCGCGAGAGTCAACACACACATTGAACTTAAGCTTACGAGAGAACTTCTTCAGTCGCAAAACGAGAAACTGGCCGCCGATCTTGAAAAAAAGAAGATCGAGCTTGTTGAAAACGCCGCGTCAAGGTTGAATCTCATAGCTAAGTACAAGGATGAAATAAAAAAAATATCCGGGTATTTACGATCGAATAATTTATTGAAGCAGGACGAACTGAACAGGATGCTTCCGGCCGCGTATATTGAAGACGAGGCCGGAGTCTTGGCGGCTTTTGAACAACAGTTTAACCTGCTTCATCACGATTTCTACGCAAGGCTCACGGAAGCGCATCCCGGATTATCCGTTACTGACAGAAAGATGTGCGCGCTTTTCCGATTGAATATGTCGAGCAAGGATGTTATGGCTGTGTTAAACGCTAATTTCCACGCTGTTAAGCAGGCGCGGTTCAGGCTGCGCAAAAAACTTTCGCTTGATCCGGAAATGAGCCTGACTGAATACCTTTTGCGTTTTTAATTTACTTACCCCGGGCTTTGCAGTTACAAGTTTGCAACTTTTTTCGCCCGCCTGTTAACCGCGACTTAACAATCGGATCGCCTGACTACGTAATCTGTATGTTTTTCGCGGCCATACCGTAATAGCTGTCCTCAAGCCTGAGATGATGGTCCCCGCGGCCCGGAATCTTTCCGGTTATGTTTGAATGAAAACTAACCGCGGCCCGGCCGGTTCATTCTATCAATTCAATAATGCTTCATCAATAGGCCGCCGGCGTGAGCTTTTTAATCGCGCCGCGTCACAGCGGCTGCTTACATCCAATCAATGTCAGCCTCGACTTATCGGCCCCAAAGCGAAAAACGATGTAGTCATTTTGTAGGCGTCGTTCTTCTTGGTTTAAGAATCGCTCCTTTGTAATTATGCAGTAACAAAAAAAAATGAACTGAGTTATACAATAGCATAATCATTAACCTTTCTATTTACAATGGAGTAAATTATGAAAACACAATTACTGCATATCGGTTTTTTATGGATCGTCCTAAACACGATCAGTTTCTGTCAATCTCCGGCATGGTTCGAAATTCAGCCGTCAAGCGACAGATATAAGTGGTGGAGGGCAACGGCAGTCAGCGGAGACGGGAATACCTTAGCTGCCGGCGCGAATTATTCCTACGTCTATATTTCAAAAGACGGCGGCAACACCTGGGCGGAGAAACGCCCGGCAGGTAATAACACTTCTACATGGAATACTCTTTCGATAAACGGCGACGGCTCAGTTATATTGGCCGGGGACGACTATAATCTTTATGTTTCAACTGACGGAGGAATATCCTGGACGTCAAAAGTTGCGAATTCAATTATTTCCAGCGCTATCAGCCCCGACGGAATGAAGATGATAATTGGAACGTGGCAAGGGGCCTATCTTTCTACTGACAAAGGAAATACATGGAATTCAACTCTAACACATGAAAATGGTATGAATTCAGTTTCAATTAATTATGACGGGTCCTGCCTTCTTGCTTCTGCATTAAATGCAGGGGGTTTGTATCTCTCAACTAACGGAGGCGCAAGCTGGGCGCGGATCCTCCCTGAGATCTATTACTGGGAATGGAGAACATCAATTACGAATGAAGGGAAAATGCTTGTTGCTCCATATGGCGGTGATTTACTTACCTCAGATAACAGTGGCGCTTCCTGGACCACACACAACACCGCATCAGGCGCTTCTAAATTATGGACCAGCCTTTCCGTCAGTTCGGCCGGAAATAAAATTATTTTGTCTACTGACGCCAGGCTCTACTACTCATCGGATGGCGGAGATAATTGGATCGAACAAAATCCTGCAGGAAACACGGATCTTTATTGGATGTGTACCGCAATGTCTTCAGACGGCGAAAAAATTATGGCGGGAACATACGGTGAGACAGAAAGGGGGAGGATCTGGCATACTGTAGTATTTTCCGCGCCTACCGTTCAATCTTCCAACATTTCTTTTTCGGATGTAACATCAACAGGAATGAAGCTTGGGTGGAACAATGGCAACGGCGCTGAAAGAATTGTCTTCGCGAAAAAAGGCTCTTCGGGATCAACAACTCCTGTAGACGGCAACATTTACAACGCAAGCACAACATTTGGCGCCGGCTCTCAGATCAGCAGCTCGGGGTGGTATTGTATTTACAAAGGAAACGGCAGCTTTGCCTCTGTGACAGGCCTTGACGAGAATACTTCTTACATATTTCAGGTTTTTGAGTTCAACGGTTCTGCAGGCGCTGAAAAATATCTTAAAACTTCATCTTCTTATAATCCAAACAGCCGGACTACCACAGTCCTTACCAAGCCAAGTGTTCAGGCAAATACCCTGGTTTTTACCGGCATAACAAGTACCGGTATGACCGTTAGCTGGGCAAATGGTAACGGCGCCGGAAGAGTCGTATTCGCAAAACAAGGCCCTTCAGGAACGGCCTCGCCTGTGGATAACACTACATATACCGCTAATTCGGTGATGCGGTCCGGGTCACAAATCGGCGCTTCGGGGTGGTATTGCGTGTATAACGGCTCCGGCAATCAGGTAACCATCACTAAAATGACGCCAAATACGGATTATATTCTACAGGTTTTCGAATACAATGGTGGAAGCGGTAAAGAAAAATACCTTACTTCCACTGCCTCGGATAATCCAATGGTTGCAGGTACATCCGAGACTCCTCCGGATTACGCGCTGGCTTTTGACGGAGTGGATGATTATGTGGATCTTTCTACCGGGTTCAATCCATATAATCAACCATATTTTACAATGGAAGCCTGGATTTATCCGACCGCGTTTACCGGTGATAACGCAATATTGGGTATTGGCAACCACGCTATCGATACCCGTGTATTGGATTGGCGCCTGTTAGGCGGTAAAGTAAGCATCGGCAGCGCCAACGGTGGGAACTGGTCAGCTGTTACAGGAAGCACGACACTGCCTTTAAATAGCTGGACACACATCGCCGTTTCCTGTGAAAACACGGCGATTAAAATTTATGTGAACGGAGTTTTGGACGGCTCTGGAACAATGGCCAATCGCGCTAATGCCTCTTATGTTATGTTAGGCAATTTAATGTTTAATAACGAGATCAAAAATAGCTTCGCCTTCCAGGGGAAAATCGACGAAGTTATGATTTGGGACGAGATCCGCATCGAGGAAAACATTCAGCAGGATATGAATTATGGAACAGACGGAAGCGATCTTTCTATTCGTTATTATTATAAAATGAGCAACGGGAGTGGTAACACTCTCACGGATGATGGACCCTTTGCAAAGAATGGAACGATCAGCGGCGCAACGTGGTCGGTGTTATCCGCGACTTCTCAGGCTTCCGGGTTAATCTTTTCCTCCGTCACCCCTAATAATTTAAACCTCGCATGGACCAGTGGAAATGGAATGTCTAGGGTTGTATTTGCAAAAGAGGCAGACTACGGAACGGCGTTTCCGGACGATGGCACCACTTATTCCGCCGGAAATGGTGTTTTTGGATCCGGATCCCAGATCGGATCGACCGGCTGGTATTGCGTATATGATGGTTCCGGTTCAAGCGTTGAAATTTCGGGGTTGAAGGGAAATACAGCATACATTTTCCAGGTGATGGAATACACAATTACCAAAAAGCGCAAAAGTTACCTTACATCCTTGGGGGTTGCAAATCCAAATACTACGACTACTGCTATTCTGACGCCCCCTTCAACACAGACGTCCTCACTCACGTTCTCTTCTATAAGTTCTTCTTCTATTACTATCGCATTGACGAAAGGAAACGGCGCGTATAGGGTCATTTTCGCGAAAAAAGCTTCCTCGGGCACAATATCACCCGCAAATAACATTACGTATACCGCCAATGCAAGTTTTGGTTCCGGAACTCAGATCGGCGCTTCCGGATGGTTTTGTATATACAATGGCAGCGGCAGCCAGATGGCCGTAACCGGGCTTGTTCCGTCTACAGATTACATCTTTCAGGCCTTCGAGTACAATGGCGGAAGCGGAACTGAATTATACCTTGACATAACCGCGGCGGATAATCCTAAAGTGCAGGCAACCGGCGTTAAATTACATCGGGCAGTTAAATTCGATGGTGTTAACGACCACGGTTTAAAAACATTGATTAGCGGCCTCTCCGGTTCCGCGGTTACGCTTGAGCTTTGGTTCAGGCCTGAAACCCTTAATGAAGAAAATTTTATCGCTGATTTGCACTCTAAGTACAACTCCGCTCAGGATAGACGTATTATCCCGATGATTAGCAATACAAACAAAGTTCGCTTCTGGATTGAACCGGCAATTTCAGGCGGCGGTGGTTTCGAATATATGTCTGATGTTACTGTCCAACTCGGCAAGTGGTATCATCTGGCTATTGTGCTCAACTCGACAAAATACAGCATATATATCGACGGCATCACCAAAGTGAATAACGCCACACTTTCCACTGCATACAGTCTTACCGGTTATGAATGTTTGGCTTTAGCAAGCGACTACTGGCCAAACACCGGTGCTATTGGCAGTTACGGAAATGTCTCAATTGATGAAGTCAGAGTTTGGAAAGCCGCGCGCACCGCAGAGGAAATAAATGACTACAAAGACATTCAGATCGAACCACAGGACAATCTTATAGTTTACTATCAGATGGATGAAGGGGAAGGCAATATTCTCAGGGACTTCAGCGGCCACTCGAACGACGCGACATTAAATAACGGCCCTATTTGGGAGGAAGGAAAGTCTTTTGAAATATTAGCGCCTTTATCTCAGGCGTCTCTTATTAAATTCTCCAATGTTACTACCAACTCTATGTCATTGAGTTGGACAAACGGAGACGGCGTTAAAAGGGTTGTTTTCGCTAAAGAAGGCTCAATCTCCGCGGCTGTTCCTGAAAATGACACGATTTATACAGCTAATCTGAATTTCGGGGATGGAACCCAAATTGGCTCAACGGGATGGTACTGTGTTTACAACGGAACGACTAATGGCGGATCCGGCAATGGGCTTATTGTTACCGGGCTTTCTGAGAACACAGATTATTATTTTGAGGTATTTGAGTATAACAAAGGCGGATCAATCATAAAGTACAATACTTATTCCGGTCCGGATAATCCCAAATCCCGCAACACTTTTACAAGGATGAGTTGGAGCGAGGTAAGACCCGCTGGGGACGTGGCTTTACCCTGGGCAACGTGTTCAATGAACTCCGACGGATCAAAGATTATAGCAGGCGGACGTTTTATGAAGCTCTACCGGTCGTCCAATGGCGGCGCTAACTGGCTTGAGACTAATCCGGGAGGGCTTCTCACCGGTTACTATCTTTTTTCAAATATAAGCTCTGACGGAAGCAAAGTATTTATCCCTATTCAAAGTGGAAAAACATATCTTTCCTCAGATGGAGGAGTTACCTGGAATTGGACAAACCCGTCAGGCGGCACAGGTGAAAAAATGTGGTGTGGATCCGCAATGAGTCCTGATGGAAATATTATTGTTGTCGCAGACTATTACGGTTTAATTTACAAAACCACAAACGGCGGCAGCTCTTGGTCTGCAATAATTCCTTTTACTAAGAAATGGTTTGCAATCGCGATGAGCGCGGACGGAAATACAATCGTCGCCGCCGCTCAATACGATCAACAAATTTTTATTACCCGGAATGGTGGGAGTAATTGGGAAGAAATGCACCCGGGGAAGACTAACGAATTAACCTATTATACCAGTGTTGCTATGAGTCAGGACGGTACCAAAATTATTACAGTAACTCAGAATGAAAGCGACTATACCGGACTATATATTTCAACCGACAAGGGATTCTCCTGGGAGTCTCCGAGTCAACTGCCTTCAGGAGTCCTAAATGGCAACTTCAGTAAGGTAACTATGAGCGCTGACGGTTCGAAGATAGTTGCTGTTCAATACGCTTCCTCTAATGGCCGCGGACAGGTGATCTATTCAGATGATTTTGGAAAAAACTGGTATCACACATTACCGAACACGAACGCCCAAAATGACTGGAGTGATTGCGCAATGAGTTACGACGGTAAAAAAATAATCGCAAGCATAAAAGAAGACGGCAGGATTTGGATGACAGACTTCACTGTCAGCACGCCTACCATTCAGGCTTCAGGCCTTTCTCTTACCGATATATACGCCAACTCCTTAAAGTTGAAGTGGGTAAACGGCAATGGCAGCCATAGAATCGTATTTGCAAAGCAAAGTTCTTACGGCACGGTATCTCCTGTAAACGGCTCGTCTTATTCCGCGAATTCAATCTTCGGTTTGGGCTCGCAGGCAAATGAACCAGGGTGGTACTGTGTATATAACGGCGACGGATCCAGTGTGATTATAGGCGGACTTCAGAAAAATTCAAATTATATTTTCAAGATATTTGAATATAACGGTACCGGGAAATCATCTGATTTTTTGGATGTGACGGGATCAGATAATTTCATAACCGGCGCCACGAGCAGCTACAGCCCAAATTATTCTTTAAATTTTAACGGTTCAGGCGTATCGGCCGAGCTCCCCTCTAATCTGATGAGTCCGGCTAATTTCACTTCCGGACTTACTGTCGAGTATTGGTTCAAGGGCACCGACTTGCAATCTGCTGTTCGTTTCCAGGACAATTCGAACTATATTGTGGCGGGGTGGAAAAGTGGCAATAACATCAAATTTATTATCAGCAACAGTTACGGCACCAACGGGCCAACTATTTGCACTACATTTGAAGCAAACGATAATAAATGGCATCACATCGCGATGACTTACAATAAAGGTGGTGATATGCGCACTTATTTTGACGGCCAATTAAGAAATATCGTGGGCACCTGGAGTTACGATCTCCCACAAATTATTAGCGGATGGTTAGGCCAATACAACAACTCCGAGCTTATTAATGGGCAGCTTGATGAAGTCCGTATCTGGAACATAGCACGAACCGGCGACCAGATAAGAGCGGATATGTGTAAAACGCTTTCCGGGAATGAAACTAATTTGGTTGCGTATTATAATATGAATGGTTCGCTTGCTTCATTACTGTCCGATATAACAGGGCACGGGTTCAACGCCCGTCTTACCGGAACAGACAATACAAATCAGGCGTTATCGCAAGCTCCTCTGGGTAACGAAGTCGCTGTTATTTATGGCTGGGCGCCTCCCTTCGAAATAAGTCTTTCTTCCCCGATAGGCGGTACACTAAAAGCTGCTGTTTCTTCTAATTCTCCGAATTTGCTTTTAATCTACAGAGTCGATGCGATCAATAAATTCACCCCTCCCGAGGGCCTTGAAAATTTATCTGCTGATAACTATTACGGCGTCTTTATGAGCGGGGGATCGAATCCGTCATATACCTTGACATACAACTATAACGGACATCCGGGTATAAGCAACGAGAATTCACTTGATCTTGCTTTCAGAACTGACAGAGTGATTGGAGCATGGTCAAAAGGAAACGCGTCACTTAATACTGCATCCAAATCTCTCACCCTTACCGGTCAGACAGGAGGCGAGTATATTCTTGGAAGCGGTTCAGGTAATCCACTCCCCGTGGAACTCGTGTACTTCGATGCCAAAGCTAAAAAGGAGAAAGTTCTGCTTAAATGGAGAACCGCGACTGAAGTGAACAGCTTTGGATTTGAAATAGAAAGAGCTGTTAAACAGGCAAGCGCCGATCAGAAAAAAGACACTGCAAATAAGAGCTTGTCCTGGAAGGAAATAGGATTTATCGCCGGGAACGGCAATTCTAATTCTCCTAAGGATTACGCGTTTACGGATATAATAACAGAATCCGCAAGCTACATTTACCGGCTCAAACTGATCGATACCGACGGATCATTCTCCTACTCGGACGAATTAGACATTGACGTCAAAATGGCGCCTTCTGATTATGTATTATTTCAAAATTATCCAAATCCTTTTAATCCGGAAACCTCAATTAAATACGGCGTGCCTGTTGATTCCAGGGTGAAAATGGAAATATTCAGCCTGAGCGGAGAAAAAATCGCGCTGATTATAAATGAAGACGTCAGCGCGGGATACTATCACGTCATATTAAACTCTTCCGATCTAAATCTTGCCTCGGGCATATATCTTTACCGGTTGACGGCCGAAGGCGACGGCAGAGTTTTTTCTCAGTCTAAAAAATTATTATTAATCAAATAATTAGAAGGAAAAGCTTAGATGCACACAGACTCGAATATCTATCAGTGGGAAATCGGATGCGGCGATTACAAGACCCGTGCAGATGATTATGTTCAAAGAAGCAAAGCTATTCATAAAAAGGAGAGAAAGAAAAAGCAGGTTGTTTTTGTGCTTTACGCCGCATTCTCAGGCGGCTTGTTCCTCGCCCTGCTTTCTTTGGCTTCTTACATTAAAATATGAACGGGGAGAGACGCAAATATTCTGATAATAATTAGCGGTGGAACTCCTTCCGCGATACCGGAAGGATGAACAAATACTCCAGGCGCCGTTGATGTAAAAGCAGCGATCAACGGCGCTGCTTTTATCGGCAAAAACAATTTATGATACTCTAAATACATTGAAAAAATTATGATTATGCAAAGAATTATACTTACTCTTTTTTTATTCGCGCATTGCTCCTTTCCACAGTATAACCGGAACGGTTGGGGAGCGGGCTTCGTATTCGGCCCGGTCAGATTTATGATTGACGCTGCCGGCGAACCTCTTTTCTTAAATATTCTTTTTCACGTTTAATTGATTTAAAGTTTTTATACTTATGTTTAAAAATAAACCCGACCCGGTGGAGAGAATTGTTATCATCGCCGTAATAGTTGCTACTATTGTTCAATTTATCATTCTCTGTATGTTGTTGTGTACCGCTAAAGCATAATAGTGGATTTATCTCAATAGCCTTATACTCACCGGAATCATCTCTCGGTTTTTAACTGATTCTTAATATCCGATGGGGTGATTTCCCTGATTTCGAGATAATACTCCGCATAATTTGCCTGAGTGCGAATAATATTTATACTTTCGCGCCTAATACGGACTTCCCGCCTCTGTTTATAGCCCATTTTTTTGGCATACGATTTGATTATGATGAGTTGAAGCAAGACAATTATGAATTTTTAGACACGGATATTGTATGACCGAGCTTCTTTTTCTTTTCGCGCTAATGGGAGCTGCTACTGTATTCTATGTGAATATTTTGCTTTTTTCGCTGGACAGATCCGCATATCGGAGACAGTTCAAAAAATTCAGCGGAGCAGGCTCCGGCGAATCCGGAAGTGAGAACGGGAAAACTTCAGAGAGAAAACAATCGGGGCCGGCGCCTAAACATCGCCCTGAAGCATCATCCGTAAAGGATTACGCGAGGGCTTCCGTTACAAAGACGACTCTTCTTGGATATGATCCTTTATACGCAAGCGGTTATGCTCCCGGGGTAACCGAATCCTGTTCAGTCAGATCGAACGCCGGTATTTCCTTCTGAGCGGGATTACCTTTCTGCTGCAAATTCAATTGATTTAAAGAAGCGCCATCCTTTACTGAGTGCGGAATAAACGCTAAAGGAACATTTCCGTATGCTATCTGCGTCACACAATTAAATAAAATCTCTGAAGTCACAAAAAAGTAATTTAGTTTGTTCAATAATTTAAGAGTTTGCGAGGGGGAATAATATTCCGATGATGCTTTAGTTAACTTTACTCAGCTGTATAAACAGACGTCATTTTAATGCCGTCTCTAAAATAAAAAAGCCGGGACCTTTTCAGAAACCGGCTTTTGTAAATTTAGATAAGAACTAAATTACTTCGACAAAATCATCTTCTTAACCATCGTAACGGTTCCTGAGCCTGCCGAAGGACTGGTTCCTGAGCCTGTCGAAGGACTGGCTTTTAATTCATACAGATATACTCCGCTGGTTAAGCCGTAATCGGCGGAATTAAACGTAACCGAGTGCATTCCCGCTTCCTGCATTCCGTTCACGAGAGCAGCAACTTCCTTCCCGCTAATATCATAGACCTTCAACGTAACAAAATTGTTAATTGTTAAATGATAATTGATAATTGTAGAAGGATTGAACGGATTTGGATAATTCTGCGCGAGTGAAAAACCCAAAAGGAGATTTTCATCCTCGAGGCCCGTTGCAGCGCTTACGGCAATCACTTTATTCGCGGCGAAATTCCACTGGTCGCCGTTGGATGAACCGTTGTTGTTTACGCTGTTGCCGCCGGCATAGAGAGTAATATCACCGGCTGTTGCGGGAGCGGTATACTTGAAGTTAAATGTTACTGTTCCTCCCGCAGGCGCTTTCGGCGCGGTGTGGGTCAGTTCTCCGCTTGCAACACGAAGATCTGTGGAAGCATTTACGAGCGTCCCGGCGGAAGCAGCAATGTTCGTTCCGCCCCTGGTTAACGGGCCTCCGGAAATGGTTATACTGTAATCGGCTGTTTCGCCGGGAGTAAGCGTGGCGGGACCGTTAATACTGACGGTAACAGCGGCAGCGCTGGAACCGTGACAGGTACAACCGTTTCCGTTCTTTGGGGTTTTTCCGGTTATACCGCCGCTTGACGCGTAGTAAAAAAATGAAACGGCAACTATTGCCAGAGTAACTGATGGATAAGTTTTCCTAAGATTCTGCATATAAGGACTCCTATATATTAGGGAATAATGAAATTAAGTAACACACAAACAAAATAAAATCAGGACTCAAAACCGGCAATGAGTCAGGTCACAACCCAAAACGGTTATGGATAAAGTACGGGAACATAGCGCGCCAGGTCGGCCAGTCGTGCGGCCATTCTCTTCCCCAGATGCTTAACTCGTGCGGGACGCCTTTACTGTTGAGTATTCCCGAGAGCGCCCTCGATGCATCCGGGTCCTCAAAATTTCCTTCTCCGGTTGCAATAATTATTTTTTTATTATCACGCATCTTATCAAGAAGCCATCCGTCGTTCAGGTTCTTCAGATAATCTTCCGGTGAATTGAAGTACACATTTTCGTCCCGGTAACCTTTAGTATAGTCTTTCAGATCATAGCTTCCGCTCATCGCGATCGTTCCCGAGAACATTTCGGGCCTGCGGAAAAAAGTATTGAGCGCGTGCAAAGCCCCAAGCGATGCGCCAGCGGTGTAAACGGGCACCCATCCTTTGCAGTCGGTAAAAATAAACGGGGCGACCTCATCGCATACATACGAGTTATACTGCTGATGGCGTATCGCTTTATCGCGCGGATTCATTCCGTTGTTCAGCCAGCTTTCGTTATTGATGCTGTTTATCGAAAAGACTTTCAGCTTTCCGCCGTCAAGCAGGTGATAAATATTGTCATAAAGATTGAACCTTTCATATTCCAGGTAATCCGCCCCCGCCGTAGGGAACATAAGCATCGCGGGACCGTAGTGCCCGTATACCGCCACTTCCATATCCTTGTGCAGGGCGGGGCTCCACCATTTATGTATTTCTCGGCGCATTGACTCTCCGTTGCTGAATTTCTAAGGGTAAAAATGAAAATCTTAAGTTAAAAGAATGCCTGATTATATCAAAATTTCTTATGATTTTTTCGTATTTTTGTTGCTTGTTTTGAATTTTGGTTGGTAAGGAGCGGGTGAAGTAATAATGCTTTCTCCTGAACTCCCCAGAAGTTTCTCCTGACCCATCCCCCGTAGGGGGCAACTCTTTGTATCGGTAATTCGCAGAGCGAGGCGGAAGGGGAACAAGAATGTGTAATTTTTAATTCATAATTTTTAATTTTTTATTAAATGAAGATTTTAGTTACCGGCGGCGCGGGATTCTTAGGAATCAATCTCGTTCGCCATTTATTAAATAAAGGATACGAAGTCCGTTCGCTGGATATCGTTCCTTTCGATTATGCCGATTGCAATAATAAGATCGAGATCGTAACGGGTGATATCCGGGATAAAGCAACTGCCGAAAAAAGCACCGAGGGCTGCGATATGACCATTCACTGCGCTGCAGCGCTGCCGCTTTACTCCGAAGAGGACATATTCTCGACGGACATAACCGGGACAAAGAATATGATCGAAGCCGCGGAAAAATATAAACTGAAACGCTTTATCCACGTTTCTTCCACCGCAGTTTACGGAATACCTGATCATCATCCTCTTTACGAGAATGATAAACTCGACGGCGTCGGTCCTTACGGCAAAGCAAAGATAGCTGCCGAGGAAGTCTGTTTTGAGTTCAGAAAAAAGGGAATGTGCGTTCCGGTAGTAAGGCCGAAATCGTTTATCGGTCCCGAGCGCCTTGGCGTATTTGATCTTCTTTACGACTGGGCAAAAGACGGAAAAGGTTTCCCGATGATCGGCAGCGGAAAAAACCGCTATCAGCTTCTCGATGTAGAAGATCTCTGCGAAGCGATTCATCTTTGTATGACACTGGATGAAAACGCCGTTAACGACACATTCAACATCGGCGCGAAGGATTTCACCACGATGCGCGAGGATTACCAGGCAGTTCTTGATTATGCCGGATTCGGGAAAAAGATCACCGGGCTTCCGGAAATGCCGATCATCTGGACACTGCGCATCCTTGAGAAATTAAAACTTTCTCCGCTTTATAAATGGGTTTATGAAACAGCTTCAAAAGATTCCTTTGTTTCAATAGAAAAAGCTGAAAAGGTCCTTGGTTACAAGCCGAAGTATTCCAATAAGGACGCGCTTGTGCGCAATTACAAATGGTATTTCGATAATTTCGATAAGTTCAGACAGACAAGCGGCATCTCGCACCGCGTACCCTGGAAGCAGGGCATTTTAAGATTTGCAAAAATATTTTTTTAGTTATATATAAGGATAAGTTATGTCAGAGAAAAAAGATTTTCTTCGCGACACAATTAAACACATCGATATCAAGGAACACAATGTCGTTCCGCTCGTAGACGCAATGGAAAAGATGGCGTTTCAGGCACGCAATCTTAACCGCGCGTCTAAAATTTACGAAATGATGATAAAAGAAAAAGACGGCGCGGTAATATTAACGCTGGCCGGTTCACTATTCAGCGCGGGACTCAAAAAAGTTGTTTACGACCTCGTTATGAATAATATGGTTGACGCGATAGTTTCAACCGGCGCGGTTATTGTGGACCAGGACTTTTTCGAAGCCCTCGGTTTCAAACACTATATCGGCACACCCTTCAGCGATGATAACGAACTCAGGGACCTCGCCATCGACCGTATTTACGACACCTATATTGATGAAGATGAATTAAGAGTCTGCGACGACACCACCGCAAAGATATTTGAAAGTTTAGAAAGACGCCCCTATTCATCGCGTGAACTTATCTGGGAAATGGGACGCTACCTCGAAATGAACGGCGGCCCGAAATGCGAGGACTCTGTTGTCTACGCTGCATACAAGAAAAACGTTCCGATCTTCTGCCCGGCTTTCTCAGACTGCTCTGCCGGATTTGGATTTGTTGTGCACCAGACAAAGAACCCGGACAAGCACGTATCAATCGATTCCGCGAAAGATTTTCTTGAACTTACAAAGATCAAGATCGCTTCTAAAGAAAGCGGTATCTTTATGATCGGCGGCGGCGTTCCGAAGAACTTCACTCAGGACATCGTTGTCGCTGCTGATATTCTCCAAGAGAACGCGCCTATGCACAAATACGCTGTTCAGATTACCGTTGCTGATGAGAGAGACGGCGGGCTTTCCGGTTCAACACTGAAAGAAGCCAGTTCGTGGGGCAAAGTTGAAACAACCTACGAGCAGATGGTTTACGCTGAAGCTACAATCGCAATGCCTTTGATCGCGGGATACGCCTATCACAAAGGCGCATACAAAGGCCGCACCGCAAGAGAATACACTAAACTATTTCAGAAGTAATTCTCAGCAAAATCTATATTCCAAAGGGCCACATTCGTGGCTCTTTTTATTTTAAACTCCTGAGTTTACTCTTAGTCGCAACCGTATTTCCCGATTTTCCGGTGCGTGAATCTTTAAAAACAAGCTTCTCCGGTTTCGGCAAAAAATCTTTTACGGCTTTTACCTTACCGATTTTATCATCACTGTATTTAATTTTCGATTTCATAATGAGCGAATTTATTTAATATATCTATTTCAATCAACGGTTATTCTTTATACACAATTGCGCCCTTTGCGATCACTTTCCGCCTTTGCGTTTAAGAAATCCGCGAAAATCAGTTTCATCCGTGTCATCAGTGTTCTATTTTAGCTAATTACCGCCCCCGCAAACCCGTTTTCTGCTTATCCAATTTTCGTATATTTGAATTCAGTCTTACACTTTTATTAATCTCCGGAATGCAGATGAAAAACGGTTTTTACATTTACGCAGTAATTATTTTTTCAATCCTATTTAGCGGTCTCTCGATGTCACAGCAAGCAAACTCCAAAACCTTAAACCTGATGCCCTATCCAAAATCGGTCGAACTCACCGGCGGCGAGTACAGGCTTTTTAAAACATTCGCGATAGGGATAAAAGGAAATCCCGATAAGCGTTTATTTTCTTACGCAACAAGAGTACTCCGCAGACTTTCCGGCAGGACCGGCCTTTTCTTCCCGCAGGAATTCATCACCGCAACAACCGCCGCAGATACATTCGCGCTTAATATAGTTGTAAGCCGTCCCGGCATTGTAAAACTCGGTGAGGACGAAACCTATAAACTCAATATCGCCAAAGATAAGATTGAGCTTAAATCCGTGACCGACATCGGCGCAATGCGCGGACTCGAAACGCTTCTTCAGCTTCTCGCAGCGGATAAGGCCGGCTACTATTTCCCCTGCGTAAACATAAACGACGAACCGCGCTTCAAGTGGCGCGGGCTTATGATCGATGTCTGCCGACACTGGCTCGATATTAATGTGGTTAAACGCAATATCGACGGAATGGCGGCTGTTAAAATGAACGTATTCCACTGGCACCTGAGCGAAGACCAGGGCTTCCGCATTGAAAGCAAAACCTTCCCTGCGTTGCACGAAAAAGGGTCCGATGGTTTTTATTTTACTCAGGAACAGGTTAAAGATGTAATTCAGTACGCTGCTGACCGCGGCATAAGAGTATATCCTGAATTCGACCTTCCGGGACACGCTACTAGCTGGTTTACTGCATTCCCGGAACTTGCATCAGCACCCGGCCCATATAAAATCGAGAGGAACTGGGGAGTCTTTGAC
>CAIMOS010000248.1 GCA_903843135.1 uncultured Ignavibacteriales bacterium | reverse complement strand
TCGCGTAAAACTCAACCCCAACCCCCATTATTGTCAAAAGGAGGATGTGTTTATCCTAAGCAGTCCTCAAATAATTTTAAAGTGGTAAAGTACAGGAGCCGGGCCGGATTTTAAGAAATTGTAAATTTTTCTTGACTATATAATTAATATTATTTAAGTTTAACAATGTTCATATGTATGAACATATGCACACGTTCGATCGCTTGTTTTGCAAGAATGTAAACAATTTTTCAGACGATATATGGTATTACAAATAAATCATAAAAGCGCGCTTCCGCTGCACGTTCAGGTTGAGAAACTCCTGCGAGAGTTGATTGATAAACCGGAGTACAGGGAAGGGAAGATGCTGCCGAATGAGGTAGAACTTGCCAAAAGGCTGGGCATTTCGCGCAACACAGTACGCCACGCAACGAACCGTCTCGTGTATGAGGGGCTTCTTATCAGGAAAAAGGGGATAGGAACGAAAGTTGCAGATAATAATAATGTAGTTACAAGGCTTGAAAGCTGGCACAGTTTTACCCAGGAAATGAACAATAAGGGAATGTCGTTCAGGATTTTTGAAATTGACGTTAACTGGGTAAAGCCGGACAACACAGTCGCGAATTTTTTCTCCATCTCCCATAGCACCGAAATACTTTCTATGGAGAGGCTTCGCGGGTTGGATTCCGGCCCGATTGTGCATTTCATATCTTACTTCCATCCGAGAGTGGGGCTGACGGGAAAAGAAGATTTCAGCAAACCGTTGTATAAGATGCTCGAAGAAGAGTACGCTACAGTGGTGGCGACTTCACGCGAAGAGATAACCGCGAAACTTGCAGATGAAAAGATCGCGGCTAAATTAAAAATAAAACCCGGCTCGCCGATCCTGAAAAGAAAAAGATTTGTTATGGATCCGGGCGGAAGGCCGGTTGAATACAATATCGGGTACTATAATGCGGAGCATTTCACTTATCTGATAGAAATTCAAAAAAGCAGCAAATAATTTATGATGTATTATATAAAGCTATAAAGTATTGCCAGGCAGAGAAACGGATTAATATGAAACGGAGAAAGAGAAAAGCAAAGATTAAGTGATTAAATAATTGTGAAACAAATTCTACAAATCGCATTGAGCATCGCGGTGATTTTGGCAATGGGCATTTTTCTTTTTATGCCTTCGGACAAAGCGCCCGATGACGGGAAGATCAGGTTAAAATACTGGATGGTCAGCGCTATGCTCGAAGCCCCGTTTCACATAACGGAATTCAACAAGACTCATAAAAACATCTTTATAGAGCGGACGCCGCTTCCGTGGAATGAACACGAAAAGAAAATACTCACTTCCATATTAAGCGATAATCCTCCCGATTTAATATTCCTCGTAACGCCTGTAGCTAAATGGGCGACCAGATTAGCCCTGACCCCTTTGGATGAGTACATTAAAAGAGATAATTTCGATTCGACTATTTTTTTTCCGGCGCTTTGGGAAGAGATGAAGTTCAAGAACAATATCTACGCACTTCCGCTTTATTCCAACTCCTATGCATTTTTCTATAATAAAAGATTATTCCGGGAAGCGGGGCTAGATCCCGAAAAGCCGCCAAGAACCTGGGATGAACTTCTGGAGTATTCAGCAAAGCTTACGAAGCGGGACGCAAAAGGAAATTATACTCAGATGGGATTTATACCGACGTACGGCAATGTCCACACATCCGTAATAATGGCGTGGGAGCGCGGCGCGCAGATGCTGATTAATGACGGTACAAAAGTCAGCCTGGCAAACCAACCGACAATCGACGCATTCAAATGGATGGCTGATTATTATGAACAGTATAATGTAAAAGATGTATCATCATTTCAAGCCGGATTCGGTTTTGCCGAGCAACAGGGATTTGTCGCGGAAAAACTTGCGATGATGGTGTTAGACAACTCATTCCCTGACCAGATAAATCACTATAACAAAAATTTAGAATTCGGCGTTGCGGAAATTCCCACGTTTGAAGGATTCGAACCGGTTTCATTTTCCGGAAGCTGGTGGTTTGCAATACCCAGAGGAGCAAAGAACAAAGAAGCTGCGTGGGAATTGATGAAGTTCGCTGTTCAGAAAAATATTCAGTTAACAGAAGCGGAAAAGCAGCGAGAACTGCTTTTCCCGTCAAATTCATCGGCCGCGAATGATCCCGCATTTCTTGCGCTGAATCCGTCGAACAAAATATTTACAAATCTCATAGGACACAGTAAAACACCAACAATCGTTCCGTTGGCCCACGATGTATTCTGGCGCGAATACATCGGCGCGCAGGAGAGAGTTATACACAAACTGCAGTCTCCCGCAGAAGCGCTAAAACAAGCCGAGAAAATAATACAGATGCATCTTGATGAAACAATCGAGTATGATAATTATGTCCGAAGCAAAGTATTGGTGAACTGATACCCTATGATAAACTTTGGATTAAATAAGTTAAGTAAGCAGCAGGCGCGGACCGGATTGATTTTTATGATGCCCTGGTTCATCGGCTTTTTGATCTTCGGTTTGTATCCGATGGTTATGTCTGTTTATTACAGCCTGTGCAGATATGATGTATTGAGAATTCCGCAGTTCATCGGGTTTGGTAATTATGAAAAACTGATATTAGAAGACCCGTATTTCTGGACATCGATATCAAACACATTGGTTTATACTGCCTTGAGAGTGCCGCTGTGCATAATCGGATCATTACTGCTGGCAGTTTTGGTAAACAATGCCGTGAGAGGCGTAAAGTTTTTCCGGACAGTCTTTTTTATTCCGTCCATTGTTACCGGTGTTGTACTGTCCGTAGTCTGGCTCTGGATGTTCAATCCGCAGTTCGGGCTGCTAAACTCATTTCTCGCATATATGGGAATATCCGGGCCGCTGTGGCTGCTTGACCCCAACTGGTCAAAACCGTCAATGGTGCTGATGAGTGTGTGGTCAATTGGCGGCGGAAGGATGCTGGTATTCCTGGCGGCGCTGCAGGGAATCCCCAAACACCTGTACGAAGCGGTTGACATAGACGGCGGCGGATGGTGGGCCAAGTTCAGGAATGTAACGGTACCGATGATCTCGCCGGTTCTGTTTTTGTGGTCAGTGCTTGAAATTATATTTTCACTGCAGGTGTTCGTTGAAGCGTATGTAATGACCCAGGGAGGCCCGCTGAATTCAACGATGTTCTACAACTTGTACCTGTATAACAAAGCATTTAATGATTTTGAAATGGGCTATGCTTCTGCGCTGGCGTGGATACTGATGATAATAAGCCTTATTATTACAATCATTCAGTTCCGTCTCAGCAAAAACTGGGTACATTATGACGGAGGCGCGAAATGATAAATCCAAAAGCCAAAACAGCGGTAAAGAACACGCTGATATATCTTACCCTTACTACATTCGCACTCTTTTTTGTAATACCTTTCCTATGGATACTCTCAACGTCATTAAAGGGGAACGAACAGATATTCGTAATTCCCCCGCAGTGGATCCCGTCGACGTTTATGTGGGATAACTACGCGAAAGTATTTGAAAGAATACCGTTTCTTTTGTATGTGAAAAATTCCGTTTTTATCTCGCTGATTGTTATAACCGGAACCGTGTTGTCGAGTTCAATAGTGGCGTATTCGTTTGCCTGCCTCAACTGGCCGGGAAGAAACGCGTTGTTCGTCGTGGTACTCGCGTCGATGATGCTTCCAATGCAGGTAACAATGATACCGGTGTTTGTGATCTTTAAAGAAATCGGCTGGCTGAACAGTTTTAAGCCGTTAACGCTTCCGGCATTCCTGGGCGGAGGCGCGTTTAATATTTTCCTGTTAAGGCAGTTTTTCCTTTCGATACCGAGGGACCTTCTTGATTCGGCAAGGATTGACGGCTGTTCTGAATTCAGAATTTACTGGAACATCGTATTGCCAAACGCGAAACCCGCGCTGGCTACTGTTTCAATTCTGACTTTTATGTTCACGTGGAATGATTTTCTCGGCCCGCTTATATATCTCTCGGACCAGGCGAAAGGAACAATCGCGCTGGGCCTGGGAATGTTCGTTGGTCAATATGTTACTGAATGGTCTCTGCTGATGGCCGCCTCAATGCTGATGATGCTGCCGATGCTCATAATATTCTTTGTGTTCCAGAAGTACTTTATTCAGGGTTTCATTATGAGCGGATTAAAAGATTGATTTATAAAAATCTATTCAGGTATTAAATGGATCAAAGCTACCTTCATAAAGTGAAAAATATCGTACGGCCGGCGGCGAGTTGCCTTATGGCTGTATGCTTAGCGGTTCTGGTGTTTTCCGCTCAGGCAGATTTATTTGCCGGAGTAACAGGAAAAATCCAGGGCACAGTAACGGACTCAAAAACGGGAGAAAAGCTTCCGGGAGTTAACGTGGTTGTAACAGGCACAAATTACGGAAGAACGACAGACACCAGAGGCGAGTATGTCCTTCTTCAGATCCCGCCGGGTGAATATACGTTAAAATTATCGATGATAGGTTTTAAGGACCTTATCGTAAAAAATGTAAAAGTCAGAGCAGAACTCACCACAAAGATCGACGCGCAGATGGAAGAAACCACTCTTGATATCGGCGGCGAAGTTGTTGTTATAGCGCAAAGGCCGGTTATACAGAAAGACGTAACAGCGAGCATTCAGTTTCTCGGACTCGAAGAGATAGTCCGGCTGCCTGTAACCGACGCGAAAGCCGGTTTGTTTGTTCAGGCAGGCGTCTTTTTTGATCCGATACCGGTGGTAGGAGGTCTCGGATCCGCGGGACGCGGCGAAACACGCTACTCGATAAGAGGCGGCAGCCAGGATGAGATCAAATGGTTTTTTGACGGCGTGCGGACAGCGTCTCTGCTGAACGGCCGCGCTGACTGGGCGGGTTCTTTTACAAACCTGAATATGAACGCGATACAGGAAGTCCAGATTCTCACCGGCGGCTTTAACGCTGAGTACGGCGAAGCGCAGTCCGGAGTGATAAGTGTAGTTACAAAAGAAGGAGGAGATAAGTACGACTTTTCCGTCGATTACATTTACGGCCTGCCGGGACAGCATCATTTCGGGAATTATCTTTATGACCCAAAGACCCAGAAAGAGTTTATCGACAATATGCTTCCCGACGGAACGCTTGACACGGCGTGGTGGACCCCTTACAGGCAGGGACAGACCTATGATTACAGGAAGATCCCGGACCATACTCTTTATGCAAGCCTCGGAGGGCCGGCCGGAACTTTTTGGGATATGCCGGTCAGGTTTTTTCTTTCGACACAACTGAAGAAACAGGCATATATCTTGCCAAGGCCGCGGGACACAAGAAATACCGAGAATCTTTTCGCGAACATTTCAGCGCGTGATAAAGATATGCGCCTCCGCATAAACGGCACATACAACCACGACGCGCATTCAACGCTCCAGGAAAACGGCGATTTCACCAACCAGTCGAAATTTTACAGGGGCTGGGGATCGCTCATCGACACATACAACTGGAGCCTTGCGGGTCTCTTTACTCACGTAATCAACACCGAACTTTTTTATGAAGTAAAACTCAGTACTTATAATATAGATTTTAAAGAACGCCCGAGCGACTATACCCAGATTGGCAAAAGCCAGAACCCCACGCTCTTTGGATTTATGAGATACGACGGCTTTGAAGGGGAACCTTTTGACAGATATTCTCCGATAATCAGGAACAGTGTCTCATCGGGAGATATTTCATTAACGGGAAACATCAACTGGCAGTTTAATTCAAGCAATCTGCTTAAAAGCGGTTTCGAATTCAGGTATAATACCTACGCCGAAAATGAAAGCTGGAGAATACCTTCGTTTACCGACAACACTGAAGACTGGATAAACAGGGGGCTGAACGAGACTTTTCATCCGATACAGTTTGCATACTACATCCAGAACAAAATGGAATTTGAAAGTATGATCCTGAACATCGGCCTGCGTTATGATTACTTCGATCCGAACAGGATGTGGTTCGAGAGAACAAACTACTACAATATCGCGATCGATCCTTTGTATGATGTAAACAAAGATCCGGACCTGAACCAGGTGGACTCGCTCGGCCGCGTGAAGTATTCATTTGAAAATGTACTGAATAAAAAACGGATACCGGCGAGAGACTATCATATGATAAGCCCGCGGTTTGGTGTCTCGTTCCCGATCACGGAAAATTCACTTCTGCATTTCAATTACGGACATTATTACCAGATGCCTTCGCTTGACGCGATGTTCGAATTCCTGTATTTCAGGCCGGTAAACTTAGTGGAGAAAATAATCGCGGAAAGAACTCTCGCCGCGCAGCAGGGACGCGCGCCCAACCATATCGCGTCCAACGACGGTGACCCGGAGAGAGTTGTATCTTATACTATGGAACCGTTAAAACCGCAGAAAACGATAATGTTTGAAACCGGAATCAGGCATAATTTTTATGACATAGCCGTTCTTGACGTGACCGCATTTTATAAAGATGTGTTTGATCAGACTGATGAAAGAGTCGGATTGTTTGACAGGCTTGTGAAAGGATGGGACCCTTACAAGAACCAGGTAAATCCGAACCAGGCTTATGCCGCTTACTTCGCGGGCGACTACGGAGATTCGCGCGGTTTTGAAATATCACTGAGATCGCTTTTCAGCCGGTATTTTAATTTCGATCTCAATTACAGCTTCTCAAGATCTACTTCGGGAAGGGCAAGCCCAAAGACAGTCACATTTGATAAGTTTGGCAACGCCACCTATCAGTGGGATACGGACGTAAATAAAAGGATTCCGACTGAAAGAAGTTTCAGCCGTCCGCACATTCTCCGCGCGAATATATATCTGAGTTATCCGGATTACGGATTAAATTCTTT
>CAIMOS010000247.1 GCA_903843135.1 uncultured Ignavibacteriales bacterium | reverse complement strand
CTTGTTGTCGATTATTGTATCACAGATGCCATAACGCAGCGCTTCTTCCGACGTAAGGGTAATCAGTTTTTTATCGTTATCGAGACTGTCAACCACAACAGTCTCGTCAACCATTCCCTCTGCCACATCTGTTCTTCTTCCGTTTCGCTCAGCGGTGGACCGCATTTCGGAGCGCATATAACTCTGGTATTTCTCTGCCTGTTTGGCGCCGGTCTGGTCAACCACAGTGCTTGCACCGATAGATGCACCCTTCGCCATCACTATTTTTTTGCACGATAACGTGATCAGAGCCCCTGCAGAAATGGCGCGCTTATTGACAAAAGCTATGGTCATCACTTTGGAGTCGAGTATTGCATCTTTGATCTGCGTCGCGGCGTCAACCCTGCCGCCGAAAGTATTGATCTCAAAAATTATTGCTTTAGCGCCGTTTTGTTCCGCCTCAGAAATTACTCTTTTGATATGCGGCGCGAGTCCGAGATCAATTTCATCCTGAATATGTGCATAGTAGATTTTATTTTGCTGGGCGTGGGTACAAAAAAATGTAATGACGAAAAGAAGAAAAATTTTCAACCGCATTGGCTGATCCTTAAATAATTTTTAGGATAGAACGCTATTTATGTTTGGTCTCATTCTCCAGAATCAGATGCCCCAGTTTATCCCGTTTCACTTTCAGATAATTATAATTGATCTTGTTCGGGGGTATTTCGATTGGGATTCTTTCCACAATTTCAAGTCCGTAACCTTCAAGCCCGACAACCTTTTTCGGATTATTTGTCAGCAATTTTATTTTCCTGACGCCGAGCGAGAGGAGTATCTGAGCGCCGATTCCGTAATCCCTTAGGTCAGCCTCAAAACCGAGATTTTCATTCGCTTCTACCGTATCTAATCCCTGGTCCTGAAGCACATAAGCTTTAAGCTTATTTTCCAGTCCGATGCCTCTTCCTTCCTGCCGCATATAAACTAACAATCCTGAACCCGCCTTCGAAATAATCTCAAGAGCCGTGTTCAACTGGTCGTGACAGTCACAGCGAAGTGAGTGAAGAACATCACCCGTAAAACACTCAGAGTGCATCCGCACCAAAGCGGGAGTATTACCATCTATCTCGCCTTTAACAAGGGCAATATGCTCCTTGTTGTCCTGGACACTGCGGAAGAGATTTAATTGGAATTCACCGTGCTTAGTTGGGAGATCAACCGTGACTAATTTTTCAACAAGAGTTTCCTTGATCAAACGGTACTGAATAAGGTCCTTTACAGTCAGTATTTTTAGATCAAACCTGTCTGCTAATTTTTCCAGATCAGGTAGACGCGCCATATTGCCGTCTTCCTTTAATATCTCACACAATACGCCCGCGGGTTTCAAACCTGCAAGATTACACAGATCGACAACCGCCTCGGTGTGTCCTGCGCGGCGTAAGACACCGCCTTCCATCGCTTTAAGAGGGAAGATATGACCCGGCACAGCAAAATCATCACGCTTCGCATCGGGTTCAATCAGTTTTTTTATAGTTACCGCGCGGTCATTCGCGGAAATCCCTGTGGAAGTACCCTCTACGGCATCGACAGTAACAGTAAACTGTGTCCCGTGAATAGCTGAGTTTGACTCAACCATCAGCGGCAGTTCAAGCCTGTCAAGGTCGTTCCCCCTCATAGCCACGCACAGCAGTCCTTTGCCGTGCGTGATCATAAAATTCACCTTTTCAGAAGTGACAGATTCCGCGGAACATACGAAATCACCTTCATTTTCACGTTCTTCATCATCCACAACAATAATTATTTTACCGCAGCGGATATCCTCTATCGCTTCTTCAACTGAACAGTACATTATGCTAAATTAGTTTGATGATTTTGCAGTTACAATATTTATGGCGGACTTGTCAACTTTGATTTTAACATTATCCGCAATCTGAAGCAGAACAACGTTATCCTCGATGCCGGATACAGTTCCGTGAATTCCGCCGCTTGTAACGACTTTATCGCCTTTCTGTATGGCGCCAAGCATTTTGTCTCTTTCTTTCTGACGTTTCTGCTGAGGCCTGATGATCATAAAATAAAATATTGCGAAAATGGCTGCGAACATTATAAGTGTGCTTAACATACTTCCGCTGCCGCCTTGCTGCGCGAACACTACCTGTTGTGCTAAAATAAATTGCATTAATCCTCCGGACTAAGTTTATTTGATATTTTGTTTATTATTTCGTTTTTCCAGTTCTTAAAATTTCCGCTGAGAATATGTTTTCTCGCCTCGCGGACCAGGTCGAGATAAAAATATAAATTGTGTACCGATGCAAGTTCAAGCGCCAGGATTTCTTCAGCGATGAACAAATGTCTCAGATACGCCCTGGTATAATTTGTACAAGCGTAACACCCGCATCTCCGCGAGACAGGAGAAAAGTCCTGTTTATACCTGGTATTCTTCATAGAGAGAACGCCGTCCCAGGTAAATAAATAAGCATTTCTGCCGTTACGCGTCGGCATTACGCAATCGAACATATCAATCCCCCGTTCGATCGATTCTAAAATATTTTCCGGTTTCCCGACTCCCATCAGGTATCTTGGCCTGTCAGTGGGTAGAAAATTGGTTGTCCAGTCGGTAATATCATACATTATTTCCGCTGGTTCGCCTACCGCTAATCCGCCTATTGCATAACCGTCAAAGCCGATATCGATCAGTCCCTTGGCGCACCTCTCACGCAGGTCTTTATAAACGCTGCCCTGAACTATTCCGAACAGATTCTGTTCGAACCCGTACAAAGCAGGGAGTTTCTCAAATGCTTCCCTGTTCAGCACCGCCCAGTCAAGTGTTAGGTCAGTGGATTTCCTCGCGTATTCGTATTCGCAGGGGTAACTGGTACACTCATCCAGTACCATCATTATATCCGAGCCGATGTTCCTCTGGATCCGTATCACTGTTTCAGGACTGAAAAAGTGTTTTGAACCGTCAATGTGGGATTTGAAATCTACACCGGTACTGGTAATCTTCCTCAATTCCGCAAGGCTGTGTACCTGGAATCCCCCGCTGTCTGTCAGGATTGGCCTTTTCCAGTTCATAAATTTGTGCAAGCCGCCGGCTTTATTCAGCGTCTCTTCCCCGGGTCTCAGGTATAAATGGTAAGTGTTGCCGAGAATTATTCTGGCATCAATAACTTCTTCTAATACGGTTTGATCTACAGCCTTTACCGTGGCCTGTGTTCCCACAGGCATAAAAATTGGAGTCTCAATTTCCCCGTGCGCAGTGTAGACTATTCCTGCCCGGGCTTTTGATTCTGTATCGGTTGTAATTAAATCGAAACGCAATATTCTATAAAATTATATAATTAATTAAGTTACGGCAAAAATCCCATTCCTTCAACTCAAAAAGGAATCATCAAAAAATGAGATCATTAATCCACGTATTTATATTTGTTTTGAAGGCTTCCGATCCGTTATTAATTCGAGTCAATCTATCTGCCGAATCCCGATCCCTGCTCCGGTTTTTGAAGGCAAAATCCGCTTTTCTCCTTATATTTGACTCTGAAAATTTCACCAACTAACATTCAGAATTTTGGCAAAGAAAAAAATAGTCATTTTAGGCCCGGCTCCTCCGTACAGGGGAGGTAATTCCCTCTTCGTGTCCCATTTATTCAAGGTCCTGAGCACGAAATTTGAGGTAAAAATCTACAATTATAAACTTCTTTATCCTTCGTTCCTGTTCCCCGGAACAACACAATTCGATGAAAGTAAAAAAACGATTATCGAGGTTACAGGAGAGAGAGTTGTAAATTCTGTCAATCCGTTCAATTGGATTTCGACAGCATTTAAGATTAAAAATGAGAAAGCGGATCTTGTTGTTTTCGACTGGTGGCACCCATTCTTCAGTTTCTGTCACTATGCCATTTCTCTGCTCATAACGAAATATTACAGAAACAAAATACTCTTCATTACTGAAAATATCCGGTCTCACGAAGATAATTTCGTGGAAGGAATTCTTACAAAAATTGGATTGAAGAATGCAAACTCCTTCCTTGCTCTGTCGTCTGTTGTAGAGAACGGACTCACGAAAATCGCAAAAGACAGAAAAGTTTACCGCAGTGAGCTGCCTATATATGACTGTTACAAAATGGATGATTACCAGCGGCAGCAAATCCGTGAGGAACTTGGTTATTCCCCGGATGACAGGGTTCTCCTCTTCTTTGGGTATATCCGCCACTACAAAGGCCTCGACATACTTCTTAATGCTATGCCTGATTTGGTAAAAACAAATCAGAACTATAAACTGCTCGTTGTCGGCGAATTTTATCAGGACGAAAATAAATATTCAGAGTTGATTAAGTCGCTTAATGTAGGAAGCAGTGTAAAGGTAGTAAGTAAATATGTACCCAATGAAGCCGTCGGCAATTACTATTCTGCGGCTGATCTTGTGGTTCTGCCATACCGCAGTGCAACACAAAGCGGAATACTTAATATCGCCTACGGATTTTCAAAACCTGTTCTCGTTACAAGGGTCGGCGGACTTGGCGAATTTGTGGACCACGGAAAGACGGGACTTGTGATTGAACCTGATTCCCCGGCTGAAATCATCTCCGGAGTTAAAAAGTTTTTTGAACTTCGTGAAAAGCTAAATTTCGAAAGCAGCATCCGGGATTTCGTAGCTTCACCAAAATTCAATAATTTGCCCGAAGTATTTTCACAGATAATTGACGATTCTTCAAAATGACTTTAAAATCTGATTGCAGGCATTTCCCGGGTGACCGTCCGTGTACGTTCAACAAACTTGACGGTACTATGTGCGATAATTGTTCACACTACTCGACATTCAAACAACGGATATTAATTATAAAACTTGATGCAACCGGTGATGTGTTAAGGACGACCAGCCTTCTCCCGGCAATCAGAGAGAAATATCCGGATGCACACATCAGCTGGATCACAAGAAAAAATGCATCCGGGATATTCGCGAATAACCCTGATGTGAACCGTGTTATTGCATTCGAAGATACCGATTCTGTTCTGACTGCACTGGCGGAATCATTCGATATACTCTATCATCCCGACGCGTCAAAGGCGAGCGGAAGGCTTGCGGCTGCGGTTAAAGCCGGTGAAAAATACGGGTTCGGAGTTAATCAGGAAGGGATCATCTTCCCCTTCACGGAAAATGCCGTCGAATGGTACGAGATGGGAGCGTTTGACAGCAAGAAAAAAGCGAATAAAAAATCTTATCAGCAGATCATACACGAGATTTGTCATCTCGAATTTAAGGGCGGCAGGATTCAGATACACCTTTCCGGGAAAGAAAAGGAATTTGCTGCTTCTTTCAGGAAGCAACACAATCTGGACCGGTATAAGAGAATCATTGGATTTAATACAGGTGCGGGAGACAGGTGGGAACTTAAACAGTGGCGCTTTGACGGTTATGTTGAACTTCTTGCCGAACTCAGTAAAATAAAGGACCTTGGTATCCTTCTGTATGGGGGTCCTGAAGAAGCAGAAAGAAACAACAAATTAGCTACGCTGTTCCCGAATGTTACCGACACCGGAGCGCATAATTCGCTGAGAGAATTCTTTGCTCTGGTCGAACTTGCGGATGTTTTCGTCTCAGGCGATACTTTAGCACTGCACGCCGCCACGGCATTACAAAAGAAAATCGTATGCCTTTTCGGGCCGACATCTTACAACGAGATCTACGATTATGGCCTGATTAAGAAACTTTATCCGGATATGGAATGTCTGGTTTGTTATAAAATGAGATGCGATTTTGTGCCGAACTGTATGGACCTGATCTCTACTAAGGATATACTGTCATCGTTAAAAAACACGGATCCTATTTTCCGCGGAATTTAAGCACGACCTGTTTATTTTCCCTGTTGACGACCAGTTCCTTAATATTCTCGGAAGATTTGAAAAGATCGACCATATTGAATGCCTTCCCTTCTTTATCGCTCTGAACTTCCTTAATTTCTGTTTTGGCTTTACGAAGGAAATCACTAAATGTTGGTTTGGGTTCCTCCCTGGTTTGCTTTGGATTAAATTCAGTCTGTGATGTAAACTTTTCCATACCTGCAGGCACATCCGAAGAAGTTTTGACCTTTTCCCCTCTGAAGAAAGGATGATCTTCAACCACTCCCGTAGCAGTCATCTTCCTGATATCTTTTGTAATCCTCTCCCGCTCCTCCGCTACGTTCGAAGTCATATCCTCAACGGTTATTTTTACCATCCGGCGGTTCTGCATACTCCTGTCGGACGGACCAATTCCTGAACTCGCCTCTTCATTATCCAGGACAATATCATCAAAGACGAACATGATTTCAGCATACACACGATCATTGATATACTGAACTTCATTAGCCTCAAGATCAAAGCTGTAATTCTCGTTAAAACTGGCTTCGCCAAAATTCCTTAACATTGAGATCAGGCCGATCTGCTGGATCTTAAACCTCAAATCAGGGAAGTACTCAAGGTCACCGTATTCCTGAAGTTCACGCATAGCATAAACCGGATCGAAATAGACTACTTCTTTGTGTCCGTCAACATTAACGATCAATCCGTATTTTACCAGGGCTGCATTGAAACCGTCGAAATTTGTCAGAAGGCGGTATGCAACTAAAGATTTTGGCTTGCCGTCCAGCACGTAGCGGCACACATCATTATAATGGATGGGTACCGCTTTTTTTGCCGGTGAATCTTTGTTGATCAGAAAGAAATTATTGAACAGGTCAAATTTATTTACCGAGTAAATAAAAATATCGTTCTTTTTAACGTCAAGAGTTTCGAGTATCATCTCTTCTTCTCAGTTGATCAAGCCCAGAATATTAATCCCATTTCGTGCGAATTCACCATAAGTTCGTGTTTCGGCAAAATCCTTATGGTATAACCCTGCAGGCCGGTGGTTTTGCAGATTGCGGTACCGCTGAAATCATATACTCCGTCGGTTCCGTTTTTTGATCCCTTCATATTAACGAATGAGTTTCTCGAAGGGTCATCTATTTCATCAAACGGCCCGTAATAAATCTGCACATCGACATCTTTCGGTGCTAATGCGCCGAGATAAATTTTCGCGTTCACTTTAAGTTCATCTCCTATCACAAGGTCTTTCTTGGTGGCGGAACTTGCCATCTCAATAACTTTGAGTGAAGACCAGTTATTATGAACCATCAATTTCCAATCTGCCACTTTCTTGCCGGCGCTGAATCCCGAGGATTTAAGAATATTTAGTTTTTCGTAGGAGTTGAAATAGAACTTCTCCGTGTATTCCTTCACCATCCGGTTTGTGTTGAAGACCGGGGTAAGATTCTTGATTGATGATTTCATTTTAGCGATCCACCTGCGCGGCAGCTTATCATCGGAACGGTCGTAGAACATAGGTACAATTTCGCGCTCAAGGGTCTGGTACAACATTCTTGACTCGACTTCATCCTGGTATTCGGTATCATCGTATTCTTCCGCATTACCGATCCTCCATCCGAGCGAAGGCTCGTATGCTTCATCCCACCAACCGTCTAATATGCTGAAGTTCAGTCCGCCGTTGGCGATTATCTTCATTCCCGACGTACCGCTCGCTTCGAGGGGCCTTCTGGGGTTATTCAGCCAGATATCACAGCCTTCAACAAGGTATCTTGCAACGTTCATATCATAGTTCTCAATGAAAACTACTTTCCGTCGGAATGCCTCTTCGTTGGCTATCTGGACAATTTCCTGTATCAGGCGTTTGCCTTCTTCATCTTTCGGGTGTGCTTTACCGGCAACGATGATCTGCACGGGATGATTAGCATTGCCTAAAATATCCGATAACCGTTCAATATCTCTGAAAATTAGATTTGCTCTTTTATAGGTGGCAAACCTTCTCGCAAATCCGATCGTAAGCGCAGCCGGATCAAGTACTTCAGCCGCTAATTTAATTTCCTGCTCGCTCCCTCCGCGGCTCTTAACCTGTTTAACAAGCCTTCTGCGCGCAAAAGCGACCAGACGCTCACGCCTTCTTTCGTGTGTACGCCATAGTTCGACATCGGGAATCTTTTCAATTCTTTCCCACGGTTCTTTAACGGACGAATCTACCGCCCAACTTTCACCGAGGTACTGGAAGAACAATTCATCCATCTCTCTTGAAATATGCGAACGGATGTGAATGCCGTTGGTAACGTAATCTATAGGAATTTCGTTAAAGGGAATTTCCTTAAATCCGCTTGTCCATAATTTTTTAGATACAACAGAATGAAGTTTGCTTACGCCGTTTATATAACTGGAAGTGTTCATAGCAAGGTGCGCCATATTGAAGACACTCACGGGCCGGTCTTTGGTGATTGAACCAAGAGAGTAAAATTCTTTATCACTTATCCTGAGTTCTTCCCTGTAATAATTGCCGAAATATTTTTCTACAAGCTCGTTGGAGAAGACATCAATTCCGGCGGGAACAGGTGTATGAGTGGTAAATATGTTGGAATAGAACCCGATCTCTTTTGCCTCGTTAAACGAAAGGTTCTCTTTTTGTATGTAGTAACGCATTTTTTCCAGAGAAAGAAATGCTGAGTGCCCTTCGTTCATATGGCATATAAAATTCTTTTTACCAAGCGCAAGCATTGTTCTGAATCCGCCGATACCAAGTATCATCTCCTGCTGGATCCTGGTTTCAATATTACCGCCGTACAGAGTCTCTGTAATTTTTCTGTCCTGCGGCGAATTTTGGGGGATATTCGTATCCATCAAATAAAGCGGAGTCTTTCCTACATCTATTCTCCACACACGAAAAAAGACCTCTCTTCCCGGGAATGATACCGAAAGCGTTAATGGATTTTTATCTTTATCGAAGACCGGTTTCATAGGAAGGTTTTCGAAATCATTGATTTCATATCGCTCCTGCTGCCAGCCGTCGGTAGTAAGATATTGCTGAAAATAACCCTCTTTGTATAAGAGTCCTACGCCTGTAAGCGGAAGCCCAAGATCACTGGCGGATTTAAGGTGATCGCCTGAAAGTACCCCGAGACCGCCCGAATATGTCTGCAGACATTCGGTTAACCCGAATTCCGCTGAGAAGTAAACAATGCTAAAATCCTTCAGGTTGCTGTAATTTTTCTGAAACCACGGTATTGATTCCAAATAGTTGGTAAGGTTACCGGCAAGTTTATTCACGCTGGCAACAAATCCTTCATCACCCGCAAGCTCTTCCAGCCGCTTCTGATCTACTTTACCTAATAATAATACGGGATTGTGGTGTGTTGCGTCCCATAATTCCCGGTCAATTCTTTTAAACAACTGCTGGGTATCCTGATTCCAGGACCAGTATATGTTATGAGCAAGATCTCTTAATTTCTCTAATTTCTGAGGAATCGCAGGCAGCACCTGAAATTTCCCTCTGAATCGGTTCATCAATTCTCCAAATTTTCGCAAAAAAACTAAATAACTTTATAATATAATAAACGCGCAGAAAAGAGGATAGGTTGCCCAAAATCTATTTTTTTTACGGTTTTTGGCTATTTCAGAAAAATTATTATATAATATTCAAGCCGTCATCCGTAATAGTACTCCCAGCAAAAAAAAAGCGGCCCGTAAGAGCCGCCCTGAATTCCGTTAAAATAAATCCGTATTATTTACAATAACGACATTTGTCGTTATTTTAAAAGCACCATTTTCTTAATTTCGGAATAATTTACTTCATTGCCCTTAGCCTTGAGCTCGTAGAAATAAACTCCGCTGGTAATGTCGGTTTTGGCAATAGAAGCCGGCGAAAATTCAACCTGGTAATAACCCGCCTTCTGTGTTTGATTAACCAATTCAGCGACAATTTCACCCAATAGGTTATATACAACCAATTGGACATCCGCATCCTTCGGCAGTCCGTAACTTATGACAGTTGAAGGATTGAACGGATTAGGATAGTTTTGTGAAAGGAAAAACTTACCCGGCATCTCAGAGGAGTTTCCGTTATTGTCCTTAATTCCGGTTATGACACCCGGGTCATAGGTTAGAGCTGAAACATTGCTGACCCCCAGGCTTCCGACAAGTGTGCCTGCGCCGGTTGAAACGTTGATTTTGATAAGGTCGTTAGATGCGGTCACGGTTCCTTTTACGCCGTAAAGACCGCCCGCCTCGTCAAATTCGATGTCATTTGTCCCCACTCCGAATCCTGTCAGCCCGACGTTAGTTGTATCACCAGTGGCCGGATTAACCTTTACGATACGGTCCCGTCCCGATCCGACCGGCTTGTATACGGACGCCCACATCTCATTTGTCACGGGATGAAAAGCTATTCCGCTTACATTTGTTTTAATTGAGTCTACAAAGGTCAGTGAACCGTTTGTAACATCTACAGTATAAAGCATTCCGGTTCTCTGGGCCAGATACAAGGTACCGCTTGTATCAAAAGCTAACGCAGTAACATTAGTGATAGGTAAAGTGTAATACTTATATGCGTCACCGCCGGTTGCATTAATCCTTACCAGGGTTGAGTTGCCTGCATTACTGACAAGCCCAAACATAATGTTTGTTTTATGGTTTATTGCAAGGGCCGACATATCTGTAAAAGATGACGCGCCCAATAATGTGCCGGCGCCTGTCTGTTTATTCACCGTATAAATATTACCGGTTTTACCAGCGGCGTAAATCTGTTTTTCCAGCGTTGTTCCCAGTATATAACCCTGGCCTTTAACCGGCAAATACTCCGTACCGGCGGCAGAATTGAAACGTACTGAATCCAGGAACAACTGATGAGCGGTTGGCTGGAACACCACTTTAATCGCAAGGGAATCATAACTGCCGAGTGTCAGCGGGAAAGTATGCGAACTTACCACCTTAAACTGAGACTTCCCGGTTGTGATACTGCTGATCGTAAAATCACTCTGACCGTAATTTGCTATCATTGCAGTAAGTGTATCGCTTTTATAACCTACTTCAGCTAAAAAATCAAGATTATCCGTAATCCTGAATATTGATACTCCCGGATATGGCTCTACGAAAATCTGGCCCCACCACGTTGCCCAGGTATTTGTAGATACAACATATTCCCCAAACATCCAGATATCGCTCCAGTTCGTGGGGTCAACATTTATTCCGTTGTAATCGCCCCAGCGGTTCCTGCCGGAGCCGAAATCTTTTACGTAGTTACCCATACCATATTTAAGCGGATACGATTCGGTAAAACCGGCCGGAGCTGAGGCAAGTTTAGTCGAATAGAAAGCGCCGGCATAGGCAGTATCACCTGATCTGCTGTATGTTGCAGTGATGTTATGGTTTTGGTCTATTTCGATCGCGGGATAGAAATACCAAAAACCCGGGCTTCCGAAAAAGTTCTGCTCTTCAACTGCATTTGTCGCTACATTAATTTTCGTGTAATGTATTGTAGAATATGATGCATTCACAGGATTAGCCGCTGAATGAATCGAATAAAGGAATCCGTCGCGGAACTTTGGTTCATTCCTGATGGCGCTTCCGCCGCCTTCCAGCCTCAGTGTACCGCCTCCCAGCTGATTCGGGTTTGGAGCATTTGAGAAAGTTGCAGTACTGATAAGTTGCCCTGTCATTGATGGCGTTGTCAGTACGTCTTTAATTTTATAAAGAACGTGAAAGTTTCCGCCGCCATAAGGAGCGTTTATAAGGTAATACTCATTCGAGGCCGTATACATAAGTGCAGGCCTTACATTAAATACTCTGGTACCTAATTGGTGCGGATAACGGATATCCCAAAGATCGTTAAATGTGCAGGCGCCCGGCCCGCTTAATAATTGCGCTTTGGGGATAATTCTGATTTTAACATACTGGAAAGATCCTCCGAAAGAGAACTGGTTTGAGGTAATGTAAATAGCATTCTGATCAAATCCGACTCCCTGGTAATCTCCCCAACTTCCGCTTGAAGTGGTTCCGTTTACCGCAGAGGAAAGCCTCCAGTTATACCATGTACCGGTAGGAATTGAATCATCCGAGACTGAAAGAAGAAAATCACCGACTTGTGTCGCATCGTCCTGGTTTAGCCAGACCATAATCCATCTTTTAGCGTAGTGGTCATAGAGAACTTTTGGGTCGAATACATTTATTCCGGTGCCAAGATTCGCGTAGAAATTATCTGCGTTAACCGTGATAACGTGATTCCCCTTCTTGTCCCATATAGCAAAAGAAGAGTTAACAGTGGCCATAATATGAGCAGGCCCGACAGCGCAATAAGGATCGGGAGGGATGCTGTTGGTTTGATTTATTCCGTTGAAACTTCTTAGCAGAACAGTAAGGGCTGTATCTAAATTCTCACCCCGGGCAGATTTATCCTCGGTATATACCTTCAGTGGATCAACGGTTTCTTTACCCGTTTCATACAGCATCGGTTCCTGGGAATAAATGTGTTTATTAAAAAATCTTTCCTCCTTAGGCGGGTTTACTACCGATCTCTCAAATGTACCGACATTAACTGCAACACCTGAGGCAACAGTACCCTGCGCCGGGCCCTGGTATAATTGTCCGAAAACTGTGACCGCAAAGGTAATTATTAGCAATAACCCTTTTCTCATCCATGCACCTCTTTTGAAATATGAATTATTTTATAAGTATAATAGTAATTTAAAATATATATAATTTCGATTAAATTACATGTCTAATTATAATTGCATAATATAACCTATGTAATAATTATCATAAATCGCAAAACAGAGAAATAAGATGGCAAATTTTGACCTTAATAAAATACAGGATATTCTTCAAAAAGCAGGATTACCGGGATGGTTATTCTTTGACTTCAGAGGTTCAAATGACCTGGCGCTGAATATACTCGATTTTAAATCGAGTGCCCACCTGACAAGGCGTTTTTTCTACTTTATTCCTGCTGCCGGCGAACCCGTAAAAATCGTTCACGCTATTGAGGCCCATAACCTGGCCCATTTGCCCGGTATCGAAAAAAAATATTCAAGTTATCTCTCTTTGCATAAACACCTTAAAGAAACTCTCGGTGGATTTCAAAGTGTTGCGATGGAATACTCCCCTTTGAATGCTATACCGTATGTTTCAAAAGTTGATGCGGGTACGATCGAGTTAATAAAAAGTATGGGAGTTGAAATAACTTCAAGCGCTGATTTGATCACACTTTTTGCCGCAGTCTGGTCAGATGCTCAATACAAGAACAATGCCCCTGTGGCGAAAGCCCTGGTTGATATTGTTAAGTTAAGCGTGCAGTATATGCAGGATAACTTTGAGCATAAATGGAATTTTTCCGAATTTGATGTTCAGCAATTTATAATGAATCAGTTTTCGGAACGGGGATTGTATACGGACCATCCTCCAATTATCGGTGTAAATGAAAATGCAGCTAACCCTCATTATGCCCCTACCAAAGAGAATTGTAAACCGGTTAACAAGGGAGATGTAATCTTGATTGACCTTTGGGCAAAAGATTCAAAAATGGAAGATTCAGTTTGGGCCGATATAACGTGGATGATGTATGCGGGTGAAAAAGTGCCGGACAGAATAGAGAAAGTTTTTAACATCGTGCGCGATGCCCGCGATGCAGCGCTTAACCTGGTCAGGGAGCGGTTTGCTCAGGGTACAGAACTCCGCGGCTGGGAAATTGATGAGTGCGCCAGAAAATATATTACAGATGCAGGATACGGCGACTATTTTATACACCGCACGGGGCATTCAATTACCACTGAACTTCACGGCAGCGGCCCGCATCTTGACAATTTCGAAACCAAAGATGAGCGCAAAATCCTGCCCTCGACTTCATTCTCCATTGAACCCGGAATTTATCTCCCCGGAGATTTTGGCATCCGGTGTGAGATAGATGTTTTTGTTCATCCCGACGGAAGAGTTGAATTTACCGGCGGAGAGAAGCAGGAAAAAATTATTTGTTTCTGATCTTTAATAAATAATGCCCGCTTAAGCGGGCATTATTTATATAATAAACTGTTTGATCAGGCGTTCAGATCATCCCCACCCCGTTATTCGTCATTGGTTCCTCGCATCCGTTTACCGCGCTTCATAATCATCTGCTGAACATCCTTTTTGAAGTTCCGCTCGAATATTATGAGTTTCGCGAACTCTTCATCGTTAAGGATTGATTTGATATCGTTAACATAGTTGTTCTTCAGGCCGCATAGTTGTTTCTCTTTCTCTGTGTACAGGGCAACTGCATCTTTAATTTTATCTTTTTCCTGGGAGTTCGCTACTAAATTCTCAATTCTCGACGCAAGGCTGTCAAGTTCTGAGTTTACATCCCGCTGCTTTCCCCGGAAATCCCTCCTTTTGGTGAAAAACTGTATACTTTTTGTTTCATCGAGATTAAGAGCTTCAATTAGTTTTACTTTCTCGAGTTCTTCAACGCGTTTGGCCATATTTCCCTGCATCCGGTTCTGAGCCGTTACCGGCAATGCCAGAAGTACAAGGAGCAAAGTGATTAAATATTTCATTTGATTTCTATAGTTTTAATAGTTTAATAAATTTTCAACTTCTGAACTTTCAAGTTCTGCCAGCAACTGAGTCTCATCAATATTGTATTCTCTCAACAGCCCCGAAATATCTTCATCGGGAATGACTGACATTGCCACTTCTTCGGCAATCGTTTCTGAAGCCTGCTGTTCATCAACATCACCCAAAATGATATTCTGATCGCTGGAAATCACACCCGGTAATTCATTGATCAATAATGCCGTAGTTGAGTCGTCCGTATAATCAACGGCGCTAATCCGGGAAAATGAGAGAGCTAAAATAAAAACAAGCAATACAGATGCGATTGATGAAGCATAAGCCGCCCTTGCCTGCCTGGCTCTCAACCGGTTGTTTTTTTCGAGGTTAAACCGTTGAATGATGGAATCGCTGAAATCCGCGGCAGCTTCGACTGACTTGTTTTCGGATATCAATTCCTCAAAAGAATTTAATTGATTATTTGTTTTCATAGCATAAAATAAAAAAATTATATATTAGCTTTATTAATGTATTTATTGACTTTTTCCATTGCATTGAAATAGTTTGCCTTCAGGCCTCCCACTGATTTCCCTGTTATCTCCGAGATCTCCTCGTATGACAACTCATCAAAATTTCTGAAGATAAAAACTTCCCTTTGTTTTTCAGGAAGCTTTTGCAGAACTCTGTCAAGTTTAGCCAGTTTCTCTTTATCGTCAATATTTTTCAGATAATCCGGGTGATTGGTCAGTTCCCTTTCGGAATCCTCAAGATTAAAGAAACGTTTCACCTTTTTACTTCTTATCATATTAAGACTTTTTCTGACCGTAATTTTATAAACCCACGTGTAAAAGTTCGAGTTAAATTTGAACGTATCCAATTTACTGTACACCGTTATTAAAACTTCCTGAACGACATCATCGGCATCGCTGTGGTCCCCCGTCATTCTGCGGGCAACCCAATAGATACGCGATTGGTATTTTTTAACCAGG
>CAIMOS010000246.1 GCA_903843135.1 uncultured Ignavibacteriales bacterium | reverse complement strand
TATACTATGACTGGATGGCGTTGGGCCGTATGGACAGTTCCTGGCAGTCCGGCGGCGACGGCGGAGTGCTGATGCTTTCACAGCAGGGCAAGAACCTTCCTGCGGGCGGTTCTATCGATATGTTCGTTGCCATCGCTTACGATACCAGCAAAGCCGGAATGGACGCTGCAATGGCTGAAGCAGTACAAAAATATAATCAGCAGTATCCTTCTGATATAAAAGATTTTGTTTCCAATCCTTCAGCATACGAACTGCTGCAGAATTACCCGAATCCGTTTAATCCATCAACCGTGATTTCATACAACCAGCCGAAAGAAGGATATGCGGAGATAAAAGTTTATGACATTCTCGGCAATGAAGTCGCACAGTTGTTCAAAGGCATAAACACTGCGGGCGTTCACAGCTGCAACTTTGACGCTTCAGGGCTTTCCAACGGTACATACTTCTATACTCTCCGCGCCGAAGGCATCGCCATTACAAAGAAAATGACAGTTCTAAAATAGAACAAACGGCTGGTAATGCGTTTAGTTCCCGGTGTTCAGCGCTGCAAAACGCAGACTGAATACCGGGGAATTATTAGCTACAGGCAATAATGGCAAGTTACAGGCAGCTTAAAGACCTAATCGAAGGAAACTATCCCGGCTTTACGAAGAACCACAAGAGGATAGCGGATTACTTTTTGTCCAATTTAGAAAAAATCCCTTTTCTGAGCGTTCAGGAAGTTTCTAAAGAGGCCGAGGCAAGTGTCGCGTCTGTTGTGCGCTTCGCGCAGCAGATCGGATATTCCGGTTACAGTGAACTGCGCGAAGATGTCTCCGGGATACTGCAGAATAAGATCAGTAACGGTGATATTTTTCCCACCACAGAAAAACCGGATCCTAAGACCGATATCCTTTCGTCTATCGCGGACATTGAGATTAAAAACATAAATTCCACGCTCAACAGTATTGAAAGAAAATCTTTTAACGATATAATTAAACTCATTCTAAGATCAGACAGGGTTTATACTGCGGGGCTGGGGATTTCATTTCATATGGCGGAAATACTTGCCTACCAGCTCAACCAGGTCGCGGTAAGCGCTTCGAACTTCAAGCACAGTTCCGAGTCTTTCGTTGAGCAGATACCATTTATTCCTAAAAAGGGAATGATCATCTTCTTCTCGTTCCCTCCGTACTCTAAAGAAACCATTGAAGCCGCTGAATTCGCGCGAAAGTTCGGTATAAAAAGTGTTGCAATTACAAATAAATCCACCGCTCCGATAACCAGGTTCACGGACCATTACCTGCTGGTGAGCAGGGAAAATCTGTTGTACACCAACGCGCTTACCGGAATCGCGGTGCTGATTAATGCCATAGCGACGGAATGCGGAAGAAAGAACAAAACAAAAGCCCTTGAAATGATCGGCCTGCTGGACGGACTGCAGGATTATTACTCAGAGTAAACAATATTATACAACATAAACTATTTTGGTCAGCCAAATGAATAAAATTCTTTTTGTGTCGCTTATACTTATCTGCAATTTATTTGCAGGTGTGACCGGTAAACTCGCCGGCAAAATAACCGATAAACAGACCGGCGCTGCATTGCCTATGGCAAACATCTCCATCGAGGGAACAAAGCTTGGGGCGGCAGCTGACGTTAACGGCAACTACGTTATTCTTAACATCCCTCCCGGAACATACCGTATCAGGGCAAGTTTTTTAGGTTACGAAACGATTGTTATGGAGGGCGTAAATATTACGGTCGACCGCACAACCCGTATCGATATAGCTCTGGATCCGCAGGCAGTTCAGCTTAATGAAGTGGTTGTAACCGCAAAAAGCGCGATGATCCAAAAAGACCTTACAAGCAGTATCAGCGTAATAGACAGGGAAAAAATCGAATCCCTTCCGGTGAGCAGCTTTACAGACCTTCTCTCGCTCCAGGCAGGTGTTGTGGGCAGCGGATCGGGCCTTCATATCCGCGGCGGCAGATCAAATGAAGTTGCATACCTGATTGACGGTATGTACGTCAGCGATCCTCTGCTTGGCGGACTGGCAACATCGCTGAATAATGACGCGATCCAGGAGATGAGCCTTTTAAGCGGTACATTCAACGCGGAATACGGCAACGCGCTCAGCGGTGTTGTAAATATTGTTACGCGCGAAGGCTCGGACAAGTACGCGGGCAAGGTCGAATACCGCACGAGCGAATTCGGTATAGACCGTTACAGTGACCTGCACGAGTCAAGAATGAACGCAAGTTTCGAAGGCCCTATCGTCGGCGATTACCTCAGATTTTTTACTTCTATGGAACAGGATAAGAGAGGCAGTTATCTCCCCTGGGGATACAACAAAGAAAGATCTGCTTTTCTGAAATTGTCCTCTTTCGCGATGCAGGGGCTGAAGCTCACACTCTCCGCAAGAGGAACCAAGGGAAACTCGCAGCGCTATGACCATATGTATAAATACATTCCTGACCAGTATCTGAAGAGAAGAACGAACAGTTCACAGTCGACTATTACGGCTACTCATTCAGTATCACCGGAATTTTTCTATGATTTCAGGTTCTCATATTTTGATCAGACTTATTATTCGGGACTCGATAAAGACACTTCGCAATATATTCCGATGGCACAGCGTTCGTATTTTGACGATCTCGGAAACAGCTTTGAATTTTACTCGCGTTCCGATCCTGAAGAAATTACAGACAGCCGCACATCAACACTGGACTTCAAGTTTGACGCGGTCTGGCAGATAGACAAAACAAATGAAACAAAATTCGGCCTGCAGTTCAAGAAACACGACCTCAAATTAGATTATGTTTATGATCCCAAGAGAGATTATCCTTATATAAACAATTATGACGCTTCTCCGTATGAAGCTGCAGGTTACATTCAGGACAAAATCGAACTTCCGTACTTAATTATTAACCTGGGACTCCGTTTCGATTTTATGAACGCGAATGCTTCATTCCGTTTGAACCCGCTGGATACATTCTCCCTCGGCAAAGCCGGTTCGAGATACCAGATCAGCCCGCGAATAGGTATCGCTCATCCGATTTCTGAGAAAACGAAACTCCATTTTGCGTACGGACATTTCTTCCAGAATCCGGAGTACCAGTTCCTTTTTGATAATCAGCAGTATGACCTGAACGTAAGGGAACCTATTTTCGGCCAGCCGAATCTCGATGCCCAGAGGACAATTGCCTACGAAGTCGGCCTTGCGCACCAGTTCAATGATTACACGGCGCTGAATCTCGTGGCTTATTATAAAGACGTGACAGGACTTATCGGTACGCGCTACCTCTTCCCGTATTTTGAAGGAAGATACGTCGGCTATACTTTATACGTTAACGAGGATTACGCGAACATACGCGGATTCGAAATTAACCTTGATATGCGGCCCTACAAGAATTTTGCCGGCGGACTAACTTACACATATTCAGTAGCCAAAGGCAGCGCTTCATCCGAAACGGAACAGTATCCGGGAACTTCTGAATCTTCCCAGTTATACTTCCTCGATTTCGATAAAACGCACGTATTCAACGCTTCGGTAACATACACAATCCCCGAAGGCGAAAGCCCTTATATCTTTGGCGTTGCTCCTCTCGATGATCTTGACATCAGCTGTATCGTGAAAGCAGGGTCAGGTTATCCTTATACACCGGGCGGAAGAGATGTCGGGTTTGTAGTTAAAAATTCTTTAAGAATGCCCGCAACTTATGCAATAGACCTTGTTATCGGAAAAGAGTTCAGGATCGCGGGACTTTCAAAAGTGCGCCTCTTTGCAGAAGTTCTGAATCTGACAGACAGGAAGAACGTTGTATATGTATACAGCGATACGGGCGAGCCTGATTTTACATACGTAGGCGGCGCCTCCACAGAAGGAATGCGCGATCCGTCCAATTACGGCCCGCCGCGCAGTATCCGGTTGGGCGCAAGCGTGAAATTTTAGGTAACAAGGAAAACAAAGTTTGGAAAACATTATGAAAAAAATATTTTTAGTTCTGTTTATTCTTCTTCCTCTTGCGGCCTTTGCTCAGGATAAGAATAAAGAGAGAAATTTCGGAGATGAATTATTTGAGAAAGCCACCGGCTTTGTTGACAGGGCGGGCGGAACTCAAAACGGAAGCAACATCGGCCTGTTCTTTGAGAACAGGGGAAAGCTTTATCCCCGCCGCCTCTCCCAGGGCCCTTCAGGCGAATGGCCGATAAACAGCGGTAAGCATCATATATACCGGATCAACCCGTTTGTCGGTGTCCCGGGAAACGTTGTTCAGGGACGCTATACAACAAATGAAGAATTTGAAGCGGTTGGCGGGTACCATAATAATGAACTTAGCAAGATCGCCGTCAGCAATGAGCCTTCTACCTGGCACCCCGTAAACGGATGGCCGGCAAAAGACGCTGACGGAAATCCGGTTATAAAATCCGATCAGGACAGTTATTGCGCTTATGATGACGCTAAAAACACAATAAGTCCGCTGGGTATTAAAGTTACGCAGATCGGATACAGCTACGGCGTTAAATTTGCCCAGAACATTATCTTTTACACCTTCATTCTTACTAATACCGGAACAAAGAATCTGAGTAATGTGTACTTCAGTTTATACACCGATATCGACATCGGCGATGTAAGCGGAGGACTTAACGAATATGCAGATGATAAATACGGTTTTAATAAAGAAAAGAACTTCTATTATTTTTATGATGCAAAAGGTTATTCAAGAGAATGGCCCGAAAACTCAACCGGTTATTTCGGCGTGGCATTTCTTAAGACTCCAAAAGTGAACGGAGTTGAAAAAGGCATCACTGATCTGCACTATAATATTTATAACGATGATCGCGATGTTGATTCGCTTCAGTACGGAATAATGAGCAGCAGCGTTAACCTTTACAATTCTTCACTCGGTTCAAAGTATTTCCATATCGGAAGCAATCCTACACTGAACTTTGACGATACATCAACGATTCCCGCCGCAGGACTTGATCTCGTTGTAAATGCATCATCGGGCCCGTATAATCTGAATCCCGGCGACACACTGATTTTTGTAACGGCAATTTTAGCCGGAAAAACGCTTGCAGAGGCGAACAATACACTTGCCGAAGCATACAGGATACTGCAGTTTAATTTTGAAATCGCAAAACCTCCGCAGACCCCGCGCCTGAACGGCTTTGCCGGCGACGGCAGGAATATCCTGTTCTGGGATGATAAGGCCGAAAAATCAAAAGATAATTTCACGGGCCTGAATGACTTCGAAGGGTACAGGCTTTACAGAAGTAACGATAAAGGCGTTACATACAAGCTTTTGAGTGAATTTGACCTTGTAGACCAGTCCGGTCTTGACAGAGGGCTTCAGTACAGCTATACCGATACAACAATAATAAATGGGTTTGAGTACTGGTATTCATTGACGGCATTTGATAAAGGCGATTCGCTGATAGAATCTCTGGAAAGCCCGCTTGGGAAAAACCTGAACACAATTAATACGGTTTCTCTCACTCCCGCTTCATCCGCCGCGGGCCGGGTCCCTCTCGGCGTCCAGAGCATTGAGCACAGCGCTGACGGCAAATCCAATTATGATTTTGAAGTAATGCCTGTGGATGCGGATTCGATCAAAAACAATTACTACGATATTAAATTCGGATACACAAACCGGGTTGATAAAGGAGTGCTGCAGACTGTCACGACTCTTCTGATAAGCGACTCAACAAAAACGGAAGGAAAGAATTACGGATTGCTGTTCGTTGCTCCTAACAAATTCAACCTTTATGATCTGTTCACAGACGCTCTGATAAAAGAAGGGCAGGCATACGCATCCGGCGCTTCCTATTCGATTAACAGCGGCGTAAAGCTGAAAATCCAGGACACTACAACTAATGCTGCGTATCTCCCGAAAGCCGGCGATTACATTACGATCAACTTCAGCGCAATGGCTGTCAGAAACGGCGCAGACACCGTGATTGGGCTCCGTCCGCTTTTGTACGAAAAGCCGCAGGCAACTTCCGACGGTGTTACATTTACTTTATCTAAACCGGAAATAATAAAGAATGTTTCAAAAGTAAGCGGTACGGATAATGTTGTCTTCACCTTCACCCTGAATGATGAGACGCTTATCAAGTCTATGCTCTACCTTGTTAAAGTAACGGGCCGGGGCGTGGATGCCGGCGGAACACCTTTCGTATCTGTCTATGTCGATTCCGCAAACGGTCTTGACACCAACCGCATACTTAAGGTGGACACGCTCTATAATTTCGGATCATTTACATTCGACGGCATCAACGGACTTATCGACTTCAAATCATCCTCGGCTCCCGCGGCAGGCAATATATACTCGGTTGAGATCGTTAAACCGGTACTTCCGAACCTGAAGGACAAATACCGCATAACACTGAACAGCGCAAGCGTTGTACCGAAGATAACCGAAAGTATGCTCAAAAATATTAAGGTTGTTCCGAATCCTTACCTGGTTTCGTCGCTCTATGAACCGGAGTTCGGAGAACTGCGTATGGAACCGCTCCGTCAGATACAGTTCACAAATCTGCCGGCGGAATGTACTATATATATATTCACACTTGATGCCGACCTGGTGAAGACGCTCTATCATAACACCCGGAACGGCACTCACTACTGGGACCTCAAAACAGACGGCGGCAGGGAACTTGCGCCGGGAATGTATATATACGTGGTTAAGACAAAAGACTCTGAGTACATCAATAAATTTGCGATAATTAAGTAAGGATACGGAGTTTTAAGATGAAAAAAATATTTTATATAGTATTGTTTGTAAATGCAATTACTTTCGCTCAGTATTCGAACTTAGGAACGGCAGGCGCGCAGTTTCTCCAGATACCCGTTGCCGCATCCGCGGAAGGTCTGGGCGGCGCGGTAATAGCGTCCGTTAACGATGCCTCCTCTGTTTTCTGGAACCCCGCAGGGCTGGCATCCGTTCAGAATTATGACGCCCACTTTACATACCTGAACTGGTTCGAACTTTTCGATCTGAACGCTGCCGCGTTCGCCTACAACCTGGGAGAAGCCGGCGTTCTGGGAGTGAGTCTTATCTCTTTTACGACAGAGAGAATGGAGATCACCACGGAAGAACAGCCGGAAGGTACCGGGCGGTATTTCGATGCACAGGATCTGATGATGGGACTGACATATTCCCGCTTTTTTACCGACAGGTTCAAAGCCGGTATAACCGTTAAGTATATTTATCAAAGGATCTGGAATGAAACAGCCGAAGGTATAGCGTTTGATATCGGGACACAGTATAATCTCGATTTCAATAATTTCACCATAGCGATGAGTATGTCCAACTTCGGCCCTGACTTTCAGTTCGACGGGCCCGACCTTGATGTTATACATTTGAAAGACCCGGATTATCCTGTAAGCCGTTTAACTCCTGCCGGATTACGCACCACACCTTTCGCGCTGCCCCTGCATTTTCAGGTGGGTGTGGCTATGGATGTATATAAAGATGATTTCTTTAAAGCAAGAGTGGGGCTTGACGCCACACACCCGAATGATAACGTTGAAAGGATCAATCTGGGAACCGAACTGACATTTTTCGACAGGCTCTTCCTGCGGGGCGGTTATAAATATAACTACGATGACCAGGATGTTTCCTTCGGCGCGGGCACAAATTTCCCGTTCGGAGAATCAGTTGTAAGGTTCGACTATTCTTATTCGGTTTACGATATTCTCCCGAATGTTCAGAGAATTTCTTTAGGCGTTCGCTTCTGATTTAGTTCTCACCTCGTTTATCCGTCCCTCCGCAAAGAGGGGCGGATTTTTTTTGCCCAAAACCTATCGTAAACCGGATTAGTAATCCGGGATCCTGTCACTTCCGTAAACCGGATTAGTAATCCGGAATCCTGTCACTTCCGTAAACCGGATTAGTAATCCGGCGCGGCGCAGTAAAAAAGCTCTGCAAAATAATTTCGTGTGAAAAATTAATAACGGGCATAATTACTTTCAGAATTCTTATTTTAGAAATTTAATTTTACAATCATTTAATTGACAAATCGCCACAAACGAATAGAACGCGGACTCAAGAGCACGCTGATCGGTATATTAGTTAATATTGTTCTCGCTCTGACAAAAGGTATAGCCGGATACCTCGGGAATTCCTATGCCTTAATTGCGGACGCGATTGAATCAGCCTCCGATGTAATCAGTTCAACAATCGTCTGGAGCGGTTTGAAGGTTGCTTCGATTCCGCGGGACGAAAATCATCCATACGGACACGGCAAGGCGGAACCATTGGCCGCTGTAATTGTATCTATTGCGCTTTTTATCGCGGCGATCACAATTGCTATTCAAAGTATCAGGGAAATTATTACACCGCATCACTCGCCGGCTGCGTTTACACTGATCGTACTTCTGGGGGTGGTACTGGTGAAAGAACTGCTCTTTCGTTTTATCATAAAGATTGGGGAGGAGGAACACAGCACCGCCGTTAAAACTGACGCCTGGCATCACCGGAGCGATGCGATAACATCCTCGGCAGCATTTATAGGAATTTTAATTGCGTTGATTGGCGGAGAATCTTATGCCTCCGCAGATGATTATGCTGCGCTATTTGCTTCATTTATAATAATATTTAATGCTTACCGGCTCTTCAAACCCGCTATAGATGAAATAATGGATACAGCTCCCTCCCCTGAAATAGAAAATGAAGTTCGCGATGTTGCCGGCGCTGTGCCCGGGGTGGTTGGCCTGGATAAGTGTTTTGTGAGGAAGATGGGACTTGATTATTACGTCGATCTCCACGTTGTGGTTGACGGGGATATGAGTGTGCGGGACGGCCACGAAATAGGGCACCAGGTGAGGGATATTATCTGCCGGTCAAATCCTAAGATCGCGGATGTGCTTATTCATATCGAACCGCACTCTTTTCAATGATCAATTAACAATTACCAATTATCAGTTGTTGGGGCTCAGGTGATGCTTTCATAGCTCAAATACCCCTTTTTTATGGTTTTTTGGTCATTTGGGGAGTGGGCCGCCTGTTTAAGTATACCTTTTTTCTTAAAATTTAGCTTAAATTTCTTAATTTACCTTTTTAAATTTAAAATATCAGGAGTCTCCCGATGTCATTCCGGGAACAGCAGAAACTGCTCGATGAGTTAAAATCCTTCGAACGGGTAATGGCGCCCAAAGATAAAGAAGAGTACAAAATGTTTATCAAGCGTCAAAAGGATGACGAGGATTTTGACACTGTCTCAATGGCTAATCTGAAAAGCCTCCATAAGAGATATTATAAGACTAAAGACAAGTCAGAATTTGATAAGTTCTTTAAACCAAAAACGGACATTCAATAAAAGTTTTTTAACAGAGGAATCTTATGAATTATAAATTGTTCAACAGGGTTACCGCGGGAGTTGTATTCTTTATTTCCACTCTCGTTCTGATCCTTACCGTACAGCCGAGCGTTTCATTCTGGGACTGCGGCGAGTTTATTGCAGCTTCTTATTATCTGCAGGTACCGCACCCTCCCGGCGCTCCTTTCTTTCTTCTCTTAGGCAAACTTTTTTCTTTTCTCCCGTTTGGTGAAAATATCGCGTTCAGGATAAATATGATCTCGGTTTTCTCGAGTTCATTTTCAGTGCTGTTCCTTTACCTGATCGCAGTTAAGCTTATCGAAAATTACAGAGGCAAAGAACCGAAAAATATCTGGGACGCAGCGGGAACATACATCTCTGCCGCCATCGGCGCTCTTTCGTTTTCATTCAGCGATACATTTTGGTTCAACGGCGTTGAAGCGGAAGTTTACGCGGCTTCAACTCTTTTATTTGCCCTCATCACTTATCTGATGATGCTCTGGAACGAGAAGGCTGACGAAAAGGACAATGAGAAATATATCCTGATGATCGCGTATCTTATCGGACTATCGACAGGTATCCACCTGATGAGTGTGCTCGCAATAATTTCCGTGGTGATGGTAATCCTTTTCCGCAAGTATCTGGATGATGAAGCGGCACTAAGAAAATCGATCTATATATTCCTTGGCCACGCGGCGGTAATACTTGTGGTTGCGTTTGCTCTTTGGGGCGGACAGAAAACAACTACGGCCCCCTCACCAGAAGAATTTAATGCTTTTGATAACAGATTTAAGATGATCGCGGCGGCGATAAGCTTAGCGGTACTTCTTACATTCCGCAAGCAGCTTCTCACGCGAAATTCAATTTATATGGCGTTTATCGTGGGCGGTATCTCCCTCTTCATCACTTATCCGGGCATCGTAAAGATCCTGACGAATACATTGAAGACAGTGGGCGGCGACAGCATACCAACCGCCCTCTTTATGCTTGCTTTAATTCTTGGCGGTTTATCTTATGCTGTATACTGGACGGTTCAAAACAAAAAGAACACGCTGCACGTTGTGTTTATGTCACTGATCTTTGTGTTTCTCGGATTCTCGACTTACGCGCTTGTGATCCTCCGCGCGAACCAGGATCCGCCAATGAACGAGAACGAACCCAAAACAATTTCTGAACTTGTTTCATATCTTAACCGCGAACAGTACGGCGACTTCCCGACATTCAAGCGCAGATTTACAAGCGAATCCCATCAGACTATTGTATATACAGCTTATTCCAGCGATCTCGATTTCTGGTGGCGCTACCAGATGAACCATATGATGACCCGTTATTTGTTATGGAACTACGCGGGAAGGGAATCCTGGGACCAGGACGCCGGCGTGAATATCTGGCCGCTTAACGGCGTGGGAAACATATTCGGCAAACTTCTTGGAATCAGATTCGACGGAAAAGCGCACGATTCGCTTTACGGCATACCGTTCCTTCTCGGACTGCTCGGCATCTACTTCCATTTCCGGCGGGACTGGAAAATGGCAACCGTATTTATGGTGCTCTTTATTTTTATGGGATACCTGACTGCTTTCTATCAGAACCAGCAGCAGCCCCAGCCGCGTGAAAGAGATTACTTCTATGTGGGCGCTTTCTTTGTATTTTCAATCTGGATCGGTCTGGGAATGAAGGGCCTGCTTGAAGTATTGGCCGAAAAAATTAAGAACGCGGGACAGTATAAAATAGCTTTTTCCGTTGTCCTGCTTCTCGGTATCGTGTTCGTTCCGGTCAAGATGGCGTATGCGAATTATCATACTCACGACCGTTCAAACAACTGGGTACCCTGGGACTATTCATACAACCTTCTGCAGAGCTGCGCGCCAAACGCGATCCTGTTTACCAACGGCGATAACGATACTTTCCCTCTCTGGTATCTCCAGGATGTTGAAGGCGTTCGCCGCGACGTAAGGATCGCAAACCTTAGCCTGCTGAATACGCCGTGGTATATCAAGCAGCTTAAAAACCTTGAACCGTACGGCGCGATGAAAGTGAAAATGCGTATGTCCGATCCGCAGATTGACGATATACGCCCCGTGCAGTGGGAAGAAACGGAAATTACGCTTCCGGTTACGGATGAAGTAATCAAACAATTCAATGTAAAAGATTCTTCTATCATTGCAGGCAAAAGTATTTCCTTCAAAATGCCGGCTTCCGTTCAGTTTGGCAACGTAAGCGCTGTCAGAGTTCAGGACCTTATGGTAAGGGAAATTGTCGAGTCCAATCTTTGGGACAGGCCGGTTTACTTTGCCGTTACCTGCAGCGAAGACAGCAAAATCGGTATCAGCGATTACCTTAAGATGGAAGGTATGGCGCTCCGCGTTGTTCCTCAGCGCAGGCAGCAAAATGTTGAGCTAATTGATGAAGAAATTCTGCGCAAACAGGTCTATGATGAAAATCCCGGCTACAGCAAAACTTACCAGCCGGGGTTCAAGTTCCGCGGACTTAATGACCCGAATATTTTCTTTGATGAAAATCATCAGCGACTTTCGCAGAACTACCGCAATTCATTTATCAGGCTCGCTCTGTATTATCTCAATACAGGGAAGAATGACGAAGTGGTGAAAGCTCTGGATGAAATGGAAAGGAAAATCCCGCGCTCTATTATGAAGCTGGATTACCGCCTTATGTTTGATGTCGGCCAGATATATAAATCAGCAGGCGCTGATAAACAGTATGCCGCGCTTGCGGGTGACGTTATCAAAGAAGCAGAAAAACAGCTTGAGATAAACCCGGATGACGTTCAGTCATTCTACAACCCCTACAGGCTGCTGCTCGAAACCTACGACAACACCGGTAATTATGATAAGGCAGTCAAACTCCTTGAAAGATTGCAGTTGAAATACCCTAACGATCCGTCACTTAAAGCAAAGATCGATGAGTATAAAGCGAAAATGGGAATGTCTGTTTCGCAGCCAAAACCTGACACCGTGAAATAAAGAGGATGTATTTATTAAGAGGTTAACCGCAATGGTTAACCTCTTTTAATTGTATGCAAACGGGTAAAAAACATAAAGTTTTAATTTTCGCGCTTTCCGGCATCGGCGATGCGCTGATGTTCACTCCCGCGCTCAGACTGCTCAGGAATAATTTCCCTTACGCGGAAATAGACGTGATCGTGATGTACAAGGGTTCCGAAGAGATCCTCAGAAGCACAGGGCTTGCGGACAAAGTGGTGCGATTTGATTTTCTTAAAGAAGGCCCGTTCAGATCGCTGTCATTTGTCCTTTCGCTTGGCCGCAACCGCTATTCCCACGCGATTAATGTGTACCCGTCCAACAGAAAAGAATACAATATTATCAGTTTCCTTACCGGTGCAGTCCGAAGGGGCGCGGTGAAATACATCCGCCGCGATTTGACTAATCTTGGTTTCCTGAACAACGTGACGGTCCGCGAGGACGACACTCGGCATAATGTTGAAACAAACTTATTGCTTGTGCGTAAAATGTTCGGGATCGAAAGCGGCGATAAACCGCCTCTGATATTTAACATATCTGACGACAGTAACGCCTGGGCGGTGGATTATCTCAAAAAAATAAATTCCGGAAAGAAATATATTATTGGGATGCATCCGGGATGCTCAACGCTGAAGAACCACATTAAGAGAAGATGGGAGCCTGAGAAGTTCGCGGACCTTGCGGAGAACCTTTCTGTTCATCATAACGCTTCAGTGCTTATTTTCGGCGGCCCCGAAGAAGATGAATTAAAAAATTATGTTAAGTCGAAAACAACCGCACCTGATATTCGCGTTGTAAATGCGCCTTCGCTTGCAAAGTCCGCCGCACTGATAAACTTGTGTCACGCGTTTGTTACCAATGATTCGAGCCTGATGCACGTTTCCGCCGCGATGGGAGTCAGGACCGTGGCAATCATCGGCCCGACAAACACTTCCTACATTTATCCGTGGCAAACGGAACACAGGATCGCAGCATTGAATCTGGAATGCGCTCCCTGTTTCTTTTACTCTCCTAAGCCGTTATCCTGCACCCGCACTGATGTTCAGTATAAGTGTATTAAGGAACTGATGCCCGAACACGTCTTTTCCAAACTAACGGAGCTGCTTCCGGATCTCGCAGATTAAACTTTTTTCTTCTGCAGTATATTATTAATTTTCTGAAGTGTCCGCAAAGTTGTTCGGACTATCATTATTTTGTCCTTAAACATTAAACGAGATGTGTTATGAAAAAGAACCTGCTTATTTATCTTCTTCTTTCCATAATTCTCCTTCCGTTAACAGGATGCGTATCATTCCGCAGTGACGTTCAGGGGCTTTACACTTCGCAGTCGTCAATCACAAAAAAGAAACCCGTAAAGGTATTTTTTGATTTGTATCATTACAAAAAAGATTCCGGCCTGGATGTTATACCGAAACTTTTAAATTATCCGGGCACCGGTGATTTTGATGATATTTTTAAGGAATCACTGAAGCAATTGACCAACATCGGGGGGTTTGAAACTTTTACTAATTATGCCCGGGATATCTCAGATAAAGCCAGACTTCAAAAACGCGATTCGGCAGTTTCCCGCGCAGATTATACGGTTAAAATTGAAATCTTCAGAGATAAATCTTTCGCGAAGCATTTCCTTGGCGGGTTAGTCAGCACTGTTTCAATGACAGTCATTCCAATTGGGTTTTCCTGGGATTATACAACCCAGATAAGCGTTATTGATAATGAGAACAGCGTTATCGCGAAGTACACGCGCAGCGCGAGCGTCTCAACGTGGTGGCAGTTCCTTGCAACGCCGTTTTATCCGTTCTACACGGAAGAAAAGAAGACAGAAGAAATATATCTCGAGATGATGTCGGATATTTTCAGACAGATTGACAGCGAAAGTGTTTTAAAGTTGTAGGTCGAAATTTTAATAATATGTACATACAATATGATTATAGAGACGGGGCGATGCCCGCGTCTCTACATTAAGTATGAAATCGTAAGGATGAATATTAAACAAAAAAGCCGGGCAAAACCCGGCTTTTTTACGGAAAGTTATAAATGTAAGAGCGTAATCAGTTCTTTACGCGTTCGACGTAACCGCCGGTGCGGGTGTCGATCTTGAGTTTGTCACCCTGGTTAACGAAGAGGGGGACCATAACTGTTGCGCCTGTTTCAACGGTTGCGGGTTTTAATGTGTTGGAAACCGTGTCGCCTTTAAGTCCCGGTTCTGTCATTGTCACTTCGAGTTCAACGAAAATCGGAATTTCGACGTTGAGGATCTTTGTGCCGTCGAAAAGGATTTCCAGGTTCATGTTCTCTTTGAGGAACTTTTCGCCGTCGCCGATAAGATCAGGGGAGATGTTCATCTGCTCGTAATTTTCATTATCCATCACAACAAAATCAGCGCCTTCGCGGTACAGATACTGGAAGACTTTCCTCTCAACCCGGACCTGGTCAATAGATTCACCCGCGCGGAACCTGTTTTCAATCACGCGCCCGGTTTTCATATTCTTTAATTTAGCGCGGACGAATGCGCGCCAGTTGCCGGGATTCACGTGCTGGAATTCCACGAGTGTCCATAATTCATTATTCCACCTGATGACCATACCGGGTCTGAAATCGGCTGTGCTAGCCATTAAAGTCTCCTTGATTCAATAGAACTTAAAAATATATAATCTTACAATATAGCAAAAACGGAGAGATTATGGCAATTCAGATAGAAATCGCCTGATTTCGGGGGTTTTGAAATACAAAGCGCTTCGGATTGAGCTGGGTTTATCACTTCACAAACTTATATCCGGTTCCGTGCACTGTTATGAAGTGCTTCGGATCGGCGGGGTCCTTTTCGATCAGTTTTCTTAGTGAGAGAATAAAATTGTCAACTGTTCTGGTTGTGGGGAAGTTTTCGTAACCCCATACTTTATCCAGCAGTGTCTCGCGGGATACTACGTGCCCCTCGTGCTCGATGAAATACTTTAAGACTTTGCATTCCATAGTGGACAGGCTGACTGTTTTTTTATCGCGGCGTAATTCCTGGCTCTTAAAATCAATGATAAGGTTATCGAACTTATATTCCTGAATGTCCGTAATAATTTCGGATGATCTCCGCAAAAGAGCTTTTATGCGCGCCGCAAGTTCTCTTATGCTGAACGGTTTGGTTACGTAATCGTCAGCGCCGAACTCAAGCCCCATAACTTTATCTATCTCTTCTTTTTTGCTGGTGAGCATCAATACCGGAACATTAAAACCGTCCTTCCTCAGGTCCCTGCATATTTCCATTCCGTCTTTACCGGGGAGCATTATATCGAGAATTATCAGATCGAAAACTTCCCGGCGTGCAAGTTCATATCCTTTTAATCCGTCATCTTCGTGATTAACTTTATAATTCTCAACCGTAAGGAATTCGACAAGGCCTTTTGCGATTGACGGGTCATCTTCAATTAATAGTATCTTCTTCATTTAATCCTCTTTGATTTATGTTCCTGTTATTATGATGATGGTTGTGTCGTCGTTGAGTTCTTTTTGTGAGCGGAAATTATCTAATTCTCCGAGCAACCGCTCCCCGGCTTCCGTGCTTGTCCCCGCGGCGGAAACCAGAAAACTTTTAATACCCTCCGGACCGAACTCCTTTCCGTCCGGGTTTGTGCATTCGGTTACTCCGTCGGTGTACATTGCGATTACGGTTCCGGGTTTAAGTGATATTTCGACGCATTCAAGATTCTCTTCGAAAGCCTTTGCCGGCATCGGGCCTATCCATAAACCGCGTGGCCTGATCTCCGATAATTCCGCGCCTGTCTTTATGATATACGAGAGATGTCCCGCCCTGTAAAGTTCAGCCTTACAATCATAGCTTCGATATACAAATAAAGAAGCTGTAATAAAACCGTTTTTCGGAAGGCTGTCCCTGAGGTGACCGTAAATAAACATCATTATGTCTTTGCCGCTCAGGCCGCTTCCGTTGAGAGAACATACGATGCCCTGCATTTTCTGAACAAGCATTGCTGCCGGCATTCCCTTGCCGCAGACATCCGCAATGATGATTCCGATCCTGTCTTCCGAGAGGCTGATAAAATCAAAATAATCTCCTCCGACAACGGCCGCGGGGCGCATTTCCGCGAAGATATCGACGCCTTTAATCACCGGCGCAGATTTAGGGAGCGAGTTAATCTGAATTTCGCGCGCTTTACTGAGTTGTTCCTCAAGTTCGCGCGAATGTTCGTGTATCATTTCTTCGCGCGATAAAGTATTTTTAATTCTGAGCAGCAGTTCCTTAAGGCTGAAAGGTTTAGTGATGTATTCATCAGCGCCGGCTTCCAGGCCCTGCATCCTGCGCTTATCCTCGCCCAGGCTGGTGAGCATAAAAACGGGGAAAGTGAATCCTGACTTTTTCAGTTCAGCGCAGATTTCAAAACCGTTCATCGAGGGGAGCATTATGTCAAGCAATATAAGGTCCGGCTTTTTTTCTTTGGCTGCATTCAGGCCTGACAGTCCGTCCTCCGCGTATAACACACGGTAACCGGCGGCAGACAACGAGGCAGTTAACGCCTTGGAGATCGCCGGATCGTCTTCAATCAGCAGAATTGATTTCATCCTGTCCGTCCAGAGGGAATAGAAGCATAAACATTGTGCCCTGTCCTTCGTTGCTGATCACATCAATTTTCCCGCCGTGTGCATCCATAATATGCTGAACAATGGAAAGCCCCAAGCCTGCGCCGCCGACTGCGCTTTTTTCTTTTGTCTTTTCCCTGTAGAACGGTTCAAAAATGTTTTTAATATTTGCAGGTTTAATGCCGAGACCTTTATCCGCGACGGTTAAAATTGCATAATGATCCCGCTGTATCAGTCCAATCGAAATTTCTCTCTTCTCAACCGAGAATTTAATCGAATTGGAAATAAGATTAATGACAGCCTCAATTATCGAATCTTTATCTCCTTTGATTATAAACTCCTGATCGGGCACTTTAATCTTTGCTTCAAATCTGCTGCTCTTAAGCTGATAATCCATAATGCGCATTACTTCTCCGACAAGTGAGTTAAGGTTCACTTTAGAGAACGAGTAATCTTTTGTCCCTTTTTCGATCTTCGCGAAATCGAGGAGGTTGTTAATTAGCCGTGTAAGCCGCGCGCTTTCCTCTTCAATGGTGCGAAGGTAGTCCGCGGCTTTCTCCTGCGGCGTATCCGGATTCATCTGAAGAAGTTCAGCGAACATTTTGATGGAAGTTATTGGTGTTTTCAGATCGTGGGACACGCTGGAAACAAAGTAGGATTTAAGTTTGTTCAGTTCATCCAGCCTTGTGTTTTCTTCCCGCGCAAGAATATATGATTCAAAAATCCTGAATTTTTCGAGTGCCGAAGAGAGTTCCGACTGAAGCGTTGAGAGCAGGCCAAGTTCATCCTCATTCATAGATTCGTTCCCGGGAAGTTTCAAAAGTATCAGTCCGAGGAGTGACTTATCCTGTGCGGTAAGCGCTAACGCGCAGTGTGCGTCATTCTGTTCAAACCAGGAATCGGCAGGACCGGACTGGTTTTCAGGTTTAATTTTGACATAACCGGAATGGACGCATACGGCCTTATCGCCAAAAAACTTTTCATCAGAAAAATCAAATTCCGGAGTCCTGATGTCATCCGGAGGAATATAAGCGTTAATATTAACGCCGGTACCTGAAGAACTGTTTCCTATAATAGTATAACGGTCATTCGCGGTTTTCGGCGGGATCGCTTCTTTGTTATAGTAACCGAACAAAGAAAGCTTCTTATCCTTGAGCAGGTAGGATTCAATCTTACTGACCGGCAGATGCGCTGTTATAAAATCCCGGCTTTCGTCAATAAGCGATTTTTCATTTCCGGCTTTTGACAGCGTCTCGCTAAGCTGCGTCACGGCTTTTTTGTAATTAACGGTCGCGGAAAAAAGTTTCTTGTCAATAACATCCTGTATTTTCCTTCGAACGAAGTTGAATGAGAAAGCTATGACAAGAGTTATGAACACAGCATTGAAGTCCCGGAAAAATTCTTCCTCTCCTTTGATTTCGGATGCAGTTACAAGGACTACCATTACATATCCGCCAAGGAGTACAATAATAACAAAACTGTAAACAATGCTGCGGTTTACAAGCAGTTCAATATCATATATTTTATAACGGAATAGCGCTATCACAAATGAAAGGGGGACCGCCAGAAAGAATATCATAGTGATCTCTTCGCTGATTATGTATCTCGAGAGTACCAGTTGAGGTAATATATAAAACAAGAGAAACGGCAATGCCCCGATGCACGAACCCCAGAATATCCACTGCAGACGTTCGCGTTCTTCTCTGAGAGAGGCTCTATGGTAGGAATGGATGATTCTGATTATGCCGATTACGAAATATATAACCATTAATGACCTGAACAGGTCAAAGAGGAACTGGAATGTCCCGAAAAGTTCAACCGACTTCAGTTCAATCGCGCTCAGATGATAGTAGATCATAGGTGCAATAAGTAAAAGATTCGGCAGAATGACCAGCCACAGTTTTTTCTTTACCGAAGGAGTTGCCTGCCGTGGGTATTGGAAGGTAAACAAAAGGAAGAAAACGGAAACAAGGACATACGCGACGAGGAAAACTCCCCTTGTAACTATTTCCATGTCCGGATGATATTTAATTGATCCCCAGGCGATAAGGTTGGCTATCGAAAACGAAACAAACATCCAGTGAAGGTAAGAAGCCGCATAATTGTAGCGGCTCTTCAGCAAAAGATAAACCGCGCAGAGCCAAACCAGCAGCGACACGAATACCTGCACAACGGTAAACCTTTTCGAAGGATAGAACTCAACCAGCTGTATAGATGTAATGCCCGTTATTTCGCCCCGTGAATATTCGATCTTTATGTTTTCATCAGGCAGTGCAAGGTCGGTAAGGAATTCCAGGGTTCCGGAACCGGAAAATTTTTGCCCGTTCCACTTCAGTATTGCGTCGCCGGGTTTCAGTCCGCCTGATTTTTCCTGTGATTTTATCCCTGAAACATATACGAAGCTGTTCCGGGTATAATAGTGAAAAGGTACATCCGCGCGGTTAATGACCTGCGGAAGATGATACAGGCCAAGAAACATCAGAGCGAGATCAAGGGCGAAGATCAGCGAAATTTTCAGATTAAGCTTTTCCATCCGATTCAGGTTTAATTAAATAATATCGCCGTGCGGCAGGGACTCACACCAGCAGTTAGTGTGGAAAACTTTTTAATTAAGATTTAAAAAATATTAAATAAAAAGTACATAATTCAGCCGGAGAAATAAAGTATTAAATTGGAATAATTTGAAAAGTTTTGGAAAGAATAAAATGAATACATTAGAATATCTTTTAAACTTTCGACATATCGTCACACAGAGCTGCCTTGAAGCTGTTCAGGGCTATTTTAATTTAGCGTAAGTATCGTTAAAGGTTTTCTCGTCAATATTGAATTTGTAATTATCGTAATTAATGACCTGGTTGATCTTTCCGCTGTATATAAGAAATACTTTGATATGGATCTTGTTGACCATTTTTGAAAGGAAGGAGATGCCGTTAATCTGTTTCATCTCCAGGTAGGTATTCATATTTTTAAGCCCTGTTTTGAATTCGGACGGCTGCAGTTCGGCTTTCTGCAGACTGAAGTCCGAGGGATCAAACCAGAATTTCCCTTTAAACTTTTCCACTTCGGGTTTTCTTGGTTTCACTTCAATAATAATTGATTCTTCGTTCTGTTTTATCAGTTCAAAATTATATTCGCTTCTTTTCTGCGGGGAGAAGATGTCCGAAAACTCGAGTTTGAATTTGCGGTTTTTATGGTCTCCATCTTTCTCTTTCTTTGCGGTATTCTCCCATTTGCCGTCTTCCCATTTCGAAGATGAAACCGTCTCGGTCCTGCTGTCATTCGAATTCAACTGATAGACTCTTTGCAGAGTCTTGTATTGTTTTTCGAGAGTGCCGTCCTCATCCGATTCGGTTATGTCCATTCTCCGTTCGTAACTGTAGCGCGCAAGTTTCTTTTTAGCGGCTTCTTCATCCTGATTTTTTTTGTAAACAGAATTAATTATAGCATTCAGTCCGTCATCACCGGGAAGGCCGAAGGGGTGAAGAGGGAACAAAGAGAGAGAAAAAATTAAAATTAAAAATAGTCTGGACATTATACTCCTCGATAAATAAAAATACTTGTCCGGGAGCGTATACCCACACGGAACCAGCAGGAATAGTTAAACTGCAGGCGGCACAGAAAGAAAGCGTAACAAATAAAAAGTTATACCGCCGGAATTCAGGTCACAACAGATTATTTCATCTGCAATCTGTGTAAACTGTTTAATTTCTGGAATTTGTTTTTCCCCGTATAGGCGGAATGAAAATCATTCCTGTATATATCAGTTTTTTTGTGCAACTGGCTGAAATACTTTGGGATGGATGATAAAACCACATAGATCCTGGACAGATTGAAATCTTTCATTTGAAACCTCGTAAGTTTTACTCGGATAAAACATAACAAATATTCTTGTCAAAGTCAAAGCAATTAACAGCAAAGAAAAATACGTGCCACAAAAAATGAGTGAAAAGAGCAATATTCTTAACGATTTATGTAACAGGGCTCACAAGCGGTATTACCTCGTCAAAATTCTGCCTATTTTAATATCTGAAATTTAACAGGATACCGCAAGTATTTATTCGAAATGCTGTCTAACACTTATGAAAACGAATATCACTGAATGAACGATTCCGAAATAATTAAAAACCTTAAGAACGGAGATGACGATACTTTCCGCATCGTTGTCGGAATGTATCAGAAAATGGTGCTGAACTGTTCATATAAGTTTTTACGGAACCGTGAAGCAGCTGAGGACATAACGCAGGAAGTCTTTTTGCAGGTATTTGAGTCGGTCGGAAGATTCAGAGGGGATTCAAAACTTTCAACCTGGATATACAGGATCGCGATTACAAAGTGCCTTAATCAGCTGAAAAGACAGAAGAGGAAAAAGCGTTTCGCGAATCTGATTAATTTATTCGGAGAAGACAAATTGGAAGAGAGAATACCCGCTCCCGGGGAATCAGGGCCGGAAAAGGAACTTGAGAACCAGGAACGGGCGAGAGTCCTGGGAACAGCGCTTGAAAAACTGCCGGACAATCAGAGGATCGCTTTTACGCTCAGCAAATACCAGGAGATGAGTTATCAGGAAATCTCTTTGATCCTGAATACGAGCGTTTCTTCGGTTGAATCGCTGATACATCGCGCGAAGCAGAATCTGAGAAAATGGCTTTACGATTATTACAAAAAGCAATTATAATATCATTACGGTTTTTACTATGAAAAAAGATTTACGGATAATGGAAGAAGTGGAAAAAACACTTGAAGCGTACGACAACGATACGGTCCTTGAGGCTAATCCTTTTCTTTATACAAGGCTTAAAGCCGCTATGGAGGGGAAAGAGCCGGCGCGGAAGCGTTCTTTGCCTTTTAGTGTGGTTATAAATCCGGCGCTTATTATTCTTCTTCTGCTGATAAATGTATTAACTATTTTTTATGTATACACAAAGGAAGCCGATGCTTCTCTAAGGGCGCGGCTGGTAACTGAAATGAAATCAGAATTTCAGATTGAACAAACCGAAACAAATTTTTAGAAAGTTGAAAATGGACCTTGTAAGCCAAAATAAAATGAAGAACTGGTTGATTGCCGTTCTGCTCGCTGTTAACCTGATTTCCATATCGGCCATCTGGATGCTTGCCGGCAGGGATAATTATAACGCGCCGGGACCCGCGAAAGCGGGCAAGGATGATCCCGCACGACTGCTCAAAGAGGTCCTCGGGCTGAGCGACGGACAGATGAAGAAGCTGGAAGAACTGCGCGCGCAGAAACCCGATCTGATGAAAAAGTATAATGACAGCCTCGCGGTCCTGAAAAAGCTGATAGCGGAGGATCTGTACAGCGGGAAGCGCGATACAGAGAAAGTCGCCGAGAAGGCAAAAGCAGTTGGTGAGATTCAGGCGCGTGTTGAGGTGCTAAGGTATGAGCATTTCAATGATTTGCTCGCGCTCTGCACTCCTGAGCAGAAAGAAAAACTTAAACCGATACTGCTCGAAGTATTCGGGCGCAAGCCGCCGCAAGATGAACTGCGCGGCGAACCGCCGAACGATGAACCCCGAAACGGACCGCGAAACAGGCCTCCCAAAGACAGAAAAGGCGAAGAAGGCAATAAAGACAAAAAGCCCGGCCGCAGTGAGAAACCTGGACCGCCCGGAGAACCGAGGGACGAAAGGGGAGGTCCCCCGGATATTGATGAAAAGCTCGCAAAGTATTCAGAACGGCTTTCGTTAAATCCCGAACAGGAGGTTAAAGTAAAAGAGATATTAGCTTCATCCAGGCAGAAGGGAGAGAAACTGCGCGGGATACAGAACCCTGACCGGGAGATAATTGAACAAGAAAAGCTGAAGATAAAGAACGAAGAAGACGCGGCAATTATGAAAATCCTTGAGGCGAACCAAAAAATCGAATTTGAAAAAATGCTGCAAAAAAGGAGAAAGTAGATACTGCACTCCGGTTGATGAAGAGCCCCCGGGTATTTTGATGCCCGGGGGCTTTTTTTTATTCCGAATGATCCCTCCGCAAGTTTTTCTTCCGTGTGTTGTCCAATGTTCTGAAAACCTGAATTTCTGGTATGACGTCAAAGCAGCAAACCGGGTATATAATTAACATAAGAACAGTATGATTTTAAGGATAATGATATGAAACCCGTCTCGAATTTAATGAAGATTACTATCATTGCTTTTTTAGCCGTCAGCAGCTTTAATTGTAAATCCTCTGACGAAGATAGCCCGGTTTCTCCTGTTATAAACAATACCGCCAAATTCACCATAACACAAACGATTTCTGACGAAGCTCAGAGAAACACGATCGCGTTTGACGGTCTCGCCTTTCTTACCGGGAACCTTGGCTCGCAGTCATTTCTCCCTCCGGGAAAAGTTGCCGATTACAGCGGATTCCAGTATCTGCGGGACAACGATCCGACTAACCTCGGGCACAATACGAGCTTCGTTACTGTCATTGCGGTTAATGTACTAAATATTTTAACGGCAGAACAGATAAATATGTTCGTAGAGAGAGCGCAGAACCAGATAAACTCTATCAATGAATTTGCATATAAAAGGTTCCCTCTGCTGAAAGCTTTCAGAAGGCTGAAGGAGAGTGATTTCCCTTCAAACGCAACCCGGTTGAGCAAATCAGCCGTAATGAATTATACCGCTGAAGTTTACAGGCTTGACGGTGAGATAAGCTTTGACCGTGCACAGTTATTCGGTAAAGTCGCAGCTTCATTAAGCACGGAACAAAAAGCGAAACTTGATGTGCTTAAAGCACTTAACGGCATCGGAAACTGGAACAGCGCGCTTACTGATCCGCTGCGCGCACTGAACCTGCCGCAGGATGTGAACGTGGCTGTTATGACATACGCGAGTGAGATGTATTCCTGGTACGCCGGAAATGTTGAGTCGGATGTTTACTTCTGCCCTGAAAGACAGGGAACATATTTCGGTTCTTTCTACCTGAAAGACTGGCCGGCGATGGGAAATCCGAACTATACTATAAATGAGCAGCTTACTGCGTCTGCCGGGCAGAATTTCCTTAACATTTTAACAACGGAACAGGCTGAACAGGTGAGGGGGATAGTTGATCTTCAGAGAAGCGCGCTGACTGAATTGGTCGCAAAAAGGGAACTGATCTCGCAGCAGCTAAGAAAATTTTTATCGGGACAGACGGCTGACTCCGCAACGGTAATCTCGCTGTCACGGCGATACGGTGAGCTTGACGGTGAGCTAAGTTATTATTACGCGACAGTGTTTACTAATGTTTATAATTCACTTTCCGATGCTCAGAAAGCGGCCCTCCTTTCTCTGGCAAATCAATTGGGCTATACCCATCCCGCCGGCGCATTCCTATACTCGCAGCCGGTGCAGATGCCTGAGGTTATGAATACGGATTTCCTGTTCGATTGATGATGAACAGCACTGTCCCGAAAGCAAATATTTATGCAGTGAAGATTTAAATCAATTGATATACAGAAATTTATCTTTTAAGTGTTTAACCGGTTTTCTCTTGCTTATGATTGCAGGTGAATCAAAAGCGCAGGGAATTGACACTACGCTATTTGTGTCCGCTCCTATACTGAGCTGTCCGACAGATTCTTCAATTGTCATTAGGGCAGTGCCAAAAACCGGAATGTCGGTCTTTTATGAATACGGGACTGCCCCGGGAGTTTATTCAACGCAGACTGCCGCGGCACAAACCGTGGCGGATGTACCGGTAAAAACGATCATATCAAATCTATTGCCGGCCACAAGATATTATTACAGGCTGAATTACAAACTGAACGGAACCACGCAGTGGATAAACTGCGCGGAGTACACTTTTATCACTCAGAGGGCGCGCGGCAGTTCATTTTGCTTCACGATACGCGGAGACTCGCATCTCTATGATAAAAAGGGAAACGGCCCTTTAATGAAAATTACGATGGAGAACATTAACGCGGACCGCCCCGATTTTGATTTTGAAATGGGGGACACATTCGGCGACGACCGTAATCCGTCCGCGATCAGCCAGCAGGATATGATGCGGCTTCATCTGAATTATTTGAAATACCTTGGAGTAACCGGCCACTCGGCGCCGTTTTATTTTTGTATAGGCAATCACGAGGGGGAAAGCGGTTACTGGCTCCTGCAAACTCCGCCAAATAATCTTGCCGTGTGGGGGACTCTTGCACGAAAGTATTACTACACACTGCCTTCTCCATCGGGATTCTATAAAGGCAATGCCGTCCCGGAAGGTTATGGTATGGGATTGCCTGAGAATTATTACTCGTGGGAGTGGGGAGATGCGCTTTTTGTGGTGCTGGATTGTTACCGTTATTCTGCCGCAAACAGCAGCGCCGGAGGATGGGACTGGACGATTGGAGATGGCCAGTATCAATGGTTTAAGCAGACACTTGAGTCAAGTTCAGCAAGATATAAATTTGTTTTTGCGCATCAGGTGCTGGGATACGGCAGGGGCGGCATTGTAAATGCAACTAAATTTGAATGGGGCGGCTACAGCAACAACGGATCGTGGGACTTTACGGCAAACAGGCCTGGCTGGCCGGTGCCGTTGCACCAGTTGATGAAGGCAAACGGCGTTAATATACTCTTCCACGGACACGATCACCTGTTTGCGAAAGAAGTCCTGGATGATATTATTTATCAGGAGGTTCCAATGCCGAGCGACTCAACATATATGATTGGCTGGTTAGCAAACAGCGATGCTTACAGCGGGGACATACTGAGCGGTTCCGGACATCTGAAGGTAACTGTTTCTCCCGGGAACGCAAAGGTGGAATATATTGCAGCATATCTGCCGGCGGACACAAATGGAACACATATAAACGGTAAAGCGGTTTATTCTTATTCCGTAAATACCGCCGCTTCCGCCGTGGAAGAAAACACGGAGTTTACCCCGGGTTTCCGTTTGGAACAAAATTATCCTAATCCGTTTAATACGGAAACACTTATAAAATATTCTGTCCCCGAAATTGTTAATGCAAATTTATCTGTATACAATATATTCGGGGAGGAGATCAGTAACCTGGTGAACGGAAACATAAATCCCGGGCAGCACGAAAGCGTTTTGAATGCTGCGGACCTTCCCCCGGGGGTTTATTTCTGCAGGTTTAAGAGCAGCAAGTTTGATAAAACAATTAAAATATCATTAATAAAATAGAGTTACCATGAAATCATTTAAACTTTATACGGTTATATTTCTTTTATATACGGCCGTTCTGTTTTTACCGGAGTATACTTTCGCTCAGAATTTTATCCCCAAAACCGGTTCAGAGGGAATGTGGACACAAACTGAATTGCGCTATTGGGACAGCACAAAAACCCGCTATGGTTACACCCTTTTCGGTGCAAGAGGCAAATCGTACCTCATCGATATGGAAGGGTACATCATAAACACCTGGAATGTCGGAACCAATCCGCGTTTTGTAGCGGGCGGGAACATACTGGACGCCGCTACAGATAATATCAGCGGGTACAGCGGTTTTAAGGAAGTTGACTGGAACGGAAATACCGTATGGCAGTATTTTGAAACAAGGACAGGGACATATTTCCCGCATCACGACTGGACCAGGATTTACAACAAGAAACTCCAGGCATACACAACTCTGTACATTGCAAATAAGTCGGTCACTTCCGCGCAGGCATTGGCAGCCGGGTGCAACCCCGCTAACGGGCCGTACAATAACTGTACTGTTGATGCCATAGTAGAGGTAGATATGAGCGGAACCATAGTCTGGGAATGGTGGTTCTTTAATCACATAATCCAGGATTTTGATTCCACAAAGCAAAATTATGTGGGAGCGGGGAAAACCATTGCAAACTATCCGCAGAAAATAAATATCAATATGCCCGGCCAGCCCCTGAAGAATGACTGGATACATTGCAATTCAATCGATTATAACGACACGCTTGATCAGATTTTGATCAACGGTGTGAACGGCGAATATTATATCATTGATCACGGCAACACTTTCCTGCCCGGAAACCCGGCAGGCAGCATTGCGCTGGCGGCAACAAGCGCGGGTGACTTCCTTTACAGATTCGGTGATCCGGCGAGATATAATCAGGGAAATCCGCCATCGATTTTATCAAACTGGACAACTTCAACAACGGGTCATAAACAGATCGGGGCGAGTCACGACGCACACTGGATCAAACCGGGCCTGCAGGGCGCGGGCAACATTATGGTTTTTAATAACGGGCAATATTTATTTGAGCGGACCTCTCAGTCTTACATTGTTGAAGTAAATCCGTATTATGATTCCAACCGTGTTGCAAAACCGAATTACGTCAATCCGCCTGCCGCAGGATATTATGTGCTCTCACCGCTGAACAATGACACGCACAAACAGAAAAAACTGATTTCAAAACAGACGGTATGGATGTACAATTCCAAAAGCAATATGAATTTTTTCAGCCATATCGGCGGAGGTTCACAACGTCTTCCGGGCGGAAATACGCTTATCTGCTCTGACACCGAAGGCCATCTGTTTGAAGTAACTTACGGCTCGGCAACAGAGGACTCCAAAGTAGTGTGGGAGTATATCAATCCTATTACAAAAGACGGGATCAAGCGCGTTATTCAGGATAATTATCCGATGTATAATTCAGTTTTCCGCGCTTACAGATATTATGCGGACGATCCTTATCTGAGCGGGAAGACTTTGACCAGGAAAAACACGATTACCGGCAGGACCCCTTCATATTTCACCCCGGAGGACAGCGTTCTTCTTTCCGGAGAATATTACAACTCTGAGGCGGCATTTATTGTCACTCAGAATTATCCGAATCCGTTTAATCCGAGTACTGTTATAAAGTATCTGCTTATCAGAGATTCATTTGTTTCATTAAAAGTGTACGATATTCTCGGTAAGGAAGTTGCGGATTTGGTAAATGAATACCAGTCGCCGGGTTCTTACTCGTTTGTATTTGACGCGGGAAAAATCCAGAACGCGCACCAGCTTTCCGCGGGAGTATATTTTTTCAGGCTTTCAAACGGGGCCGAAACGATAACAAAGAAAATGATATTTGCCAAATGAAATATATTTTTGTGTTTAGAAATATATATCGTTTGAGCATTTTCGTCATTCTGATTCTGACGGCAAATGCGCTGCCTGCCGGCTTTGAGGGCGATTCCGTTAACATTATCTGCGGGGAACTTCTTGCAAGGCCGGAAAAAAATTCGGTTACTATCAATTCCTGCGCGGACAGGGCGATGGATCTGTATTATGAGTACGGAACCGATTCGCTGAATTATGTTTCTCAGACTAATATATACAGTGCAGCCGACAGTGTGCCTGTAACAGTAAGGATCGAAAACCTTTTGCCGGACACGCGTTATTACTACCGGATGCGGTACCGCAAAACCGGCACATCTGTTTTTTCCGCGCGCGCCAGCCGCACATTCCACACACAAAGGCCAAAGGGAACCTCGTTCACATTTGCGATTGAGGCCGACCCGCATATGGACACAAATTCACTCGGGACGGTATACGCTCAAACTCTGCGGAATTTAATCTCAAAGAATCCGGATTTTCTGATTGATCTGGGTGATACATTTATGTCGGAGAAACTTCCCGTTCAGAATCCCGCGACGATAAAAGAGAGGCATCTGCTTCTGCGAAACTATTTTGATATCGCGTGCCATTCTGTGCCGCTGTTCCTTGTATCGGGAAATCACGACGGCGAACTGGGGTGGAGGCATAATAACACCGCGGAGTGCCTGCCGGTGTGGGCCGCGAATACGCGGAAGCAGTATTACCCGAACCCGGTTCCGGATTCCTTTTATACAGGCAATTCAGTTGCGGAACCTTTCGTAGGGCTGAGAGAAAATTATTATGCCTGGGAATGGGGTGACGCGCTTTTTGTTGTGCTTGATCCTTACTGGTACACGAAAACAAAACCAGGTTGGGGGTGGACACTGGGAGCCGATCAGTTTAACTGGTTTAAAAATACAATCAGCGCAAGCAACGCGAAATTTAAATTTGTTTTTTGCCACCAGTTGGTTGCCGGGTACGGCAACGACGGGCGCGGAGGAATTGAGTATGCCCACCTTTATGAACACGGAGGCAGGAATACCGATTCGACCTGGGGATTTGATTCAAGCCGTCCGGGCTGGGGCAAACCTGTGCATCAACTGATGGTCGAAAACAACGTTTCGGTTTTTTTTCACGGGCACGATCATTTCTACGGCAAGCAGGATCTTGACGGCATCGTTTATCAGGAAGTGCCTCAGCCTTCGCTGAAAAGTTTTACGAATCTTTCCGCGGCAAGTTACGGTTATGTAAACGGAGTTATTCTTCCGAACAGGGGATATCTTCTTGTAACGGTAAATGATACAAGCGCGAAAGTGGAGTATATCAGAACGTATCTTCCAAATGAGGAAAACGCCACGCGGCACAACGGCGATATAAGCCATTCATATACTATCATTAAGAACGGCACTCCTTCGTCCACGGAGGACTACAGTCCGGAGCCGGCGGGATTCGCATTATATCAGAATTATCCGAATCCGTTTAATCCGGAAACAATTATCAATTATCAAATACCAACGATCAATGATCAGTCAGATGCAGTTCGGGTAACGCTCATAGTTTATGATATTCTCGGCAATGAAGTGGCGGCGCTGGTGAAAGGGTATAAATCTGCCGGCAGTTATTCGGTCAGTTTTGACGCATCACAGGCAGGGCTTCCCGGCGGCGTCTATTATTACAGGCTTGTTGCAGGGCCGTACACTCAAACTATGAAAATGATTTGTTTAAAGTAAAATTATACAGGTGAACTTTGTATACCAAAATTTATAAAAGCGTTTTATTCGCGTTATTATTCCTTTCATTACCGGCGCCTTCATATCCGCAGCCGTTAAAGATCCCCGATACCGGGCAGACGATGAGCTACACCCAGACTTTCGGGGAAGATGCTGATTATCTTATCAACGCACCTTCTTTTACCAATAACGGAAACGGTACAACAACAGACAATGTAACAGGCCTGCTGTGGCAGAGGACAGACGGCGGTGAGATGACTTATGAGAATGCGTCTGCATACTGCAGCGGCCTGTCTCTCGGAGGACAGACCGGCTGGCGCCTGCCGACAATACACGAATTATATACTATACTGAATCACAGCAAAAACAATCCCTCGCTTGATACCGTTTACTTTACTAAAACCGGCGCGGAGTATTGGTGGTCCTCAGACAAACAGATTGATGACTCAAGTAAAATCTGGGTCGCAAACGCAGGCGGAGGAGCGGGCGCGCATATGAAGTCTGAAACAATAAGCGCGGGAGGAACAAAAAAGTTTCACGTGCTTGCAGTTAAAAATACATCTGCGCAGACTATCACGCCGGGCCGCTTTATTGATAATGGTGACGGAATTATTACTGATTTATATTCCGGGCTAACGTGGCAGAAATCACTTAGCGCTTCAACCTATACGTGGGAAAGTGCTCTTAATTATTGCGAGTCTTTAACGCTTGCAGGATACAGCGACTGGCGCCTTCCGAATATAAAGGAACTTCAGTCTCTCAGCGATCCCGCATTAAAGAATCCCGCGATCAGCTCAGCGTACTTTCAGAATTTAACAATTGGAAATTATTGGTCCTCTACAACCCTTACCGGGCCAAATCCCAGGGCCTGGTATATGAATACAGGTTACGGACTGATTACTTATGATGATAAAACAAAAGCGCTCTATGTGATCAGTGTGAGGGGGGAATCGAATTTGCAGGACGAATACCCGGAAATGGCGCTTATTCCGGGAGGCGAATTTGTGATGGGAGACCATCACGGCTATATTGATCCGCAACACCCCAGCGATGAGCTTCCGCTTCACACCGTAAGAGTTGATTCATTTTATATCGGCAAATATGAACTTACGAACGCGCAGTTCTGTGATTATCTGAACTATGCGAAAGGGGCAGGCCAGATAGAAGTGAGGAATAATATTGTATATGCAACGGGCGATACAAATATCTATAGCTTCACTAATCAGTACGCGTCGTACAGCAGTATCGGTTGGGACGGAACGCGGTTCTCGGTCATTGATTTCAGATCTTCGCACCCGTTAGTTGGTGTAATGTGGTACGGGGCAGCGGCTTACTGTAACTGGCTGAGTATACAGTCCGGCCTTGCCCCGTGTTATAACACTTCGGCCTGGAGCTGTGATTTTTCAAAGAACGGATACCGCCTTCCGACAGAAGCCGAATGGGAATACGCCGGCAGGGGCGGGCAGTATAATCCTTATTTTGTGTTCCCGTGGGGAAATGACTCGATGACAATTGCAAGAGCAAACTGGCCAGCCTCCGGCGATCCTTATGAAACAGGAGCCTATCCTTATACGACGCCCGTTGGATTTTATAACGGCGGGCTCAGATTAAAAGCAAACTATAACTGGCCCGGCTCACTGACTTCCTATCAGACCGTCGACGGCTCAAATGCATACGGGCTTTATGATATGTCCGGAAATGTTTGGGAATTTGTTAACGACTGGTACGGACAGAATTACTACAGCGTAAGCCCTTATCTTAATCCCACCGGGCCAGCGTCAGGGTTCATTATGCCTGACGGAAAACCTTACCGCGGAATGCGCGGCGGCAACTGGTATAACGGGCAATGGGGACATTCCAGGGTGGCGAACAGGAATCCGTCTTACTATCGCGGCCCGCAGGACCCGAATCATCCGTGGTATCATATAGGATTCCGCGTTGCACGCGCTTTCGAGGCATCGCCGTCAGGAGTCAGCGGTGAATCAGAAAAACCGCAATCAATATTGATAAAGCAGAACTACCCTAATCCGTTCAGTTCGGCCACAACGATTTCGTTCACGCTCCCTGCTGATGCGTATGTTTCGCTGAAGGTTTACAACTCTCTCGGAGCGGAAATTATTACGCTTCTGGAACGTGAACTTAAACAGGGCAATTATGAAATTCCGTTCAACGGCAATCAGTTCGCCAGCGGAGTGTTATATTATAAATTCCGCGCGGGTGATTACACTGCGGTGAAAAAAATGATTCTGATAAAATAATTTTCAGAATGCACCGGACAAAAATGAAAACATATAACATACGGCTGTTCTTACTGCTTGCTCTGATTTTTATAGAATCAGCAATTATTTTTGGCCAGACGAACACCGTTGGATTATTGTTTAATGACAGTACGAACAGTTTCAAAGGTTACACGTTATTTTCACCGCTTAAATCCAAAAACACTTATCTGATCAATATGGACGGAATGCTGATCCGTTCCTGGACGAGCGGGTACACCCCCGGCCAGTCAGTAATGCTGCTTCCGGACGGAAGCATCCTCCGCCCCGCGACAGTTACCGCGGGGAACCCGTTTGTACAGGGGGGAGTTGCGGGAAGAGTGGAAAAATATGACTGGAACGGAAACCTGACCTGGTCGTTCAATCATTACGGCACCACATATACCACTCACCACGATATCGAATATATGCCGAACGGCAACATACTTTGCATAGCGTTTGAGAAGAAGACATTGAGCGAGGCCGCAGCCGCGGGGCGGAATATCACCGGCGCTAATTATACGGAGGTGTGGTCCGAAAAAATTATTGAAGTGCATCCGGAAGGTTCTTCGGGCGGTACCATAGTGTGGGAGTGGCACATTTGGGACCACCTCGTTCAGGACTATGATCCGACCAAGGCTAACTATGGTAATGTGGCGCTAAACCCCGGGTTATTCGATATCAACTTTGGCGATAAAAAAGCAGACTGGCTGCATATGAATGCCATCCGTTACAATCCTCTGAGAGATGAAATTATGGTGAGTGTGCACGCTACACACGAAATTCTGATAATTGACCACAGCACGACCACTCAGCAGGCGGCCGGACATACCGGAGGTAACAGGGGAAAAGGGGGCGATATTCTTTACAGATGGGGTAATCCGATCGCCTACAAATCAGGCACTGCTGCGGATCAAAAACTTTTTTCACAGCACGACGCCCGGTGGATAGAATCCGGTTATCCGGGGGCGGGAAATATTCTTATCTTCAACAACGGCACAAACCGGCCGGGAGGGGCTTACTCCTCCATAGAAGAAATTGTGCCTCCAATCGGCCCGGATTCTTTGTACATAAAAACTTCCGGTTCCGCTTTCGGCCCGTCGGCGCCTGTATGGTCATACGCGGCACAGCCATCCTCTTCGTTTTATTCTGTCAATATTAGCGGCGCGACCCGGATGCTGAACGGCAACACGCTCATTTGCGAGGGGACATCGGGGCGGTTTTTTGAAGTTGCGCCTGCAGGGCAGACAGTCTGGACATATATTAATCCCGTCGGCCCTTCCGGGCCGGTGACCCAGGGGCAAACACCGGTTGAAAATATTGTATTTAAGATCTACCGCTATGCACCGGATTATTCCGGGCTCGCCGGAAGAGATCTGACTCCATTAGGGCCAATAGAACTTTACCCAAGCGGAATACAGGTTGACGAAAGCAGTTCAGACGGCTTTGAGCATTTTCAGAACTATCCTAATCCGTTCAGCCGGTTTACCAAAATCTCATTCCTGCTCCGGCGTGAGGAAAAAGTTACGCTTAAAGTTTATAATACTCTTGGTCAGGAATGCATAACACTTTACAGCGGCATCCTTGGATCCGGAACACACTCATTTGATTGGGACGCGGGACAATTTAACAGCGGAATTTTCTTTTGCTCTCTTCAGAGAGGGGACAAAATGTCAATAATGAAACTAATTTGTATAAAGTAATTTAAACAGGAGACCTCTAAATGTACCGTTCGCACATATTTCACGCTTTACTCCTTGCAGCTTTGATGCTGTGTAATACAGTTGTATTACCTCAGACGCAGACCGTAGGTGTATTTATAAATGACACGGCGAAGGTTTGGAAGGGCTACACTCTTCTCGCGCCGAAACTTTACACTGCCACATACCTCATTAATAACGAAGGGCGGGTAATCCATAAATGGACAAAGAGCCAGTATCCTCCGGGGCAGTCAGTTTATCTTCTTCCGAACGGCAATCTGCTGAGATCGTGTATGACCCACGGACAACTGAGCAGCGGCGGCGGCGAGGGAGGAAGAATTGAAGAATACGACTGGAACGATTCACTGGTCTGGGCATTTGATTATTCAAACGCGGAATATATGTCGCATCACGATATACGGCCGCTTCCGAATGGCAATATTATTTTTCTCGCGGTAGAAAAGAAGACGATGACGCAGCTGCTCGCCGCGGGATTTGATTCAAGCAAGTTCCAGCCCGAAATCAGGACTAAAGGTTATATGCTGCCCGACTATGTCGCGGAGGTCCATCCGACTTACCCTTACGGCGGAACAATAGTGTGGGAATGGCATACGTGGGACCATCTTATACAGGACTTTGATCCGTCGAAACCAAATTACGGCGTAGTGGCTGACCATCCTGAACTGGTAGACGCTGACGGTGACGGGAGAAAACTGCCAAGTTTCTGGAACCATATGAATTCAATTACATACATACCTAAATTTGATCAGATACTTATGAGCGTAAGAGGGAACAGTGAGATCTGGATCATTGACCACTCAACAACAACGGCACAGGCCGCGGGGCACACCGGCGGCAGGTACGGAAAAGGGGGCGACCTTCTTTACCGCTGGGGAAATCCCGTTTGTTACAAAACCGGTAATGCCACGACGCAAAAACTTTTCGAGCAGCACGACGCGGAATGGATCGATTCATCTTCTCCCGGCTACGGCAATATCACTGTTTTTAATAATGGCGTCGGCAGGAACTATTCGACGATTGAAGAAATCACTCCGCCTGTTGACAGCAATGGTTTTTATTCGCGTACCACCGGAACGGCATTCGGGCCCGCCGGATTTACCTGGAGCTATTCCGCGACACCGCCGACTTCTTTATATGCAGGGGCAATCTCCGGCGCCCAGCGTCAGCCTAACGGGAACACAATTATCTGCGACGGCACTCACGGAACTTTGTACGAAGTAACTCAATCGAAAGAAGTCGTCTGGAAATATATCAGTCCGGTTATCAATACAGGCCCGGTGATGCAGGGGACCGTGATAGCTCAGGATCCGACTCACCCCGGAGAATATTTGAATATGGTGTTCCGCGTGCAAAAATATGCCCCGACACATCCCGGGCTTGCAGGAAGGGATTTAACGCCGGGAGATTATCTTGAATTATACCCGACCGGGACAGACAATAACGAAGGGGCAAACCCTTCTTCTTTCGGGCTGATGCAGAACTATCCGAATCCGTTTAATCCTTCCACCAATATCCGCGTAGCTATTGCTAAGAGCGGGACCTACAGATTGGTTGTATATGATATGATCGGGCGGGAAGCGGCAACGCTTATAGATAAAGATCTGGATCCCGGAATATACAATGTAAATTTCGACGGCAGCGCCCTGCCATCCGGAATATATGTCTACAGGCTGACCGGGGAGAATGTTAACATCAGTAAAAAAATGATGCTCCTGAAATAAAGAGAGAATCAAAATTCGTTAAAAAATGAAAATCCCTCGCGTGAGGGATTTTCATTTTTAGGGTTTGTGTTAAAACTGTTGCCGGCCTTAAAGATAAACGTTATTTAATGATCGTTAATTTTTTAACATCCGTAAAACTGCCCGCCTGCATTCTGTAAATATAAACGCCGCTTGGCAAGTTGGATGCGTTGAAGCTCACACTGTAACTCCCCGCCGGTTTTGTTTCATTTACAAGTGTTGCAACTACATTGCCGAGTATGTCATATACTATGAGTGTTACCCGGACTGCATTTGACTGATCATTGATCATTGGTATTAGATAATTGATAATCGTTTCCGGATTGAACGGATTAGGGTAGTTCTGAGCCAACGCAAATACCGCAGGCAATACATTGTTCTTGTATTCAAGTTCGGCAATCAGGCGTTCCGTTCCGTCATAATCCTGCTGATAAAGATAATACCTGATCAAAGCGCCGTCAGAAGCGCTTATATTCATATCGTGCAAAACATATTTGCTCGGCGTAAGTGTTGTCCCTTTACCGGGTAAGTGCCCGACCGTGGTTGTCCTTCCTCCGCATATCTTATCGAGCCGGTAACCGCGGTTATTAAGTTCTGTCGCGGTCTCCCAATAAATGCTTACTCTTCCCGAATCAGATTTCAGATAACAAGAAGTGAGTTCAACAGGGATCCGTGTCTCATCATAAGGATTTGTAAGCGGATGGATGGTATCATTAGGTTCAAGGCACAGAAAAGCCGTGTAATCGCTGAGAAGATTATTTCTCACTGCCGTGGCGACTATACCCGCCGTGTCGGCGCTCGAATATAAAAACTTTTCTTTCAGCAGCTCGTTCCCAAGAGAAGCTTTGATGATCCTTAAGTTTAATGTCGTATCAAGCGATACCGCGAACTGGCTGCTGTAATGGCGTGTGTCGGGTATATCAATGAATTTAATATTTACATCCATAGTTACCGGGGCCATCGTATTTGTTGAGCCGATATAAACAACCGGCTGTTCCGGGTTTATCGGGTTATTAACTACTTCTCTCAGTTCGTACAGTGAGTCAGTTGGGTTCTGGAACTGAGGAACCAGAGTGATAGTATCCGCGATAGGCCTGAGTTCCGGCTGAATCTGCTGATTAATCGCGCTCCAGGAAGATGTGTGGGTTTCGAAATGCAGCCCGCGTGAAATATTGGCAAGCGCTTTCATAAGATACCCGCTGCCATAGTAGGTTGACCCCAATACCGTAACGGAAGGAGGCATAATTACACTACCGTCAAGCAGGTTTACTGATTTAAATCTGGGCGCGGTAACAAAATTTTCACGGTATGCATTCACCCACGCCGCTGCCCCGGAACTTGTGACAAGCGAATCGCAGTTGCTGAAAACAAGCGCCGTGTTTACCGAGTCGCCGGAGTGCTGTGACTTTATATTCTCAAGCAATTTTGTCAGCATATACATTTCTTCGCTGGCTGACTGATTAAGCCCCATCAGCGCAATTGCCAGCATTCTGCGGAGCGGTTGATCGTCGTTAAATGACCACATTCCGGAAACGATGAGCAGGCCGTTGTTACCCAGCCGTTTTGTTATCAGGCAGGGATAACCGTTCGCATCAACAAGTTCTTTCTTCACTGTAGAGTCTGAATACTTGAAAAAATACGATCCCGCCCGGTCGAATGACTCGGGAAAATTGCCGCTGATATTACCGTCAGGTGTGCGGTAAAGTGTTTTTGTCGCGGAGGATCTGTATTCAATGCTGAGTGAAGGAATATAATGCGTGACTAATTTTTCCAGGTTATTTTGCCTGTTGAGGTCCCAGTATGTAAGGAACTTGCCGCCGCGGCTGAAAAGGGAATCTAATGACTGCAAAACCAGCTGCGCCTCGTTAGTGGTAAGGAGGCGTTCGTGCCCGTGGTTATAGGAAGTGACGATCTCTGCCGTATTAAAATAATTTCTTGCCTGGACTATAGTATTGTAATACTGAGGCACGGCAAACGAATTTATATCCGTGAACGACCACATCTGCACCGCATTAGCATCAGAATAAATAATTCTTGACCGCACTTCCTGTTGTATGCTGTCTGCGTAAGGCGATGAGACAAACGCGTTAAGAATTGTATCAACAACACCCGGGCCGTTATTCCGCCAGCCCCCGGAAATGTTTTTTATTCTCGCAGCGCCGGCAACATAGATATTCAACTTATCATTTTGTTTTAAAGCTGAATTTATTGAGGATTTGAGGTTCGGAATTAAAACCGGATAATTTTTATTCTGAGAGCCGCCAAGATCAATGCCGATCACCACCTTTTTGGAAGACGAATCAATATCGTTGATACTCATAATCCTGTATGGCACAAAAGCAAACTGGAAATAATTTTTATCGCGCGGAATAAAATTGTTATTAAAGTAAGCTCCGTTTGTAAACTCCGGCGAGAAAGCAAGGTTAAGGTCCTGGTATGATTTTACGTTGAGTATATAAGTCTTTTTGTATTTGTAACCCATCGTATCAACGTAATGATAAAAGCCCAATCCGGGAATCTGCGGAATTGAAGGTTGTCCCCAGATGTCCTGCCTGGTCCTGAACAGGATGTCCAGTTTTACAATGTCATCATTGCTTGCTTTGAGGAATTTTAACGGAAGTTCGGCCAATCCGATGTTGCCGTTCCATTGTGCCGGAGTGATAAAATTTAATTTGATTTTTCGTGTCATTCCGGAGACAAGGGGATAGACGTGCAGTTCGTACTGGTTCCCTTTTTTTGTTAGGAATGCAGGATCGCGCTTCATCGCCACAATTGAATCATATATTGAACGTGCTTTCCACACGTCAAGTATAAGCCCCTGCATTACCTGGTCGCCTATCCACAGCCAAAGATCATTAATTACTGCGCCTTCGGGCATTTCAAAACGGTGTATGATCTCCACACTGTTGGATCCGGGGAAAGCATAATTATCTGTGTACTCAAGATAGAGCGCTTGTTCAACATAGGCGCCGTGAGGTTCGGCAACGAGAAGGGCATTCTTTATGTATGCCGGTTGCTGACCGGGAATATTAGGAACACGTGCTACTAAAGAATTTGTACCCGAAACATCTGCGAAACTGATCAGGCTTAGAATAATCAAGCCGGCTAAACGTAAGTGAAGGTTGCGAAAAAACATTTTAACTCACGAATAATTTTTTTTGTAATTTAAAGTTAACTATAACAGAGCATTTTTCACAGTACAGTCAATCGTCAGATGTTTATACACGAAATCTGCAATTACTATTTATGAGTATCCTGATTGCGTTTTTGGAGAAATATCCGGGCATTCTTTGCGGGGCTGTTTTTCTCGGGGAATGAGTTTTCTGATAAAAACGCAAAGAGGATCAACTGATTTATCGGCGGCATTCGAGAATTTGTCGTCCCGATGGGACTCTGTTAAATTTTTTGGACTCGTTAGTTAATAAGATGCCACTGCTGCGCAGTTCAGGCATTGATTACTGAAGAGCAGAGCCAATTTAAAGATTAATTCAACATCGCCATATAATTACTACTCAATACACCGGAAAGACGGGCGAAGCCTATTGAGATGATATTATGCTGAGCTTTTTACATAGTATCTGATTGTCAGATAATTACCATTCGCAGACACGCCAGGTTATTGCTTTCACTTAAGTAATTAGAATTAGTCCCAGCGGGACGGCACATTAGTAAAAAATGAACGTCCCGATCGCTAAGAAGTTCCAGGGGAGCGGCATATTTTTTTAGTTCTGCTGCGATTTTGCCGCCAATAATTCAGATGAATCCGCAAGGCCGCCGGCGTGCCGGAAACACGGTCCAAAACCGGCAAAATTTCACTTTACCAATTAACATTAATACCTTAAGTTTAGGAATTATTTAATTAACGATTTAATATTCTTAAACCAACCGAAGGGCTTCTATGGAAGTACATTCAAGCGGAAAAGGTTTACCGCACAATGCATATTCTGAACTGAAAGAGGGGGAATCATACCAGCCGGTAATGAACCCTATGGGCAAACCACCCGAAGTAACTGTTTATTCTGTAACCTGGGGACTGATAATGGCTGTGCTCTTCTCAGCCGCGGCCGCGTACCTGGGGCTGAAAATCGGCCAGGTTTTTGAAGCAGCTATTCCGATCGCGATTATTGCGGTCGGGCTCTCAGCGGTTACAAAACGCAAAAATGCGCTGGGAGAAAATGTGATTATCCAGTCTATCGGCGCGAGCAGCGGCGTGATCGTAGCCGGAGCTATTTTCACCATCCCGGCGCTATATATATTAGATTTGAACGCGCAGTTCTACCAGATATTCCTCGCCTCGCTCTTCGGCGGTTTTCTCGGCATACTTTTCCTTATTCCGTTCAGGAAATATTTCGTGGCGGAAATGCACGGCAAGTTCCCCTTCCCCGAAGCAACAGCCACTACTGAAGTGCTTGTCGCCGGCGAAAAAGGAGGCAACGAAGCAAAGGTGCTCGTCGTCAGCGGACTTATCGGCGGTATCTATGATTTTATAATTGCAAGTTTCGGCTGGTGGAACGAAGTATTCACCACCCGTGTATTTGAACTCGGAGCAAAACTTGCGGACCAGGCAAAAATAGTTTTTAAGATAAATGTCGGTGCGGCTGTAGTCGGTCTTGGGTACATAGTCGGGCTTAAATATTCCGCGATCATAGCGGCAGGCTCGTTCCTTTCGTGGTATGTGCTGATTCCGGTGGTGTCATATATCGGCGGGGGATTGATGACGCCGCTGGGCGCAACAGCAACGAAGCTGATCAGCGAAATGTCCGCGGAAGAAATTTTCAGGAATTATGTGCGCCATATCGGTATAGGCGGCATAGCGATGGCAGGCGTTATCGGCATCATCCGGTCGTCTAAGATAATCGGATCGGCCTTCAAACTCGCCGCGAGCGAAATATTCGGCGGCAAGGGTGCCAACGGCGATAAGATCAGGACCCACCGCGATCTCCCAATGGGTATGATTGTCGGACTGATAGCAGTTACTGCGATTATGCTGTTTCTGTTCTTCCAGTACGGAGTTGTTTATAATTACGGACACGCTCTGCTCGGTCTTGCGATAGTAGTAATTATATCGTTTCTATTTACAACAGTTGCCGCGAACGCAATCGCGATTGTCGGCACTAACCCTGTATCGGGTATGACCCTTATGACCCTCATCCTTTCCTCGATTATCCTGCTGAGCGCGGGAATAGCGGGAAAAGAGGGAATGGTTGTCGCGCTGATAATCGGCGGAGTTGTCTGCACTGCCCTTTCGATGGCAGGCGGTTTCATAACCGACCTTAAGATCGGATACTGGCTCGGCACTTCACCGTATAAACAGGAGACCTGGAAATTCCTCGGAACGTTCGTATCGGCGGCAACGGTTGGTTATGTAATACTTGTACTGAACGAAACTTACGGATTTACCGGAGACAACGCCCTGGTCGCTCCGCAGGCAAACGCGATGGCAGCGGTAATTCAGCCCCTTATGGACCAGCAGCCGGCTCCGTGGATGCTTTATCTTGCCGGCGCTTTTATGGCGCTGATCCTTACAAGCCTTAAGGTCCCGGCGCTCGCATTCGCGCTTGGTATGTACATCCCGCTCGAACTGAACACACCGATACTTTTCGGCGGACTTATTGCCCATTACGTATCAACAAGAAGCAAAGACGAAAAAGTAAACAACAGCAGGCGCGAAAGAGGAACCCTCATCGCATCGGGCTTTATCGCCGGCGGCGCACTGATGGGCGTTATCAGCGCGTTTTTAAGATATCTTGGATATAACTGGCTTAACACAGAGTGGCAGGAATCCTCCAGCGCGATCTGGCTTGCGTTTATTATGCTTGCCCTTCTCAGCGTTTATATGATCTGGGATTCGCTCCGCGGAAAACCATCAGAAGATTAATTGATTATAAATAGGAGAAAATATGTTTGACGATAAATATAAATTCACGTGCGTGGAAAGGTTCCTTGAATACGTTAAGTATGACACGAAGTCAGATGACGAAGCGGAATGTTTCCCCACGACCGCGAAACAGAAAATACTTTCACAGCGGCTTGCTGATGACCTGAAGGCGATGGGACTTGCCGATGCTCATATGGATGAGAACGGCTATGTTATGGCCACCCTCCCTTCGAACACCACGAAGGATGTGCCCGCAATAGGATTCATTGCTCACGTGGATACATCTCCCGCAGTTTCGGGCGAAAATGTTATCGCGATGATACATAAAAACTATCAGGGCGGTGATATCGTCCTTCCGAAAGACGGTCAGGTAATCAAAGCCGCGGATAACCCGGACCTTGAGAATATGAAGGGTTACGATATCATCACTTCGGACGGATCCACACTTCTCGGCGCCGATAATAAATGCGGAGTTGCAGAAATTGTGGACGCGGTTAATTATTTCCTTTCTCATCCCGAAGTAAAGCACGGCCCTGTAAAAATCTGCTTTACGCCTGATGAAGAAGTAGGAAGAGGCACAGAAAAATTCGATGTAAAGAAATTCGGCGCGAAGTATGCATATACAATAGACGGCCAGACGCGCGGCGAGATTGAGATCGAAACATTCAGCGCCGACGCGATGGTGTTTAAGTTCACCGGACGGAATATCCATCCCGGTTACGCAAAAGACAAAATGATCAATTCGATTAAAATCGCGTCTCGTTTTATCGAAAGCCTTCCGAAAGACAGGCTCTCGCCGGAAACAACAGAGAAGCGTGAGGGATATGTTCACTGCGTATCTTTCAACGGAAACGAAGAAGAGACTACGCTTAAGTTCATCATCCGCGATTTCGAAACGCCGAAACTGAAAGAATTTGAGTCATTCCTTCAGAAACTGGCGGAAGATACCGTTGCGCAATTTCCCGGAGCGCGCCTTGATGTGAAGGTGATAGAGCAGTACAGGAATATGTATGAAGTTCTCCGCGACCACCCTCAGGTATCTGATTACGCAATGGAAGCGATGAAACAGCTTAATATCAATCCGATCCAGCACCCGATACGCGGCGGCACGGACGGCGCGAGGCTCTCATTTATGGGCCTTCCCACTCCTAATATCTTCGCGGGCGAGCACGCGTTCCACTCCAGAACCGAATGGGTTTCCATCCAGGATATGGAAATGGCTGTGCGCGTAATTGTCACTCTGGCACAGATCTGGGAACAGAAGTCTTAGTCAATCTCAATCGTACAGACGGGGCGGTTCCCCGTCTGTGCCTTTGGGGGCAAAATGGCGTTTTGCCGGTACTCGTCTGATTAATATCACTGTTATTTATAGGATGGTTGTCTGTATAAATTGTTTTTATTTTTATCATTTACCCTGTTAACTCTCCTCAGCACGCCTCTTTTGTATGCACAACAAACCGGGACGATACAGGGCAAAACTATTGACAAAAGCACAAAACAGCCTTTGCCCGGTGTAACTGTTGCGCTGACGAATACAAAGTTGGGCGCAATCAGCGGGCCGGACGGCAGCTTCAGAATAAACCACATTCCGATCGGGAGATACGAACTTAAAGTATCATTTGTCGGTTACGAGACCAAAGTGTATCCGGACATTGTCGTATCGACCGGGCATATATCAGATTTCCTCTTTGAATTATCAGAATCCGTCATACAGTACTCTGAAGGAATTATTATCAAAGGCGGATATTACAGGGAAGATCCCTCAATGTCAGTGAGCAGCCACGGGCTCGACTACGAAGAGATAAGAAGGAACCCCGGCGGTGTCGAAGATATCAGCCGCGTTGTACTTTCGCTCCCCGGAGTACTAACATCCTCTGATGACAGAAACGATCTGCTCGTACGCGGAGGCAATCCTACCGAAAATCTGAACCTTGTCGACAATATCGAAGTCCCGAATATAAACCACTTTGGCACTCAGGGTGCAAGCGGCGGCCCGATAGGAATGATCAATACCGAATTCATTCGCGAAGTGAATTTTTCCTCCGGCGGATTCCCGGTGAAATACGGCGACCGCCTCTCTTCGGTTCTTGATATAAAACTCCGCGAAGGGAGCCGTGAACGGTTCCAGGGGGACATCAATCTGAATATGGCCGGCGTGGGCGCGGTACTCGAAGCGCCGTTAACTGAAAAGGGGAGTATAATGGTAAGCGCGAAGCGGAGTTTTCTTGACCTTATCGCGAAGTTTAACGCAACAACATCCTTATCCGTTGTTCCCGATTATTCTAATTACGCCCTGAAGGCAGTCTATGATATCGACGAATCAAATCAGTTATCATTAATCGGCCTTGCCGGCGTTGATAAGATCAGTTTTCAGGAAAACCAGTATGAAATTGAAAGCTACTTCAAGGATTACGAAATCAAAAGCGACCAATTCGCCGCCGCGGGCGGAATTAATTACCGGAGATTGTGGTCCAAACAGAGTTACAGCATTTTGACTCTCTCTGATAATTATAATAAGTTCCAAACAGGTGTTGTCCACGCGAAAACGGGCAAAGTGTTTTATGAAAACTCCTCTTATGAAAATGAAGTTCACCTTAAGGGGGATTTTATTTACAAGTATTCAGCTTCGTCTGAACTTACGGCCGGCGCCGGGCTACGTTTCGTAAATTATAAACACGATCTGACATACGCGGGAGATACTTCCTACACTCTTCGGAACGGCAGTGTTGACACTACGGTTTTCCCGCCGCTTTATTTTTTGGGAAATATAAGCACCAATAATTATTTCGCTTTTGTGCAATTGACGCAATGGCTCGGCGAGAAACTTAAAACAACTGCCGGGGTGCGGTATGACAATTTTGCGTTCATTAAGAATTCATCTGCGTTCTCATACCGCGGATCGCTGAGCTGGTATTTTACCCCTATAACTTCAATCAATTTATTTTACGGAACTTTCTACCAAACCCCGCCTTATATCTGGCTGAGTGCGGATTCCACATCGAAAGAGCTTGAGAATATCCGCGCGGACCATATTGTGCTCGGATTCGAGCATTTCTTTTCTGAGGACATTAAACTTACGGTTGAACTGTACCACAAGCAGTATTCGCAGGTCCCTGTGAGCAGGACGATCCCGGAATTCATTTCCTCGAACACGGGCGGAGTTTACGGCGCGTTTATAATCCGCGGCCTTACAAGTGCGGGCAAGGGTTACAGCAAGGGCATTGAGTTTACGCTTCAGAAGAAATTTCTTGACGCGTATTACGGAATTGTGTCGTACGGGCTTTCGGATGTGCGGTTCACCGCGCTCGACGGCATCGAACGGAAAGGGAGTTTTGATTTCGGGAACATTTTTACCGTTGTTTTGGGTTATATACCTAACAGCACATTCGAATGCAGTTTTAAGTGGCGCTATGCGGGCGGGAGGCCCTATACGCCGTATAACGAAGCATTGTCAAAATTATACAAAAGGGGAGTTGAAGATTACGCGCAGACGAACGCTTTGCGGTACCCGCCGTATCACAGGATGGATATCCGTGCGGACCGCCGAATTACCTTTGACAACTGGAATATTGTAACTTATATTGAACTTCAGAACGCGTATTTCAGATTAAATGTTTATGAAAAACAGTGGGATGTGCAGGAGAATAAAGAGAAAAACGTTTACCAGTGGCGGTTTTTCCCGGTCGGCGGCGTCAGTATAGAATTTTAATTCCGCGGATCCGCATTGTATTAGCTTGTCAGTTTTAATTGTCATCAAAGATTTATATATAGGATAAATGAAGAGAAGAAGTTTTCTAAAGAAAGGCGCTTTGCTTTCTTTAAGTACAGCATTTGTGCCGTCGTTTTTGCCGGGCGGTCCGGGACTAAACGCAACACCGGCAGTATTAAGGCCTGCGGTTGAAGAGTGGAAAGAAAATCAGATTAATATAGCGTGGATAGGACACGCAACGGTGCTGATCAATTTTTACGGTAAAGTTATTATTACTGATCCTGTGCTGCTGAACAGTATCGGAATTTATATGTTCGGGTTCACCTACGGCCCGCGGCGCATCAATCCTCCGGCGCTTGACATTGATGAAATACCGAAACCCGACCTTGTTCTTCTCTCTCACGCGCATATGGACCATATGGACTATCTTACACTTGCGGAGATTTCTGATAAGTATCCCGGCGAAGTGGACTGCATAACGGCATACAACACGGCGGATGTAATCGGCGATCTTGACTGGAAGAGCCTTCACGAGATGGACTGGGGCGATACATACTCGCTCCCGGGGATGCACTTCAAAGCGCTTGAAGTAAAGCATTTCGGCTGGCGCTTTCCGTGGGAGCGCGACCGTTCGAAGGGGTTCTTCAAAGACGGGCGCAGTTTTAATGCTTATGTAATCGAAAGAAACGGGAAAAGGATTTTATTCGGCGGCGATACCGCTTTCACGGATAAATTCAAAAAGAGCGGTGAGAAAGTTGATATCGCGATTATGCCGATCGGCGCTTATAATCCCTGGGTGCACGCGCACTGCAATCCGGAAGAAGCGCTGCAGATGGCAAAGGAAATGGACGCCAAAGTGATTATTCCGATCCACTTTAATACCTTCCTACAGGGCTGGGAGCCCCGCGATGAACCGATGAAGCGGCTTCTCGCGGCGAAAGACCAGTTCGCGATGAATGTGGGAGTGACTGAGATAGGCGGGACTTTTACTACTGCTTAGTAATCTGTTGTAAGTAGAACGATTTAACTGAATAACTCCGTGGAACTGTCATAATCGTTTTGTAATCCAAGCCAGAACATCGCGGAATTGCCGAAATATTTGCTGAATCGTAAAGCGGTGTCTTCATTAATACTGCGATTGCCTTTAACTATCTCGGAAATATGTGTTTGCGGCAGGCCTGTTTGTTTGGATAATCTGTTTGCGCTTATTTCAATTGGAATTAAAAATTCTTCCGATAGAACTTCGCCGGGATGTATGTTCTTTAATCTTTGATTATTAAAGGTCAACACTTAGTTTCAATCGGCCGTTAAGGCCCTCTGAAATTATTCGCATTAAAGTTGATAACCTGATGTCGCTAGCGTCATTCTCGATTCGGGAAATATAGTTTTTTGTTGTTCCTGATTTTAGCGCAAGCTCTTCCTGTGAAAGATTTTTTTGTTTACGTGCTTCCTGGATGAGTACGCCTATCTTAAAAGCTTCAAACTCTCCTTCATATTTCTCCCGGGTGGCAGTACCGTGCTTGCCATATTTTTTGTCCAAGTGATCGTCCCAGGAAACTAATTTATTCGATCTATTTTTCTTCATAATACTTTCTTCTTAGTGATAATGCCCGCTCGATTTCTCCGAGTGGCGTTTTTTGACTTTTTTTGCGGAAGCCGTTCAGTAGAATTATTAACCTCCCTTTATCAAAGAAACAAAATATTCTAAAGATATCGCTTCCGAACTTTACTCTGATCTCGTAAAGGCCGTCGGTTCCTTCAATATGTTTAAAGAATTTTTCAGGAATAACCCTGAGGGAACGGACAAGCCCGATTGTCCAGTCTATCTTTTTCTGGACCGATAAACTTTGTGAATTATAAAATTCCCAGAATTCATTCCCATAAACAAAGGTATCCCGCAAAAATTTTTCTTCCATATTATAAGTTACCTAATCAGATAACCAAAAACAAGCAATAAAAATGAAATAGTTTAAATTATGGTATCGGAGAGTGAATAAAAAAGCCCGTTTTCGCAAACGGGCTGAGTGGAGTAATAATGAACGCCGGTTTTGTCATTCACTAAATATTTTCGCTTCCTGTCACATCATCACTAACTTAATCAACTTATCTTTTGTCGGCATCGCATCTACCGGTACTTCATAAAATCAAAATATCTTTTTCAAATCCTCTGGTCAAATATATAATGTGCTGCCGCACTAAGCCTTTAATATTGTATAAAAGGCTGAAAATCCGTACGCGGGGCAGTTATCCGGGATGAATTCTCCGCGAATTATGGCATTATTCAATGTCCTCCGGAATCCGTAAATTTGCCTAATTACAATTCAAAATTTTCAAGGAAAAATGAGCAACGAACCCTATAAAATAATTTACTCGATGATGCGGGTAAGTAAATATTACGATAAAAAACCGGTACTTAAGGACATCAACCTGAGCTACTTCTACGGCGCCAAGATCGGCGTGATAGGACTAAACGGTTCGGGTAAAAGTACGCTGTTAAAAATACTTGCCGGAGTGGAGAAAGAATTCAACGGCGAGACCGCTGTGACTCCGGGTTACACGATCGGGTACCTTGAACAGGAACCCTTGGTTGACAGCGAAAAAACGGTGAAGGAAGTTGTTCAGGAGGCGGTGCAGTCGACGGTTGATCTTCTCTCGGAGTATAATGCCATCAACGACAGATTTGCCGAACCGATGAGCGACGACGAGATGACGGAACTTCTCGAAAAGCAGGGTGTTGTTCAGGAAAAACTTGATGCAATGAATGCGTGGGACCTTGACTCCCGACTTGAAATGGCGATGGATGCTTTGCGCTGCCCTCCCGGCGATATGTCTGTAAAAGTTCTGTCCGGCGGAGAGAAAAGGCGCGTAGCTCTTTGCAGGCTGCTTCTGATCAAACCTGATATTTTACTGCTCGATGAACCTACCAACCACCTTGACGCGGAATCGGTTGAGTGGCTTGAAAAACATCTTCAAAAATATGAAGGAACGGTTATCGCCGTAACTCACGACAGGTACTTCCTCGATAACGTCGCGGGATGGATACTTGAACTTGACCGGGGCGAAGGAATTCCGTGGAAGGGTAACTACTCATCGTGGCTGGAACAGAAACAGCAAAGACTGCAGCTTGAAGAGAAGAAGGAAACTGAGCGTCAGAAAACTTTGCAGCGCGAACTTGAATGGATCAGGATGTCGCCGAAAGCAAGGCACGCGAAATCGAAAGCGAGGGTCACGGCTTACGAAGAACTCGTTGCGCAAAGATCCGAGCAGCGTGAAAAGGAATTACAGATTTTCATTCCGCCGGGGCCAAGGCTCGGCAAAAATGTTATTGACTCCGAAGGCGTACTTAAAGCATACGGAGATAATATACTTCTGGAAGACGCCAGTTTCTCAATTCCTCCAGGAGCTATAGTGGGTATTATAGGCCCGAACGGCGCAGGTAAAACAACTCTCTTTAAGATGATAACGGGACAGGAAAAACCTGACAAAGGCGAATTGAAAGTTGGCGAGACTGTCACTTTAACATTTGTTGACCAGATGCGGGAATTGCTCGATCCTGAGAAAACGATCTGGGAAATGATATCCGGCGGAGAAGATAAAATTATGCTCGGCGGCAGGGAAGTGAACAGCAGGGCTTACGTTGCCCAGTTCAATTTTTCCGGCGCGGACCAGCAGAAGAAAGTCGGCGTGCTGTCCGGCGGAGAGAGAAACCGCGTGCATCTCGCAATGATGCTTAAGATGGGAGCAAATGTGCTTCTGCTTGATGAACCGACAAACGATCTCGACGTAAATACAATGCGCGCGCTTGAAGAAGGATTAGAGAACTTCGCGGGATGCTCTCTGATTATCAGTCACGATCGCTGGTTCCTTGACAGGATCGCAACGCACATCCTCGCGTTCGAAGGGGAAAGCAAAGTGGTTTTCTTCGACGGTAACTACACTCAGTACGAAGAGAAACGCCGCGAACGGCTGGGGATTGATGCTGATCAGCCGCACAGGATTAAATACCGGCATATGACAAGGTGAGTTTTTAGTTAAGAGTTAAGAGTTAAAAATTAAGAGTGAAGAGTTAAATTCGTTTTTTGCTAATTAATTCATTATTCGCGAAGCAGAATTATGGACCCCTCTCTTAAAAAGAGAGGGGCGGGGGTGAGTTCATAAATTATGTTATTCTGAATTTATTTCAATTCACTTTTCGCTTACTTCGCTAAAATCATTTTCTTAGTGCATACAAAATTCCCCGCCTGTAATCTATAGATATAAACACCGCTTGGTAACTGAGATGAGTTAAATTCAACCTCGTAATTTCCCGGGGCTTTTTGTTCGTTAATGAGTGTCGCGACTTCGTTGCCAAGTATATCGTAGACTTTAAGAGTTGCAGACCACACCCCCAACCCCTCTCCTTGCGAAGGAGAGGGGAGTGAAAATTTAATTTTTGTTGACGGATTAAACGGATTCGGGTAGTTATCACTGAGAGAGAATTCAACAGGGGCCGTTGTCATATCTTCGGCGAATGTATTATTATCAATTTCATATGTAACATAGAATTTGCCCCCCGTGTTTGCAGGGAGATTAATGACACGGGTTGAAGCATTAAAGTCATTATACGGCAGGCCGTCTTTTGTGACTGAAGTGATTCTGAGTTTGTTCAGATTGCACGCTAATGGATTTAAGGTAAAACTCCTCTCCGTTGAAGCCGCGTCAAATTTGTAATAGAGAGAAGCAGATTCTTTTTTGTAAAACAATTTACCATAGAGATAAGTATAGTAACCAAGTTCGGTTGAATGATACGCGCCTTTGTTATCATTCCCTTTATGGTCCCCCCAGGTTAAAGGGCCGCTCCGTTTTCTGTTTTCGTACACTTCGCCGTACTGATGATCAACAAAATATTTCATAAAAAAGTCAAGTGATTCATCCGCCATCTCGAGATACGGATCATCTCCTGTAATATCATAAAGCATTAGTCCGGCTGTAATTGCCTGCTCCATCTGCCACCACGCTTTAGCTGTATCGGGATTTCCCCACATAAGCATCGATCCGGTAACGCGGTTATAGTCTTTATACGGGCCGCCGTACTGATGATCATACCCGCGCTGAAGGACATTAGTGACTAATTTTTTAGCAGCAATTATATAATTCGTATCGGGGAAAAGCTGATGAATCCTGCCGAGGCACCACGCAGTTTTAAGTACGTGTCCCATTATCGTCATAGTCTCAGCATTGTTCACATTCCAGTATGAATCATACGCCTCGGCAAAACCTATCTGCTGAGCGGGCATACTGGCCACAAGCCGGTTCATCATATTATCTGCCATCTGCAGAAGGCGTGTTTTATATTTGTCGTCATAAGTCATCAGGTAGAGATAGAGGAGATGGGTTGTTACGGCATCCACCGTCGCGTTAAAACTTTTATTTGTCTTGCCGGTCCAGTTCGCGCTTGCCTTGTCATAATAGCCGAAATAATCT
>CAIMOS010000245.1 GCA_903843135.1 uncultured Ignavibacteriales bacterium | reverse complement strand
TTTTGGTTAACCAAAAACTCCGAAAATTAAAAAGTCTCTGGACCGGAATTTAAGCCCGCAACATTTCACGAAATTACAAATATACAGATGCGTTGTATATACAATGTAGGTCGAAATTTTTTTCGACCCGTACTTGTGCATCGAACCTCAGGCATCTTCCGCGAAACCGTTATAGAAGTGACGCAAAGAACCGCGAAGAGTTTACGCTAAGTCACGCAAAGTCGTATATTACTTGTAGGTCGAAATTTTTTTCGACCCGTACTTGTGCATCGGACCTCAGGCATCTTCTGCGAAACCGTTATAGAAGTGACGCAAAGAACCGCAAAGATTTGACGCTGAGTTACGCAAAGTTGTATATTGCTTGTAGGTCGAAATTTATTTCGACCCGTACTTGTGCATCGAACCTCAGGCATCTTCTGCGAAACCGTTATAGAAGTGACGCAAAGAACCGCGAAGAGTTGACGCTAAGTCACGCAAAGTTGTATATTGCTTGTAGGTCGAAATTTATTTCGACCCGTGAATATGCACCGACCATTAGTGTAATTTTATCTAACACCGTAATCCTAAAAGGGTGAAATCATTATAACATTTGCACGGCCCCCAAAAATTAAATTCCGGAGGGGTGAAATTATCCGTCCTTTAAGAAGGGAAAATAATGCCACGCCTCCGGTCTTCAGGATCACAAACATATATAGTTATAACAATGCCATTTCCTCGTAATTTTATCAAGAAATATTTACGGGAAGAATTCGCTGCCGCGATAACTCAATCCAAACCATACTTAAGTACTGTCATGGTTCAACTGAAAAAACGGTGGCAAAAGTATTATGTCGTTCCTAGATCTATAGAAAAGAAAGTTAAGAGATAATTCTCCCCTCCTAAAGAATTTTGGGTAAAGATTCAGTTCACTTACTTTAAGGTTTCACGTATTGTTCGATACCATCCCACATATCCAAAGTTCCATCTGAACGGCATATTCTAAAATGCCACCGGATAATCACTTGAACAAAAAACTGATACTGAAACTGAAACTGAAACTGTTACTGATACTGTTAATTTTTAATTCCATATTCTAAAATGCCACCGAATAATCACTTGAACCGCTGTCATACCCATTATTTACCCCTGCCTTTCCGATTGTATATCATTCCCTAATTAAATATTTTATCGGGGCGTATATTTTTTAATCCTTTATAAACCGGGACGGCTATGCTTACTCTGTTGTTTACGAAGTTTCTGGGTGATATCATAAATAAATTAAAAGTGGAAGAGCTGATAGAAGTTCTCGACCCGCTCGTCAATTCCGACAGTAAAACTGAAATTTCGCCGGAACAGAGAACAACCATCGCCGAACTTATTTTCCAGTCCCGTGAAGGATTCTCTGCGCTCTGCAGCTCATCTGAATGTAAATCCATAATCGAATCGCTTGGGATAAAGAATATTTATCAGTCGGCTAATCTGGCCGGGATGCTGACTGTAATTAATACCGTCGATACGAGCGAGGGAATTATTACGAACCCGAAAAATTATTCCCTCTTCCGGTCTTTCCTTTCTAATCTGACAGTGATGCAGTCGTTCTATAATACCATCGATCAGCATCTTGTAAAACAAAAACTTCCGAATGTCAGCGAGATTGAAAGGGTGATCGAAATCGAGGTCTTTGATTTTCAGGGAAACGGCGTTTCTGTATCAAGGCTGAGTTCAATCCTGGAATCGCTTCAGAAACTGCACCAGATGATATGCCGCGTGCTTGAAGAAAAGCAGTCCCGGATGCACATCACCTATGTTGATTCCGGAAGCGACATTATGATTGGCCTCCACTGCAGTATGAAAATCAGCGAACTGATGAAGACACTTTTCTCACAGTTCTGGCAGAAGGTGAAATACAAACAGTATGATGAATTTGAAAAAGCGCACGATTACCTGGTAAAGGGCCTTAATATAACCCAGCATATTATCCGGCAGGAGAAAAACGGAATCTTCGACGCGGACCAGGCATCCAAATATAAATATGCCCTCATTGACGAGATGATAAAATTAACCTCTTCCGGCGTGGTGCTGAAAGATGTTGACGGAGACAACCGCTCCGACCGTAAGAAACTGATGCTGGATAAAAGAGAGATACGCTCCTGATCTCAGCGTCGCAATATTATTCCGATCTTAATTCGAAAGTGTAATCCTATCAGGTATAAACTCCTTTTTGTTTTTGTATTTTTCCCGTCGCTTCTGCTTTACTCCCAGAAAAAAAGTGATTACGAGTACCGCGAAAAAAGATACTATCCGTCCCCGTTCTATATCCCCGAGGATTATTCCCAAAGGTTCGTAGAAACATTTTACCTTATGCAAAAAGCAAATGCCGGCGATCCGATCGCGCAGCACTCTCTCGCTATACAGTATCTGCTTGGCGAAGGCGTCGAGGCTGATACTTCGAAGAGCGTTTACTGGCTGAAGAAAGCCGCAGCGGCGGATGTTACCGCGGCACGGTACAACCTCGGAATATTTCAGTTCAACGGCTGGCACACTGAGTGGGATCCCTACGGTGCATTTACAAATTTCCTTTATGCTGCCGAAAGCGGAATGAGGGAAGCGCAGTTAGGTGTCGGCATCCTATATACCGAAGATCTGATCGTAAGGCGTAATTATCCTGAGGCCCTCAAATGGCTTAGTAAGGCCTCTCTTGCAGGAAGCGCTAATGCCTCGGAGAAACTTCACCAGCTCGAGAAGAAGGGGCTGATTACAATTGATACGCTTCAGAAAATGGTAACGCTCTCCAATAAACTGATCAAGGCGCAGCAAAGCACTACAGACAATAATGAAAAAGCCCTTCTCCAGTATATTGACTTTGAAGCGGACACGATCGAAACGCCGTCGGACAGTGTTCTTTTCGCTGATGCCCTGGAAGAATGCGCAGGGCTTGATACGCTTGGGATATCTTCATTCAATCCGGATACGATCAGACATAAATTTTCTTACATCAAAAACGTGCTCGAGCAGTGCGCTGAATACGGCAATCCCGAGGCTATAACCCTGCTCGGGCGGATTTATGAAAACGGCATATTTACCGGGAAGAATCTGCTGAAGGCGGCGTATTTATACACAAGAGGAGTGAGAGTTGAATCGCCGCGTGCCGCGTTTTTCCTATGGCGGATGATCCAGGATCCCGTTTTTATCAGGCAGTTAACCAATATGGCCGGGAAGAAGGATGTTGCGGCCACGTTCGTCTCCGCGAGGCTGAGTATTCTCGGAATAACTAATATTCCGGACCAAAGAAGGGCGCTGCAGCTTTTAGAATCAGTCGCCGGCCAATCCGACGATGCTGCCCTGGAAGCGGCCTTCTGTTACCTTCAGGGGAAGGGAACTGCCAAAGATGAAGAGAAAGGGATGCAGATGCTCCGTTCTCTCGCAGGGAAGGATATAAAAGAAGCTAAACTGTGGTACAGCCTCTTCCTTCTGAATACGGGGCATTTATCGGTTTATACCGATGAGGAGACGCTGAATAAGTCAGTTTATTACGGCTCACTGCCCGTGCTGGCGGTTAAAGGAATAATGAACAGGGACGGTATCGGAACCACTCAGAATTATGCTTTAGCGGCGGATTACTTCCGCAGGGCGGCATCAAGGGGAAGCGCTTCGTCTTATGCTTTGCTTAAGAAATTGTATGATGAGAGGCGTCCACAGGATGAACTCTTTAAATAAAAAAAGGGTGCGTCTGCTGGAATCCGCACCCTTCTTCATCATTATATAGGAGGTTAGGTCTGCTGGTACTATAATATATACAAATCCCGTGCCATAGTTCTTCCATTTGCCGGAAATCAACATAAACACATCGCTATAGCTCAGTTTCACACTGCTTCATTAAATTCACCCACCGATCCTCGTCGTTCTGAAAACCTGATCTTGGTACTTTTGAAATCAATCTCATCATCTGCCGGGCAGAAGCCAGGAAATGATGCGGTAGTTAAGGCCGATTATTGTTTATTTTTGAGGGTTTTGGGCTAATTTCTAAAGGAAGTGAACCAAGATGACTTTTTAAAATAAAAAAAGGGTGCGTCTGCTGGAATCCGCACCCTTCTTCATCATTATATAGGAGGTTAGGTCTGCTGGTACTATA
>CAIMOS010000244.1 GCA_903843135.1 uncultured Ignavibacteriales bacterium | reverse complement strand
TTCATTCAGCCATTCTTGGTGAATTAATTTCCGTTTAATTTGAACATTTTCGGAACCGGATTTTATTCCGTCTTTATCTCCGACTATCACAAGACTGAATATATTGCGATTTAATGAAATGAAGTTTATCAGTTGATTCAATAAGTCAACTCTGGTTTGCATACCAGCGTAGATGATAATTCGCAGAATTTTGGATTCATTATCTTTTGGATAACTTTTTATCGGAATAAATTTAATCCCATTTGGGATGATAGCTATCTCCGTTTTTTTAACACTGTAAAATTCAACTAATTTATTTCGAACCAGAGAAGAGACCGTCACAATTTTTGCGGAGAGTGTTGTGATTAACTTTTCCGAAATCAAATTCTTTAATACAAAATCTTTTGATAAGAAAGGTTTTAACTGATTTTCATATGCGATAACCCCGTGAACAGTATAGACCGATTTCACTCTTTTTACTTTAGAGATTAACAAAAAGGCAACCGAGCTTCTTAAATATGTTACAACATGCAAAATATCCCATTGATTCTTTAAGAAATGATAAAGAATCGGGAATAATCCCCCTTTTATCATTTGCCTGTTGCTATTCACTTCAAGGGCCCCAAAGAATTTTTCACTCCACGTACAGGGACGGTCAGAACAAACGTATTGGTAAAACCACACCTCGTGATGCTTTTTCATTTCCTCAAACAATTCTGAGGCGAACCGCTCCGGGCCGGTTGGGGAATCAGTTTTCGGAAGGTCTCCAATAAAAGCGATTCTCATAACCGGATCAGCCTGAATTTAGTAATAATAATCAATTGAATTGCTAAAATTGTAAATTCCGTTAAAATAGTCGAGATAACAGCTCCTGATATTCCATATTTCGGGATAAGCAGGAAATTCAAAGTTAGATTAAGCAGCGCCGCTATAAATACAGAACCTGTCGAATAGATTTCCCGATAGCAGGAGTTAAGAGTAATTCCAGTTACATTATTGAATAGAAGAAACGGCAACGCTATCATCAGGGGGATTAAATAATGGATAGATCCGACATATTTTTCTCCGTACAGCAAATTGATAATCAGCCCTCCGGCAAAATAAACCACGATTGCGATTGAGGCGATGTAAACAATAAAAAATAGTATATATCTTTTTAAGTCTGCAAAGCGGATGTAACCGTTGTCTGAGAAAACTTTACTTAAGGTTGTAAACAAAGGGGTGAAAATTGCGTTCGCAAATGATTGCGGAAATTTATATAGGGAATATGCCACCGCATAAATTGCAACGGACACATCCCCGGCGTATTTCTGAAGTATCAGAACATCGGTGCGGTCATAAATCCAGCCGAGTATAACACCGATTCCCAGTGGAATTGAGGATCTGAATATTTTTTTTAGGACTTCCTTGCTTAGAGATAGGTGAGGCCGGAATATGTCAGATAATTTTAATTGAAAAATAAGCAGGATGAAATGTAAAACTCCTGCAAATAGAAAATTTAACATTGTGAACTCAATGTCCGCATCCGTGAACGTGAGGATCAGGAATCCAACTACTAGAGTAGCACGGCTTATGAATAGAAGCCAAAAGGCTAATCTGAATTGTTTTTTGCCAAAGAGTACATAAGTAAGTAGGTTGTTAATCCCAATGACGAAAAGGCTTACTCCAATAATATAAGCCAGGGTCGAGTCTCGTCCTCCAGTAAAAAAGAAGTATAAATACCCCAGCGCTAAATAGGGGAAGAATGAAAGAAACCTGACGCTTAGTCCGTTAGCAATGTCCGGAGAAATATCCCCTTCTGCTGTAGCGCCGGCACGCTGGAAATAAATGTTAAACCCAAAATCAAAGAAGGACATAAGAATGTTGAATAGCGCGAAAAGAGCGACAACACTACCATAAGTATCTACCGAATATTTGCGGGCTATGACAAGGAAAACAAAAAAGAAGGAAACTTTTTCGGTCATATTAGCAAACAGCACATATCTCCCCTTCATAAAGAGGTTAGTCAGGTCCTTGATATGTGTTGTTAGTGTTTTTAACATCGGGGTTGTTTATCTTGCCGAGAGCCAGGTTTCGGGTTTCAGGTAATTTCTTTCTTTCCAGATCTGGAAGTGGAGAATGTAGCCTTCCAGACTTTCTCCGACGGTACCGATTGAGGAGCCGGCTTTTAGTTTGTCATCTTCTCGCACGTTTATTTCGGAGAGATGGCCGTATACAGTGCGGTATTCTCCCGCGTGGGAGACTATTACGATACTTCCGAAACCGGGCACGTAATCCACTGCCGATACCACACCGTCCGCGACTGTTTTTACGTTTGAACTTCCGGTGGTTTTAATATCAACTCCGTAACTAAGTGTGACGGTGTTTAATTGCTGGTTTCTTGTTTCACCGCTGCCGCGTATAATTTTGCCGGCGCTGACGGGCCAGTTTAATCTTCCTTTGAGCCGTGAGAATACGGATTCGTCGGTATCAATCCAGTTGCGTTCCTTCACAGGGGAGTCATCCGTTTTGCCGGCGATGTTTCGTTTCTTTCGGGCTTCTTCTTCTTTTTGCTTTATCCGCCGCTTTATTTCAAGCTCTTTTGCGATAAGTTTTTCGATCAGGTTTTTAATCTTCTTTTCAGCTAAACGCTTTTCATCAAGTTCTTTTTCGAGATTCTTTTTGTCGCTCCGGACACCGGCCAAAGCTTTGTTCTTTTCGCCGATCTGTTCTTTTAATTTCTTTTCCTCTTTATCCTTCTCCGCGATGATCCTGCTCTTCCGTTCGCTTTCACTGCTGAGTGTCTCCCTTAAAGCAAGCAGTTCGTCACTCTTTGCTTTTAATTCGCTGAAGTCTTTTTTTCGCCGGGCGCTGAACCGCTCGAAATATTTATAGCGCAGGATTGCATTCTGGAAAGATTCAGAATCGAAGATATAGCTCCATTTACTTTTGAAACTCCGCTTATACATTGCCTTCGCGAATTTTGAGTAATTGTCCTTAAGAAGTTTTGTCTCGTTTTCAAGTTTTACTATAGACGCCTCTATCGTATCAATCTGGCTCTGAAGCTGCGTTTGTTCCGACCGTAGGTTACCGACGATCCTGGAAAGAAGATAATTCTGCCGGTTAAGTTTCTTTACAAGTTCGTAGGTCTTTTTTTCTTCTTTCTTCGCTTTGGCAATTTCCTGCTCCAACTGCCGGATCTCAGTTTTTATGTTATCAAGTTCTTTGCTTTTATCTGCAACCTTCTCCTGCGGAACCGCAGCAGCGAAAAGAAAGAACAAAAAGGATAATAATATTCCGTAAGGATTTATTACCATTCTACGACTTCTGCGTCTCCGGGAATTTCATAATTAATGTTAAGGCCGTTTATATTGGCTTTAATCTCTTTATACTCGATTGTAAGGAACTGCTTCTCGGACTTATTTTCTGTTTTGATCTGATATGGCACGGGCAGATTCTCGAGCATCTTAAATGAAGAGTAATTTGCTTCAAGCAGGATATTGTTTTTGAAGTCTGTGACTTTATATTCGGTGATTGCCAGATCATTTATGTTGATATAGAATGATGCGGTAACTCGTGCTGAGGAATCCGCGTACGCCATAAAATATCTGTCATACAGCACCTGAAAATCGGAGGGAGCGCGGTAAAGCCTGTTTGAGAGGTTGACAGCGCCCGCGAAAGCGTCCATCAGATCATTATATGATAATTTGACTTTGAATATCTCGCGGAGTATATCGTCGCTGACCTGTCCTTTGTAGAGCGTATTGCTTAATGCTTCGTAAAAATTAAACTCATTTTTTGATACGAGTATATTGGCAAGTTCAATTCCGAAAGGTCCGCGGATCTGAAGATTAATCGAATCCGGTTTAATCATCGTAACGGTAAATGAGGCGCTGTTGCTGAAGTTAGGGGTTTTAACGGTGATGGTTCCGCTTCCTTCAAAGTTTTTGATCTTGCGCC
>CAIMOS010000243.1 GCA_903843135.1 uncultured Ignavibacteriales bacterium | reverse complement strand
ATTCAAACGGATGTAAATAACCGAATACCAGTAACATGACAAATCAGAACACTATAAACTTGAAATTATGGTCCATTCCTTTTGACAGTACTAATAACATCCGGTTCCGAAATGAATTTTTTCCTTATTTCTTTCAGCTGACTTAACATCTCACTTTTTCTTCTTATCAGCATATCAAGTTCTTCTGAGAGTTCACCGAATTTCCGGGCGGACAGGGTTTCAGTATCGGGAGTGTCATTCACCGAAACCAGTTCATTCCTGATCCGGCGCAGCGCGGGGAAAATAAACGCAAGGCCTACCCCAGCGTAAAGTATAGACATCATCTCGCTGCCGGAAATAATCTGATACCCGCCTTTGATCCTGGCAATGATCGAGGGAAGATAAGCCCCAAAAAACATTATCGCGAGGATTGAAAAAAAGATCGTATAGAACCGGTTGCCGACAAAATACTTTATCTGCTTCACAGGAAGGTGCCGGTAGAAAAAATTTCTTTTTGAGTTTTCTTCCTCCGCCCTCGATTTCAGTTCCGGCAGTTTTAATTCCAGTTCGTTCTTTTGTTCATCAATCAGCATTAAATCTCCGGAGATCGAGCTGATCTTCTCGCAGTCATAAAGAATTCCCAGCCTCCGGACTATCTCCTCAAAGCTGTAGGAACTTCCGCGCCGGTTTTCCTGCTCGAGCGCCCGGATTAAAATTGATCTGTCCTCTTTATTCAAATTCGCATTGGGATCATTGATATTCTGATTTATGCTGTCGCGAAGACGGGTGATGCTGTTGAGTTCGTGATTGATTGTTTCATCAACTAAGGGATAGATCAGCGGAGTTGAAGCGGAAAAGTCGGGATCAATAAGAACGGTCACTCTGAATCCGGGTTCAGTTTCAATTAAACCGGTTAACTCCGGCATTGCCTTATCCACGAATCCATTAAAATAACTATATACAATTTTCCTGTAAATATGGCGGACCGGGCTGTTTATTTTAAGCGACAATTCCGCGTACTCAAGCGCAAGAGGAAAATTCTCGAGCGCGTAGTACAGCCGCGCGAGCAGCCAGCAGGGCCGTGCTTTAGTCACCGCATCCGCATTTATGGAAGCGACCGATGCCTGTTTCAGACACAAAATTGCCGCGCTGTGGTCCCCCTGTATTATGGAAAATAATGCGGCATTCAGAAGTATCTGGTAATCCCTCTTATGTTCAGCATAAAGTTCACGGAATCCTTTATACGCTTCATCAAATTTCCCCGCGAAATAAAATTCAAGCGTCCTGTTTACTGATTCATTCAACTTCGCATCCCTGGATTTTTTCAGTGCCTCGAGGTAAGCGTCCGATCCGGGGAAGGCCTGCTTAACGAACCATCTCGGCACAGTAAGATCAATTAATAATTCGTTATCGAATTTTTGAAACGGCAGTCCTGAATATCCCGCCAAAACTTCTTTCCTGCGGCGAAGTTCATCCAGAAAAATCCTGCGGTGCTTAACATCCGCTGACTGAACTTCCTGGATTTTATTCTCCAGCAGGTTAATATCCGCCTGAAGCGCAAAGTTAAAAAATGACTGGCAGGTATTCCGGTTAATAACCGGCGGATCTGGCGGGAACGAATTGCAATAGGAGTTACCGTAAATGATCCTGTTTATTGTATTCGGATTCATTGTTCCGCTGTCAACAATTGATTGTGATAATTATTCGCACGAATGATGTGAGTCATTATAATTTTCCGATTCCTGTATCAGAATATAACAAGTTAATGCCGGGAAATCCATCACGCGTCAGGACTATTTAAAAAGAAAACTGTCGTGGAAGAGGGCGTGACCACGACAGTTATGTGTGTTACTATAAGGAGGGGGTGCTATGTTTTGAAACTTGATTCAGTTTCATATCCCTAATAGCAATCTTCGTGCCATTAAAAAATTATTGATTTTTAATTGATTTTAATTGTTGATCCGCAATAATTACTATTAATGAGAAAAATTTTCCATATTTGATAATTAATATTTTATGTTTTTATAATCAGGCACAGTTTATATGACATCCGAACCGATTGAATTTGCCGGCAAAGCGCTGGAAAATGAGATACTGAAACTCAAAAAAGAGTTAAATGCAGTCATTTTAGCGCATTATTACCAGGAATCCGAAATTCAGGATCTTGCTGACTTTATCGGAGACTCCCTTGAACTGGCGCGCAAAGCCAAAACAACGAATGCCGATGTCATCGTTTTCTGCGGTGTGCATTTTATGGCTGAAACCGCCAAAATACTGAATCCCGAAAAAACTGTGGTGATCCCCGACCTGGAGGCGGGCTGTTCTCTGTCCGACAGCTGCCCTCCTGATAAGTTCGCCGCGTTCCTTAAAAAACATCCTGACCATATTGCGGTAACATACATCAACTGTTCCGCTGAGGTTAAAGCGCTGAGCGATATTATATGTACATCAAGCAACGCGGAAAAAATTATAAGGAAGATTCCGCCCGGCAGGCCCATACTCTTTTCACCGGATAAAAATCTTGGAAGATACATCGCGAAGGTTACCGGAAGGCAAATGCTTTTATGGGACGGCGCGTGCATCGTACACGAAGCATTCAGCGAAGAACGGATCCTCAAACTGAAACTCGAATATCCGGAAGCCAAAATAATTGCTCATCCGGAGTGCGAAGAGATTCTGTTATCACACGCTGATTATATCGGCTCAACGAGTAAACTTCTGCAGTATATTAAAGACGACTCTGCGTCAGTTTACATCGTCGCAACGGAACCGGGGATCATTCACCAGATGCAGAAAACGGAACCGCACAAAATGTTCATCCCTGCCCCGCCGCAGGATGAGACCTGCGCTTGTAATAACTGCCCGCACATGAAACTTAACACTATGGAAAAACTATACCTCTGTATGAAAAACCTTACACCCAAAATCGAAATGAGCGAAGACCTGCGCCTCCGCGCGCTCGCGCCGCTGGAAAAAATGCTGGAGATGAGCTGATATGAGCAATGAAAAAACACTTGTTTCTTCCGGGACAAAATGGGAAGATATAATCGGGTACAGCCGCGCGGTACGCGTAGGAAATGTAATTGAAGTTTCGGGAACTGTGGCTGTCGACGAAAACGGATTAGTCGCTCCCGGAAACCCTTACCTGCAGACCCGTTTCATCATCGAAAAAATCGAGAGAGCGCTTAAGGAAGCCGGAGCAAGCCTGAAAGATGTTATCAGGACGAGGATATATGTTGTTGAGATCGAAGAAACCTGGGATGATATCGGCCGTGCCCACGGTGAATTCTTTAAGGACATTAAACCCGCTTCAACTATGATAGAAGTGAAATCCCTTATCGATCCGGATATGCTTGTTGAGATAGAAGCAACAGCGGTTGTTAATGAAGAGTGAAGAATTAAGAATGAAAAGTGAAGAGTTAATAATTTTTAATTTTTAATTTTTCAGTTTTAATTAATCTGATAATCCGTTTTCCAAGTTCATCATTATGATATAAGCCTGTAAAATTACTGCTTCCCGGGCCGAAGGCGAAGACGGGCACTGCGCCGGCGGTATGGCTTTTAGTTGTGTATCGTAATGTATAAGCAGGATCAGTAAAATTACCTTTGTTAACCGCCAAACCTCCCGTTTCGTGATCAGCCGTAACGATAACCAGTGTGCGGCCGTCCTTCTTTGCGAATTCAAGGGCGCGTCTGACGGCGGATGTGAAATCTTCCATTTCCTGAAAAATTTTCACCGTATCATTGTCGTGCGCGTACCAGTCAATCTGCGACCCTTCCACCATCAGCACAAAACCGTTTTTATTAGTATTAAGCTTATGGATCGCCATTCCGGTCAGATCACCGAGTGAGAATCCTCTCTCCTTCGCCGAAGGGAGTTCAACTGAATCAAGAAAAGCAACCAGTTTGTCATTTACTTCAGTGCTGACCAGGTCCGCGTAAGTCGTGGTTATATAATAACCCTTCGCCCGCAGTTCTGAAATAATATTTCTGTTGTCGGTTCTTCTGCCGCCTGCGGATGCCGGAATAAAGTAAGATGAACCCGAACCGAGTGCAACATCAACGGATGAATTAAGAAGATCAACGGCGAGAACATCCTGTTTCCCGCGGTCACTAACGTGCCCGAAAAATGCGCCGGGTGTGGCGTGAGTAATAGTAGAAGTGACGGCCAGACCGGTAGATTTACCTGCGTCGTCGGCATATTCAAAAACCGTTTTTAATCTTGTGCCGGAAGGGCCAACACCGACATATCCGTTTTTGGTTTTTGTCCCCGTCGAAATTGCCGTGGCCCCGGCGGCTGAATCGGTGATTAGTTTATCCGCGGAAGTAGTTACCGAAAGGCCTGTGAAAGGGAAACTGTAATACGGGGAATTTTGATCCTTGAGGAATTCGAGTGAGACGGCATTAAGACCCATACCGTCACCGATCAGGATAATAATATTCTTAACTTTATCCTGAGCGGTGAGGCAGGTCAATAAAACGAGAAAGAGCGCGGCTGTTCTGCCGATCATAGAGCAGGAACAGTTACATCAACTTTTGTTAGCCAGTTAAAACGGTCAGGGATCCTGCCGTACTGAATTGACTGTATCTCGTTAAAAAGTTTCAGTTCAATTTCCGAGTTCTCGCCGCGGTTGAGCAGAAGGGTTTTGTCCTTATACTTCAACTCGCCGACAGATGAAATCACCGCGGCAGTACCTGATCCGAATACGGACACAAGTTTCCCGCTGTCATACGCCCTGAGGAGCTCTTCAAGGGAGATCCTGCGCACGCTGATGTTCTTTCCCATATCCTTCAGCATTTCAATTACCGAAGCCCTGGTAACGCCGTGCAGAATTCCGCCTGTCAGTTCAGGAGTAACGATTTCATCTTTATACTCGATAAAAATGTTCATCGTGCCGACTTCTTCAATATATTTCAATTCAACCGCGTCAAGCCAGAGCACCTGTGTGTAACCCTGCTGGCGGGCAATTTCCGCGCCGAGCAGACTTGCGGCATAATTGCCAGGAGTTTTGCATTCGCCGGTACCTTTGCGGACCGCGCGGACGTAATCATCCTGGATGAGAATTTTAACCGGCTTGAAACCTTCAGGATAGTAGGCTCCGACGGGTGACAACATTATGATCAATTTGTACGTAACCGAAGGGCGCACGCCGAGAGCTGAATCGGTACCGATCATATACGGACGGATATACAACGATTCGCCCGGCTTTGTCGGCATCCACTCTTTTTCAACGGCGATCAGTTCCTTCAGCACTTCTACCATCATATCAACATCCACGGTGGGCATTACTAAACGGCGGGCAGAGTTGTTAAGCCGCTCAAAATGTTTATGCGGACGGAACAGAACTATTTCGTCATCAACAGTGCGGAAAGCTTTCATTCCTTCGAACATAACCTGTCCGTAGTGAATAAACATTGACGCGGGGTGCAAACTTAGATTAGAAAGGGGCTTTATTGTATAATTATGCCAGCCCTTTTCGGGGGAATAATCCATCTCAAACACATTGTCTGTAAATATTTGGCCAAAACCTAAATTTTCGGGTAGTTCAATTTTCCCTGTACGAGGTTTTACCTGGTGGGAGATATTAAGCATATTAGAACCTCTACTATTATAAAAGCAATTTAATGTACAATTTTAAGGAAAAAAGGTTTGAGAAAAAAGACAAATTACTTCGCAGGGAACAGTCAGTGGCGACAGATTATGAATCAGCTCGAGTGCGAGGATTTATGGGTGTTGGTGAGGGAAAATTATGTTACAAATATATTAATTGAAAATTTTCGGTAAAAATAGGTTGATTATTTCGACAATCGCCTCTTTTTCTTACCATCTCTATATTCCCCTGTTTTCTCTCCGACTAATCCGGTGTATGCCGGTTGAAATTTACTATACT
>CAIMOS010000242.1 GCA_903843135.1 uncultured Ignavibacteriales bacterium | reverse complement strand
TTAATTGAGTTGCCGATCGCCTTAAAAATTCTGGATGATTATTACAAAATAAGAAAAGATTTCTCCTGCTTCGAGTTAATGCAACATAATAATCATTTTCATTAACCACATTCAGCCTCGCTATATTACTGAGCATTTTCTCGAAGTCTGGTATAATTACCGAATCAAATTCAGTCCCTTTTGATGATTTAAAAGTTGTCAAATGAACATTTTCAATTTGCTCAATACCTTCGTTTGTATGGCAATAAAAAGAATGCTTTATTTCTGAATTTGACAATACGTTGTGATAATAGTTAATATCATTAATTGTCGGAACAAAAATAGCTATATTGTGTGTGTCTGAACGATATTGATTAATCAACCCACAAATACCTGCATCGGCTTGGTTACGATTATTTTGATGGATTAATACTTTGGGTTTTACGACACTGATTTCACTTCTAGGGACTCTTTTGTTAGGGAAAAGCGCCCTTACAAATTGAATAATCTCCTTAGTATTTCTGAAGTTAACATCAAAATCATACACTATGTTAGACGGAAACATTTGTTTTAGACCATGTATTAATTGAGTTAAATCTTGTCTACTCAAATATAAACTTTGATCTTCATCCACTCCATAGCTAACTGACTTACTTTTTGCTCGAAGTATATTATATCGATCTAATTCAACATCCTGCGCCTCATCAACAATAATTTCGTCATAAGATTCACCATTATGCGTTGCCCACCATAATGTACGATTAACGTGATTACCAGCAACCGAATTCGCAGAACGTGCTGTAGCGGATAAAAAAGTAGCAAGAGTTTTTGTATAAGTTAGAAGCAGACTACTTCTCAAATTTAAGCTATGATTTCTAATATGCCGCCATAATGAGACGACGCTTTTCCCAGTTCCTGGACCTCCTACAATTTTGATACTGCGTGTCTCATTAACAGCAGCCTGCTGTGGAATAGTTAACTGATTGATATTAGGTAACCTAAAATAATAACCCATTTTACACCTCCAATTATATAAGTAAGTAGTATTAATATTAGATCTTCGATAACATTGTTAAATCCCTATAATTGTATCACCATTTTGATTTTTTTGATGTGCATTATAGTTTTTCTTTACCATTTCGATTGACGTGTTGGCATAGCAGTATATGCAATCATGAGGACAAGTATTATACTGTCCAATATCTTTACTCATTATGCATCCACAAAATTCTCGCTGACCCTTATCCTTTAAGATTGAATAATTAGCTTTGGAAGTCTCCTGCTTAAATAAATCAAATTTATCGATTTTCACGCCAAAAAAATCCATTAAAACGTGGTCATGCTCGAATAACGAGATGATGAGATTTTCATCAATGCATTTATTATGGACTATTCCCAAATGCTCTAAATCAATTTTCTCAGAACATGTCCCAATTTCTAATTTCCATTTATCATTTAATTGCTGAATACCCTTCGCAACCTCCTCCATTTTTAAATCATCAAATTCAATGTAATTAATTTTTTCTCTCTTTAGGTTAGCTTCAACTTTTCTATAGATCCCAATATCTGCGAAACTAATAACAAGTTTTCTCGTATGTTTATAGACTTGTTCCCCAAGAAATTCAATCTTTCGAAGTAAATTACTTACCTCTAAACTGTCAGTCAGGATAAGAGGATCAAATCGCCAAATAACCTTTTCTTTTGATATCATCTCCGAGAGTTGTATGAACGTTTCAACACGTCTGTTTAGTGGAGGAACTTTTCTTTCAAATCCTTCGGACTCATAATCGTTTAGCGTAAATTGGAAGTAATAATTAACATCTAATTCATCAAAGAATCTTAGGTGTTTAATAAAAGGGGCAGGATTCTTGGACCAAAACACAATTAATCTAGTATTCTGGAACGAAACATAATGAGGGCTACCACTAAAAGGATTTATCCACTTGACATTACCAATTTTAAATCTATTCACGAACCAATCCCCGTAAAAAGCTGGGATGTCAGTTGACCTGCTCGCCGAAATTATTACCGGGGATTGCGCAGCAACTTTTGTCCCGTCTAATAAAATAATATCAGTTTTATCCCAATTCATTTTATTGCCCTGAATGTTAAGTTTATTCTCTCCTTTTTTTGTGCTTTTGTCTTGGGCACCTGATGTTGCCAATAATGTTGCAGTTCACCGCGCATGATTAAAAGACTTCCATTGGAGAGATTCAATTCGATTTTTTCTTTTGTTGCGAAATGCCTTAGTTGAAAAATTCTGGAGTCACCCAAATTAACAGAAGCTATAACTGGATTTAGTCCTAATTCCTGCTCAGCATCAGTATGCCATGAAATTGAATCGTTACCATCCCTATACAAATTCAAAAGAACACTATTAAATTTATGTTCTGTTATGAATTCGACTTTATGCTTGAGAAGTAATAGCTCTGCACTCCATGGATGAGGGTTCAACGTGATTCCAGAAAAGGTATATGATTTATCAACATCGCCATACCAAGCTGTAAGTCTAGGGAAATTTATCTCCTTCCCATAGATTTTAAGTTTCTCTTGTTTCCATATTATTTTTTCTCTAAATATCTTAAATAATGAATCACAATCATTGGGGGAAATAAAGTCTCGGGAGAAGAGATATTCACCGTTCTTAATTGTTACCGGTTTAATGTCATTCGCCTTTGGCTCAGAACCAACCTCAGAATTACCAAATATATTAATTTGTTCCACTATCAATTTTATTATTATCAAAAAAAAATAATTAGAAGCAAAGACCCCATTTCGGTATTATTACATCCAAAATGTCTATTTTTAGATTATCTCATACTAATAAAATAGCTTTTTTATACTATTAAACAAGGAAAATTATTTTTTAAACTATTTCATCATTTTAGTACTTCAATACGTTGACTAAATATCTTTAAACAGGTATTTCCTACTAAGCAAAAATAACTGTGCGTAGATAATCAAAATTAGGATTTTTATGATTTTTTTAAATTCCGTAATTTGCAACCCATTAGCAGTAATATTATTGTTAATTTTTCCCCAAGACGGCGAGTTTTTCCGCGATAGTGGAATACTGAACTAAATTCAAAGATAAAGTATTATAAATATATAGAAGTTAATCATTAAAGGATTTTTATGAGTGACGAGCAATTGTCCCAACGGCAAATTGATGACCTTGAAAACGAAGAATGGCTCTATTCTTTAGACTACGTCTTAAAGAACGGCGGCCCGCAAAGAGTAATTGAAATTCTTCAGCAGCTACAGATAAGGGCTCGCAGGGCAGGCGTTGAAATGCCTTTCTCCGCAAACACCCCTTATATCAACACAATTCCGCGGGAGAAACAGCCTCCTTTCCCCGGCGACAGAGAGATCGAAAGAAGGATAAAGAGTATAGCGCGATGGAACGCTATGGCAATGGTTGTGCGCGCCAATAAGCAGGAGGCCGGGATCGGCGGACATATCTCCACTTTCGCGTCGGCAGCCACGCTTTACGAAATTGGATTTAACCACTTCTTCAAAGGGAAAGGCGAAGATTATGAAGGCGACCAGATTTATTTCCAGGGACACGCTTCCCCGGGAATCTATGCCCGCGCTTTCCTCGAAGGACGTATAAATATTGAAAGGTTATTGAACTTCAGGCGCGAACTGAAACCGGGCGGCGGTCTCTCTTCTTACCCGCATCCCTGGCTGATGCCGAACTTCTGGGAGTTCCCGACTGTGTCGATGGGACTCGGCCCGATTATGGCGATTTACCAGGCAAGGTTCAACCGCTACCTCGAAGACCGCGGACTGAAAAAAACCGGAAGCGGACACGTATGGGCGTTCCTCGGTGACGGTGAGACGGATGAGCCGGAAGCGCTCGGAGCTATCACCCTCGCGTCACGCGAAAAACTTGATAACCTTATCTTCGTGATCAACTGTAACCTGCAGCGCCTTGACGGCCCCGTGCGCGGTAACGGAAAGATCGTGCAGGAACTTGAAGCAGCGTTCCGCGGCGCGGGATGGAATGTGCTGAAAGTATTATGGGGCTCAGACTGGGACCCGGTTCTGGAAAAAGACGATAAAGGCAAACTCGTAAAACGTATGACGGAAGTAGTCGACGGAATGTACCAGAAGTATTCAGTCGAATCAGGTTCTTTCTTCCGCCAGGATTTCTTCGGCGCGGATCCGGAACTTCTTGATATCGTTAAACACCTCAGCGATGAACAGTTAAGAAAAATGAAACGCGGCGGCCACGATCCGGAAAAAGTTTATGCAGCTTTCAAAGCCGCGGTTGAACACACCGGTCAGCCGACAGTGATCCTCGCGCAGACCATAAAAGGCTACGGCCTCGGCGAAGCAGGCGAAGGTAAAAATATTACCCACCAGCAGAAAAAACTTAATGAAGAAGAATTAAGGGAATTCCGTACAAGATTCGGTATCCCTATTTCAGATGAAGATGTCGCTTCCGCCCCGTTCTATAAACCGGCAGAAGACAGCCCCGAAATGAAATATCTCCGCGAGAGAAGGCAGAAACTCGGCGGTTTCGTTCCGAGCAGGAAAACCGACGTCCGCCCCATTAAAACTCCTCCCGAAGAAGTGTTCGAGGAATTTTATGAAGGTACGGAAGGGCGCGAAGTTTCCACCACAATGGTGTTTGTAAGAATACTCGCGAAACTTCTCCGCGATAAAGAAATCGGCAAACTCATCGTTCCGATAGTTCCTGATGAAGCAAGGACATTCGGTATGGAGGCAATGTTCAGGCAGATCGGTATTTATTCGCACGTCGGGCAGTTATATGAGCCGGTTGATAAAGACAGCCTCCTCTATTACAAAGAAGCAAAGAACGGCCAGATACTTGAAGAAGGCATCACTGAAGCAGGGGCAATGTCTTCGTTTGTTGCGGCGGGAACCGCTTATGCAACCCACGGTGTGAATACAATTCCTTTCTTTGTTTATTATTCGATGTTCGGCTTCCAGAGAATCGGCGACCTCATCTGGGCAGCGGCCGATATGAGAACAAAAGGATTCTTAGTCGGAGGCACGGCAGGCAGGACAACACTCAACGGAGAAGGCCTGCAGCACCAGGACGGCCAGACGCATCTGCTCGCTTATCCTGTTCCGAACCTTGTCACCTACGATCCCGCGTATGCTTATGAACTCGCGGTTATTATCCGCGACGGTATCCGCAGAATGTACGAAGAACAGGAAAACGTCTTCTATTACCTGACGATAATGAATGAAAATTATACGATGCCTAAGATGCCTAAAGGCGCCAAAGAAGGAATCATCAAAGGTATGTACAGGCTGATCGCGTCAGAGAATAAAGAATCAAAATTAAAGGCTAATCTCTTCGGCAGCGGAACAATCCTTAACGAAGTTGTCAAAGCGGCGGAGATACTTGAGAAAAAGTACAATGTTGCCTCGGATGTTTACTCGGTAACGAGTTATAAAGAACTGAGGCGCGAAGCGCTTGACGTCGAAAGATGGAATATGCTTAACCCGGCTGAGAAACCGAAAACTCCTTACGTCTCCTCATTGTTTAAAGGGAACGAAGGCGTGTTTGTGGCTTCATCCGATTACGTTAAAGCACTGCCTGATTCAATATCACGCTGGCTGCCGGGACAACTTATATCACTCGGTACAGACGGATTCGGAAGAAGCGAGGGCAGAAACGAACTCCGCGACTTCTTCGAAGTTGACCACCGTTATGTTGTTCTCGGCGCTCTTTCCGCGCTGCTCAGCCAGGGCAAGATCAAGGCCAACGTGGTTACGAAAGCAATAAAGGACCTTGATATCAATCCTGATAAACTTAACCCGATGGTATCGTAAGGAAGGTTGAGTAAAATGAGAAAAGAATTCAAGTTACCCGAATTAGGCGAAAACATCGACGCGGCCGACGTTCTGAAGATTCTCGTCAAGGCCGGCGATTACATTAAACACGATGAGCCCGTACTCGAAATCGAAACAGACAAAGCGACTATCGAAGTGCCTTCAACAGTTGAAGGACTTATAAAGGAAGTCCTCGCAGTCGAAGGACAGAAAATAAAAGTCGGAAGCACGGTGATAGTTGTTGAAGAAAGCGCAGCGCCCGCTGAAGCGCCTGCCGCGGCACCCGTTACCGCTGAGGTAAGCGTCCCGGCATCAGCGCCTTCTGTTTCGGAACCGGCTAAAGTTTCTGCTCCGGCCGAATTTATTTTACCTGAACTCGGTGAAAATATTGACGCGGCTGATGTTCTGAAAATTCTTATTAAAGTCGGCGATGTTGTTGCGGCGGACCAGGCTGTAATAGAAATCGAAACGGACAAAGCAACAATTGAAGTGCCTTCGAACATTTCAGGAACTGTTACGGAAATCCTGATAAAGGAGGGACAGAAAGCTAAAGTAGGTCAGCCGGTATTCAGAGTCTCCGGCGGCGCTGCAGTCAGCGCACCTGCCGAAGCAAAACCTGCTCCTGCTCCGCAGGCTCCGGCTGAACAAAAATCCGGACCGGTAAAACCGGCTCCCGCACAGCAGGAAAGCAAGTTCGTTCCTGTTGATACGCAGCCGGGAATCCTTACCGATGCGGCGCCCGCGGCCCCTTCCGCGAGAAGAATCGCGCGTGAACTCGGAGTTGATGTAAATAAAGTTACCGGATCAGGACCGCACGGCAGAATTTCTGTTGATGACGTAAAAGCTTATGTGAAAAAACTTAACCTCAGCAGGCGCGAAGAAAAACCAAGCGGTTTCGGAGTCGCGGCAGTTCCGCTTCCGGACTTCACAAAGTTCGGAACGATCGAGCGCAAACCAATGTCTAACATCCGGACGAAGACCGCTGAACATCTAAGCTACGCGTGGGCTTCAATTCCTCACGTCACGCAGTTTGATAAAGCTGACATAACGGACCTTGAAGCCATCAGAAAAATGTTTGCCCCTAAGGTGGAAGCAAAAGGCGCAAAGCTGACTGTCACCGCAATCCTTATAAAAGTTATTTCTCACGCCCTGAATAAATTTCCGCAGTTCAACGCCAGCGTTGATATGGAAAAAAAGGAGATCATTTATAAGTCTTACTGCAACATCGGAGTTGCCGTTGACACCGAAAGAGGCCTCATTGTTCCCGTAATAAATGATACCGATAAGAAAAATATCACAGAGATTTCTTTAGGGCTCGCGGAGATTTCCGAAAAAGCGCGGTTAAGAAAAATCTCTCCTGAAGACCTGCAGGGCGGATGTTTCACCATTTCCAACCTAGGCGGAATCGGCGGAACATATTTCACTCCGATTGTAAACTCGCCCGAAGTCGCGATCCTCGGCGTTTCCAAAGGCGCCTATGAACCGGTATATAAGAACGGCGAATTCGTACCACGGCTTATGCTTCCACTCTCGCTTTCTTATGATCACAGGATCATCGACGGCGCGGATGCGATACGTTTCCTCCGCTGGGTTATCGAAGCCCTTGAACAGCCGATGAAAATATTGATTGAGGGTTGATGATATGAGCAGCGAAGTTAAAAATATTGCAGTTATCGGCGCGGGCCCCGGCGGTTACGCGGCGGCTTTTTACGCGGCTGATATGGGCCTTAATGTAACACTGATTGACCTTGAAAAAAATCCCGGCGGCGTTTGCCTTTTCCGCGGCTGCATCCCTTCCAAGGCATTGCTTCACGTGGCAAAACTCATCGATGAATCCCGGGAAGCCGCTCACTGGGGAATTGAATTCGGCAAACCGGTAATTCATCTTGAGAAACTGAGGAACTGGAAAAACTCGGTAGTAACCAAACTTACCGGCGGGCTCGGCGTCCTTTCCAAACAGAGAAAGATCAATTTCATTCAGGGGCGCGCGACATTTGTAAATTCAAATACTCTTAGCATCGCCAAAACCGGCGGAGAGGCGGAAACAAAATCCTTCGATAAAATTATCGTGGCGATCGGTTCCGTAATCGCGACGGTCCCGGCATTCGAGATCGGCAGCAAAAGGATCCTTAATTCAACATCGGCGCTCGACCTTCCTGAGATTCCCGGAAGCCTGCTTGTTGTGGGCGGCGGGTACATCGGGCTTGAACTCGGTTCGGTTTACAATGCGCTCGGATCCAAAGTTTCTGTTGTTGAAATGACCCCCGGCCTCTTGCCGGGCGCGGACCGCGACCTCGTACTTCATCTTTCAAAGATGATCGAAAAGAAATTTGAAAAAATAATGCTCAATTCGAAAGTCCTGTCGATGAGGGAAGAAAATGATAAGATCATCGTTAAAATCCAGGACGCCGGCGGAACCGTAACAGACTACTCATACGATTACGTGCTTGTTTCAGTAGGCCGTAAACCCGTTACTCAGGGGCTGGGGCTTGAGAACACAAAAGTCACAGTGAACAAACGCGGATTTATCGAAGTTAACAAACAGTTGCAGACAAACGATCCGGCAGTTTATGCCATCGGCGATATTGCCGGCGATCCGATGCTTGCCCACAAAGCAAGCCACGAAGCCCGTGTTGCGGTTGAAGTGATTATGGGCCATAAAGCCGCGTTTGAACCTTATGCAATACCTGCCGTTGTTTTTACCGATCCGGAAATAGCGTGGGCCGGTTTGACCGAAACACAGGCAAAAGAAGCGGGAATTAAATTTGAAGTCGCCCGCTTTCCGTGGGCCGCGTCCGGAAGAGCAACAACTCTCGACAGATCCGACGGAGTTACAAAGCTTATAGTTAATCCGGAAAACGAAAGAATACTCGGTATCGGTATCTGCGGGCCCGGAGCGGGAGAACTGATAGCCGAAGGCGCGCTCGCAATCGAGATGGGTGCAACGGCATCCGACCTGAAACTGACGATCCATCCTCATCCCACTCTTTCCGAAACGGTGATGGAAGCCGCGGAAGTTTTCTTCGGCCAGAGTACGCATATGTACAGGCCAAAAAAGTAAAATTGACTGCAGGGCAACTTTACAGCCATCCTCTTCAATACTGAGACACATTCTATAAAGGCGCGGTGACCACCGCGCCTTTTGCATTTATGTTTGTACTAACAAAAATCAATAATTATACAAGGGAGCTCTTCCCTCCCGGTGAAGCGGCTGCGGGTATAACAACCCGCAGTTGGATAATTCATTTCTCCGTATCGCGGGATACTTTTCCCGCGGCGGCGCATTGCAACAGGACTGCTAAATACAAACACGATCACATTAACATCTGCGAGTTGCGATTAGATATTGATATTACAACGCCGCACGCGGGTTGCTAACCCACGCTACCATAAATCAAAAAGGCGCGGAATAACCGTGCCTGAAATTATCAATTCTCAATTGTCCATTATCAATTATTTCACCAGACTCATATTCCTTACCAATGACACTTCTGCTGAGCCTGTCGAAGGGTGGTCCCTGAGCCTGTCGAAGG
>CAIMOS010000241.1 GCA_903843135.1 uncultured Ignavibacteriales bacterium | reverse complement strand
GCTAACTTCAGGGCAACAATTATAAGCGCGCTGGCCATACCGACATCAATCATCGCAAGCTTTATTATTATGTACGCGCTTGATTTCACACTTAATATGATGTCGCTTCTCGCATTGTCGCTGCTTGTCGGACTTCTGATAGATGATGCGATTGTGGTGATTGAAAATATTTACCGTCATATGCAGCAGGGTGAAACACCGATTGAAGCCGCAAGGTCCGCGACCGAAGAAATCGGACTGGCGGTTATGGCAACCACTTTTACAATTGTGGCGGTTTTCGTTCCGGTCGCGTTTATGCCCGGTATTGTAGGAAGGTTCTTTTACCAGTTCGGTATTACGATTTCCGTCGCGGTACTTGTGTCTTTGTTCGTTGCATTCTCCCTGACGCCGATGCTTTCCTCCAGATGGCTGTCCGAGCACGATGAAGAACTTGACCCGAAGAAGAACCTGCTGCAGAAATTTCTTTACTACTATAATCACGCGTTTGAAGTCCTGAGCAAATGGTATAAAGGATCGCTCAAATGGGGATTGAAACACAGATGGACGGTGGTAATTGTGTCCGGGGCAGTATTTATTTCGAGTATGTTCCTCAGCGGATTGCTTGGAAGCCAGTTCTTCCCCGAACAGGACAGAGGTGAGTTCAATATTGCCGTTAAAGCCGCAACAGGAAGTTCAATCGAACAAACCGATTATATCTGTTCGCAGGTTGAGAAAGTAATTATGAAACATCCTGAAGTCACGGATGTACTTACAACTATCGGTTCGGGCAATAATCCCGTCACCTCAGCGAACATACTTGTAAAACTGCTGAAGAAAGATGAACGCGAAAAAGATATGTTCTCACTAATGAGGGAAATCAGGGAAGAACTGAAATATATTCCCGGCGCAAAATACAGTTTCCTTCTTGAGGGTATGGGGGGCGCTGAGAAACCTGTGACATACAGTATCAGGGGTGAAGACCTGAAAGTAATACAGCAGCTGGCCTCGAAAGTTGAGAAGATAGTAAAATCCACTGAAGGCGCGGTTGATGTTGATAATTCGCAGGAGTCATCGAAACCGGAAATCAGGCTGAGGATCAACAGGGAAAAGGCGAATGACCTTGCTGTTAATCCTTACCTGATAGCATCTACGGTGCGCGCGCTTGTAGACGGAAACGTTGCTACAAAATTTCAGGAAGGTGATGAACAGTATGACGTCCGCGTGCGCGTTAAGCAGGAGGACCGCCGCAATCTGACTGATCTCTCAAAATATTTCCTCAAGAGCGGCAAAAAAGGGGCCGGCGGAAAAGATATCATTGTTCCGCTTAGCGAAGTCACTACTGTCGACGAAGGATACGGCCCGTCTCAGATAAACAGGTACAAACGTCAGAAGGAAATCAGAGTTGACGCGAACCTGAGCGGCAGGCTCCTTGGCGAGGTAATTGCTGATGTTAACAAAGAGATAGAGAAAATAGATATTCCGCCGGGATACACAGTAGGTATCGTAGGTGAAGCCGAGATGCAGGAAGAGTCTTTCGGAAATATTCTGTTGTCATTACTTCTTGCGATCATTTTTGTTTATATAGTTCTCGCAATGCAGTTTGAAAGTTTTTTCCTTCCATTCTCCATAATGCTTGCTTTGCCGATGTCGATCATAGGCGCGGTGCTCTTCCTGCTGCTGTTCGGAAGTTCGATCTCGGTAATTTCGCTGATCGGTATAATAATGCTGATGGGGCTTGTGACGAAGAACGGAATTCTTCTGGTTGATTACACGAACGTACTCCGGGACAGGGGAATGAGCCGGTTTGACGCGCTCGTTCAGGCCGGGCCGACAAGATTGAGGCCGATCCTTATGACGACATTCGCTATGATCTTCGGTATGGTTCCCGTTGCTTTCGGAATCGGAGAAGGATCTGAGTTCCGTTCTCCTATGGGCCAGGCGGTTATTGGCGGATTGATAACATCAACAATTCTCACTCTGTTCATCGTACCCGTTGTTTATACTATTCTTGATGATATCGCGAATTTTAAGATAAGCGGCCTGTTGAATAAGTTCAGAAGGAACCAGCCCGGGAAATAAAGTATAAAAGGCTCTGCTTAGAAATATTCTGTTCTCTTATTCATTATATAAATAATAGTTGAGAGGTTCATTATGTCCGGTAAAGTTAACGTCAGCGCGCAGGGTATAAGCCAGGATCTTCTTCAGGCAAACGGCAGCTATGATGAAGTAAAATTCGGCGCGAAGGATAATTTTGAGTTATACGATTTCCTTAACAAGGTCCAGAATATCAGGATACCGGAAGTCAGTTCTGATCAGGATTTCTGCTATCCGAATGTGATAATCGACTGCGGCGGCGGGAGGACGATGAATCTGGGCCCGGGCGACGGCAAGATACAGGATAACGATACCGAAACTGACATCCCGGTGAAAGATGCGGTCAAGGCGGCATTCGGCGAACTGAAGATTGACAAGCGCGCCAAAATGAAAGAGAGAAGAGATTCTTCCGGTAAAACCCCTGCACTAAAAAACGATGTTCCTCCGACTGACCGCGACAGAGTGAGAAAGAATAACATTGATACCGGCCCGTCATCCCCGCAGTTTTCACTTATTGTATGGAAAAGTTCGGGATGGAAGGAATTTGCTTACTATTTCCCGATTGTAACAGCAATATTCTGTTTCCTGATCGGGTTGCTCGTTGACGCGGAGGGAAGAGAAGGCGAAGCGGAAATGGCGCCGATGTTCTTCTTAGCCGGCATTGTTCTGTTTTTCCTGATCTTCCCGCTGAAGAAATGGGGAAAGCACGAATATAAAATGGGTGCAGACTGGAAATCAAATACACTCTGGTTCTGGAGGTCCGGCAAAGGAGTAGTTGATTTTGAACCTGATGCAAATATGATAGAATTCTTCGGCGCTATGGACAGCACCACAAAGTCATTTAATTACCGTGCCCTCTCTGATCCTTCGCAATCATTTTACCGCGTTAAAAAAAGCTGGACCCTGATGATGAAACGGACCACATCGGAACATCCTTTCCCTGTAAAAGGGAGTACACTTGCGACGAAGAAGGAAGCTATGAAAGTTACGCAGATGGCAAACCAGTTATGGGAATCACAGCGAAAAACTTTTTAATTTCATAATTTTAATGAAGAAATAAATCACAGAGATTAAATATGAAGCTTGCATTTTTAGTTTATCACGATATTCTCGACGGCAGGGTTTCCAAAATGCTTGAAACCGTCGGAGTTGATTTTTACACGAAGTGGGAGCAGGTTACCGGAAAAGGCCATAACAGCGATGCGCATCTCGGCACGCGGGTTTTCCCCGGATACAATTCGGTCAGGATGATAGCCTTTACAGAAGATAAATTGATCGACGGTATGATAGAAAAGATAAATATTATAAATCTCGAAGTACACCGCGATGACGATAAGGTTAGGCTGTTCATTATGCCGCTGGAGCGATTGATATAATTTATTTTGTAGAGACGGGGGATACTTCGGCAGGCTCAGTAACCAGTCCCCCGTCTCTATAAATTTTTAATAATCCTGGGATTGCTGACTTTAAGCGTTAATATCAAAAACGCAATTACTGAAAGTGCCGCATCTGCAGCAAAGATAAGTTCATATCCCAAAAATTTTATCAGATATCCGGATAATAAACCGAACAGCAGCGCCGGCGCCGTAATGAAGTTTAACAAACCTATATAAGCAATCCTGTCCCGCTCTTCACAAATTTCTGCCACAAACGCGATCCGTGAAATTCCCTGAATCGCCAGAAGAACCGCGGCAAAAACGAAAACCATTCCATACATAAAACTGTTCTGCGCGAAGATTGCGGTTATGCAGGAAAGCGCTCCGGAAACCAGCAGAAACTGGAGATTAAGTTTATGCCCCTTACGGTCGGCAGTGATGCCGAAGAGGATATTTGATACAGCCATAGTCGCCATCATAATCATAGTGAACAGGCCCGCGACGCCGGGGGACAGATTAAACTTACCGATTCCGTAGATAGCGAAAAATGAAGTTGAAGTGAATGACATTAAAGTCAGAAAGTCGGCAATAATATAATTAAGGAACCGTTTATCTCTTTTCAGTATTGATTTCATCCTGGGAAATATTTCTCCCTGTTTATCGCTAAGGGGGGCGATTTCCCGTTCAGGTTCGATGAGTCTTTTTACAAAAAACCAGGAAATAAAAAGGAACAGGAAAGAGAGAATGAATATAAACCCGAAGCTGTAAGGGTAGGCGACGCTGTCGATAATTATTTTTACTGCAAATCCGCCGAGAATGCCAAGCAGCGAACCCACGAACTGCCTTATTCCCATCAGCCGGCCCCTTAATTTCACAGGGGTGGTGAGGAACAGAAGGTGAAACCACATCGGCCCGGCGAGGCTTCCAAGGAACGCCGAGGAGATCATCAGGAACATTAAGCTCAATACCGCAATTTGCCGGGAGACAAAAGGAATAAAAAAGGCAAAGACTCCGATAACAAAGAACATAAACCTGAAGATAAAACTGTACTTGAGTATTAACGGAAGCAGCCGCGGCGGGTTGAACCCCCTGCCTATCAGGAGCAGTTGCGGGAGATTAAGCCCGATTATGCCTAATGCCTGAACAGCGGCTATATCCATCGGAGTGGCCCCTGTCATTTGTAAAAATACGGGAACGACTGTCTGCGCCGAAACCAAACTTGCCCCGAGGAAAAACAGAATACCGTCAGTCAGGTGCATCGTGAGGTTATGTTTCAGAACTTCAGGATTGTGGTCCGGAAATTTGCGGTAGTTGAAGACCTTGATGAAGAGGTTTCTCATTTAGATCGGCGCTCCGTAAACTTTTATCTTCAGTGAAACGCCGGTGACATCGTAACCGTGTTCTTCCAAAATTTCATTTCGAGCTTCGGGAAGGCAGTATACTGCCCGATAATCGTTAATAATCTTGTCTAAAGCATTTTTATTTACTATTTCAAAGATGCCGGATGAATAATTCTTCCTGTGTTTAAACTGAGCATTAAAGATGTAAAGTTTAACTGCGGTATTGCCCGCGATGATTGCAGTATTGCCGGCGGTTTGGAGTGCGGAAATCTTCTCAAGTCTGGCCTGATCATCCGCCCGGTTAAAATAATTATTAACAACCGGGCCGGAAAATGTAAATGTACCGTTCTGAATATCTGTAAAAAGGCACGATATCAAAACAGCAACGAAGAACAACTGCATCTGCCTAACGCTTGCATAAGACGCAGCGATCAATATCAAAAATGGTATCAGGGGTATCAGGTAGCCGCTTTCATTCGGGATAAACAAAAACTGAATTGCCGTAATCAGTATAATCGATGCGGATACAAATAAGATCCCTTTGGACCTGATCTCAATTTCGGATAGCCTGTTTTTCAGGCTTGGAATGATACTAACAAAAATAAACAGCAGCGCAAGCACACCCGGAATTCCCCATATCTTTACTGTTCCCCTGCCGATAAGATTAACTACCGACGGATACGGAACATCATAGAACTGAAGGAAACCGAATCCGTATTTTTCAAACAGCAATGAGAAAAACGGAACCAGCGAAATAAGGATTCCGCCGGTAAGGAGTGAGAAAGATTTTAATTTATGAGACCTCGAATATAGAGGTATATAAACCAGAAGAACAATAAATAACGGCGCCGAGCTGAATCTTGACGCGGCCGCAAGGCCGAATAAAATTCCGGAAATAAAATACTTTTGTCTTATTAAAAATAAAACTGAAGCCGTCAGGAAAAACAAGGCGATATTGTAATCCATCGGTGCAGTTGCATTAATCAGATATACCGGCGTAAATAAAAGAGAAAGCGCGGGAAATAACCTGTTGTTTATTCCGCTTTCTTTCAGAAGGGTGCAGAAAATCAAAGCTGTAGCAATTGATAGGAGCAGAACGACGATGTTGGAAAAATAGGGGAGTATCGAGGCTGTGCCTGTGTACGCAAAACCCGCGAACAACAACTCCGGAACCGGGTATCCGGGAAAGCGGGACGGTACATAGATGCCTTTTTCAGCAAGCGTGATGCCGCTCATAATCATCCGCCAGCCGTCAAGGTCTGTCCCGAAAGAATTGAAGCACAACGGCAGAGCAGCAAGCCCTGCCAGAACGATAATAATTATATTCCGGGAATCTTCCTTCAGCTGCAAACGGGATCAGTCCTCACGAGGCGGATCGGGGAGTTTGTCAATATACTTGTCCTTTACAAGGCTTTCATATGAACGGTAAAGCGTGACCGTCACAGAAACAGAATTGTAATATCCGGTGGATTCGATCTTTACTCCGTTAATCTCTTTTGTTACTTTAATATCTGCCACAAGTTTATCTTCGGCTATAAGTGTGTTGTCTATCTTGTTCTTTTTCGTTTTTAAGTTGCTGAGTCCGTATGTTATTCCCTTTTTCGCGTTCTGCATTGCGGAGTTAATTTCATCGTCCATTCCGTCCGCAAAAACAATGACGCTGAATAAAAACAGGGAAACCGGTAAAAAATGCCTGACCATATCATTCCTCTTTGTTCTGATTTTTAAATAACCACGTAGTAAATATACGGGTTCAGAGGAAAAATCTTTCTAATAATTACCTGAGTGAGATGAAAAGAAAATATAAATCGTTCGGTTGAGAAATAATTGATGAAATTTGTAAGCATATTAATTAAATTTACTTTGTAGTGTAAAGAAATTATTATGACCCCCGAAGTATCACGAATAACAATATACCCTGTTAAATCACTGGATGGCATTGATATGCCCCGTGCGGTTATCTCCTCCGGCGGAGCGCTTGAGAATGACCGCCGTTTCGCGATGCGGGATGAGTCCGGGAAGTATATCAACGGAAAGAAAAATCCGCGTGTTCATAAGTTAAAACCGCGGTTCAGCGAAGGATTGAAAGAGGTCCGGTTTTCAGTTGACGGAATGGGGGAGGGCCCGGAATTTGAACTTAATGTTAATAACACTTCACTCACCAAATGGCTCAGCGAATATTTTTCAATGAAGGTATCGCTGGTTGAAAATTCCGGTTCCGGATTTCCGGATGACACAGATGCTTACGGCCCGACGATCGCCAGTTCTGCTTCATACGAAATGATCGCCGGCTGGTTTGAGAATATGACCGCGGCAGAAGTTCATAAGAGATTCAGGGCGAATATCGTGCTTAATAATTGCATTCCGTTCCGGGAGGATAATCTTTTCTCTGAGAGCGGAATAGAGAAACAGTTTCAGATCGGGAATATTTTATTTTACGGTGTTAATCCCTGCAACCGCTGCATTGTCCCGACCAGGAACCCGGATACGGGTGAATCCGCATCTGAGTTTCAGCGGATCTTTATCGAGAAAAGGAAAGAACATTTTCCCCCGGAGATTGATGCGGGAAGATTTGATCATTATTACAAATTCACAGTCAATACAAGAATACCTTTCTCCGAGGCCGGAAAAGTAATCGCTGCGGGAGATAAGGTATTGCTGAATTCATACTAAAGGAACTCTATGCAAACTCAGGAAATCAAATTAGTAAAAGCAGAAAAAAAAGATGTGCCGCTTATTCTCTCATTCATCAGGATGATAGCAGATTATGAAAAGTTATCTTCTGAGGTGACAGCGACAGAAGAGATTATCACCGAATCATTGTTTGGCGGGAATTCACATACAAAAGTGGTGTTTGCATTTCTTGGCGATGAGGCAGTCGGATACGCAGTTTATTTCAATAACTTTTCCACTTTTACCGGAAAGAGGGGAATATATCTTGAAGATATTTTTATCAGGCCGGAGTACAGGCGGAATAAGATCGGGGCGAAGCTGTTTGCTTACCTAGTGAGGGAGGCAATGGAAAACGGGAACGGCCGTATCGAATGGTGCGTGCTTGACTGGAACAAACCGGCAATAGATTTTTACAACAAAATCGGCGCAGTTCCGATGGAGGAATGGCTGCTTTACCGGCTTAAAGAAGGAAGTTACTCAAAAGCTCTGGAAATCCTGGAAAGCTGACAGAATCTTATATATTTGTGAAAAACGGCCGTAAAAAGTGATGGGAATTACATTTGGGTTTGACATTCCAAAAAAAAGATTGCTATATTAAGGAAATTGTTATCCGTTTACCCTGAAAAAGGGTGAATTAGAATTGCATTTAGTAATTAAAATTTTGAGGGACTACAATTGATAAACGAGGAATTCAGTAAAGATATGTCACAAGAAGAACCTAAAGAAAACGAACAGACAAATGTCCCGCAGCCTGACGAACAAGTCAGAGCAGAAGCGGAGGAAACAGTGCGGCCTTCTGAACCGGAAAAAACTGCTGAAACGGTAAAGGAAGACCAGATTGCTGAACCAGTTCAGTCTCATTCAGCCGGTTACGATAATATCAAATCGGAAATCCGGAAATTGAGGGAAGACCACAAGTCGGGTGAGTCTTACAGCTACCGCTCCTTTTTCAACCACGCGAAACAGATAATAGATATCTTTAAGCATACGAGGGATATTTCCGATAGCCAGCGTAAAGAGCTTTGGGATGAATACCGTGAACTCTGCGACCGTGTCGATCATCTCCGCAAGGAAGAATATTCCTCAACCGAGGCTGCTTCGCACCAGTTGATGGAGGAAATTCTTGAAGAACTGAGATCAGCCTCTGAACTTGCCGAAGGTGTCTACGACAAGACCACATTCCAGGTTGCGAAAGAGAAATTCAAAATTGTTAATAACCTTCTTGTTGCACGGTCCAGGAAAATGCACCGCGATGACGCCGATCATTGCTGGCAGGCTTTCAGGAAAGGGCGGGAAGTGCTTGATGAGAAACTTAAGATTGTTCATTCTGCCTCGCTGGACGAAGCAAAAACTTTTTACACCGCCGCGCAGAACGCCGTTGAACAGGAAGGCAATCCTTTTGACGCGATGAAAATTGTGATTAAACAGAGGGAAAATACGAAGGACCTTATCCTGTCTAAGGAAGACACGGATATGATCGTCGCACAGTTTAACGCGCTATGGAAACAGTTAACTGTAAGACTTGACGAATTTAAAAAAGTCCGGAAAGTAAAAAGAGCCGAGCGCAGCGCGAAAAGAAGAGAATGGGTGGAGCGCCAGAAAGAGAACCGGGAAAAGAACATAGAGCGCGCGGATAAGCTGACTAAACTGATCGAAACAATTGCGCACGAAATTGCTGAACTCGAAGCTAAAAAGGAAACCGCAACCACGGATGAGTTCCGCGAGAAAATCGAAGGCTGGATTGTTGCCAAGCAAAATAAACTCGAAGATTTTAAGAAAGTTGTAGCGGGAATACATTCCTCACTCAGCAAATTTAGCAATGAAGCCGGGAAAGAGGAAGAACAGGAAACCGGAGAGGGAGATAAAGAGTAATTCCCGGTTTTCAGTATTTTATTCTTAATAAACCTTACGGTGTATTAAGTCAGTTTACGGACAAAGAGGGGCGCCCCACACTGAGTTCTCTCTTTAATTTCCCTCCGGATGTATATGCCGTCGGCAGGCTGGATATGGATTCTGAAGGCCTGCTTCTGCTTACAAATGATAAATCCCTCACCCACGCGCTCCTCAATGAACGCTCGCACGAGCGTGAATACTTTGCTCAGGTCGAAGGTGTACCTGATGAAGCCGCACTCGAAAAACTCCGAAACGGCGTTGTAATTGAAGGAAAGGTCACTCTTCCGGCTAAATGTGAATTGATTGAAGCTCCGGTTCCGGATGACAGAGTGCCGCCGATAAGGTTCAGGGCGAACATTCCTGTTTCGTGGATATCGCTGACAATTGTAGAGGGAAGGAACAGGCAGGTAAGGAAGATGACAGCCGCGGTTGGCCACCCCACATTAAGATTGATCCGGTTCAGGATTGTAACCCTAAATATCAGCGGATTAAAACCGGGCGAGTGCCGCCAACTCTCCTCAAAAGAAATAAAAATTCTTTTGGATATTATTAAATAAAAATTATATATTTAGGCGAATGTTTCATACAAACAATATCACTTAATATGCAAACACAAAAAACCACTCAGAAACCTCCGGTTGATTTTTCCGGAGATTTGTTCTTCAACATCACCTCGTTGGCCCGCACAATAAACTCAATGGCTGATGAAGAGTTCCAGATCACCGGTTTAGCCCCGTCCTCCGCCTTTATCCTTTTACTTGCGAACAAGGCCCCGGGTATCAGCGCAAAAGAACTATGTTTTTATCTTAACCTTCAGCCGTCCACCATTACAAGATTGGTAGACTCGCTGGAAGCTAAGGGTTTTGTAAAGAGGAAAGCGGTAGGAAGGAATATGATCCTTAATCCTACGAAAAAATCCCTTGCATTGTCTCCGAAGATAAAAGCTGCGTGGGTTTCACTTACACGCCGTACGAACGGTCTGGTAGGTGCAGGCAGCAGCAAAAAAGCTGCGGTTTATATGAAGAAGTTAAATTCGGCACTCTGCAAATAAATCTGATCTTAAAAAATATGCGCCGCCCGGAATCTTTCCCGGCGGCGTTTTTTATTTTAAATCATCCGTGGCGCGGATTGCTAATCCGCGGTACGGAGGCATATTACCACGGTTTAGCAAACCGTGCGTGCTTAGTTTGATCGATGGCTTATAACAATTCCGCGGTGCAAAAATAAATGTGATACGCGATGAAGGAATGTGATGAGTAGTTCTGTTGAACTGCGCCGCGGGGCTGTCCT